>NZ_WVUH01000184.1 GCF_017614955.1 Micromonospora echinofusca
GGACCGACGTGGCGCCGTCGCGTCCCGCCGCCCCGCCGGCCCCCCGGGTCGAGGCGGCCTGCGCCTGCGCGGCCGGGGACGGGGTGGACTCCGTGGTGGCCAACCCCAGGGCCCGGGCCACCGTGTCGAACCGTCCGCCCAGGGTCAGGGTGGCCGAGGTGGCGACCACGGTGCGCTCGTCGTACAGGTGGGTGGCGAGCGTGCCCGCGACGGAGAGCGGCGCGACGACCAGCGCCCGTCGCCCGGAGCCGGCGCCCTCCGGCTTCTCCACCCACGCCACGTCGTGGTCGGCCTCCTCCAGCAGCCGCTGCGCGGTCTTCGACAGCTCGTCCAGCACCGCCTTCGCCTGCTGCTTGCGGACCGGATCGGGATCGTCGGCCTTCACGTCGCCGATCGCCTCCAACGCCGCCCGGGTCGCCGCGTCCAGCAGGGTGCACGCCTCGGCCAGGGCGGCCGGCAGCCCGGCGGTGATCCGGCCGGCAGGGGTCTCGGTCAGCCCCACCGACAACGCGTCGGCCGCCTCGACCAGCGCCTCGGCGGTCTCCGGCTTCAACAGCGGCCGGGCCCGGCGGGCCGCCCGGTCGATCAGCTCCGGCACCAGCTCGGCCTGCGCCGCCGACGACACCCGGTCGACCAGCTCGTGCGCCTCGTCGACGATCAGCAGCTTGTGCGGCGGGACGATCTGCCGGCCGGCGAGCATGTCGACGGCGAGCAGGCTGTGGTTGGTGACCACGATGTCCGCCTCCCGGGCGCGGGCCCGGGACGCCTCCGCGAAGCACTCCGCCCCGAAGGGGCACCGCCCGGCACCGACGCACTCCCGGGCGGGCATCGACACCGTCCGCCACACCTGGTCGTCCACGCCCGGGTCCAGCTCGTCCCGGTCGCCGGTCTCGGTCTCCATGGCCCAGTCGCGTACCCGTTGGATCTGCTTGCCCAGCCGACCCGTCTCACCCAGCCAGCGCAGGCCGCCACCACCGCCGTCCCCGCCCGGGGCGTCGAAGAGGGCGTCCCCCGGCTCCTCCTCCGTCGAGCTGTCCAACCGGGCCAGGCAGAGATAGTGGTGCCGGCCCTTGAGCACCGCGAAGGTGGGCCGCCGCTTCAGCAACGGCTCCACCGCGTCGGCGAGCCGGGGCAGGTCGTGCTCGACCAACTGGGACTGGAGGGCCAGGGTCGCCGTGGAGACCACGACCGGGCCGTCCACGGTCAGCGCGGGAGCCAGGTACGCCAGCGACTTGCCGGTACCCGTACCGGCCTGGACCAGCAGGTGCTCGCCGGAGGAGATGCTCTCCGAGATGGCGACCGTCATCTGCTGCTGGCCCGGGCGGGTGGCGCCGCCGGGCACCGTCTCCACCGCTGCGGTGAGCAACTCGACACCGGTGGGCCGGTTGCCCGAGCGCCGCCGCCCGGCCTGGACGGACTTCGGGAAACCGAGGGTGGTGCGGGGCGCGGTCACCGTTGGACGGTACCCAACGCCGCCGACACCGTGCCCCGCACGCCACCCCGACCGGAGGTCACTCTTCGGAACCGATCGACGGCGCCCGGTCTATTCCCAGGGGCGCCGGCCGGGCGGTATCGGATAGTCTGCGGTGCATGTCGAGCGATGTGGTGCGGGTGATCTACCGCAAGTACGACGGCACCCCCCACCGCGACTACCCGGCCCGCCGGCTGGCCGAGGACGACCTGGGGGTCTGGCTCGGTGTGCAGGCCGGCACCAGGTCCATCTACCACGGTCGACCCTCGGTGGAGCAGATCCCGTTCGTGCTGCTCGTGCCGCACCAGGGCTGGTGGACCGGCATGTTCAACCCGCCGCCGAGGACCAGTGAGGTCTACTGCGACATCGCCAGCCAGGCCCGCTGGGAGGGCGACGACACGGTGCACCTGATCGACCTCGACCTCGACGTGGTGCGGCGCCGGGCGACCGGTGCCGTCGAGCTGCGCGACGAGGACGAGTTCGCCGAGCACCGGGCCCGGTTCGGCTACCCGGACGACCTGGTGGTCGAGGCCGAGGCGGCGGCCCGGTGGCTGTTCACCGTGCTGGGGGACGGCACCGAGCCGTTCGCCACCGCGTACCGGAAATGGCTGGCCCTGGTGGTCTGAGCGACCGACCCCGGTCCTGCCGACGGTCAGCCCTCCAGGTCGGCCAGTCGGGCCACCCCGCGCAGCTTGTCGGGATTGGACTGCTGGTAGACGTGGGTGATCCGCCCCCCGTCGACGGCGAACGAGACCACGCTGCGCCACAGTCGACCGTCCCGGTGGACCATTTCGGCCAGCAGCCCGAGGCTCCCGTTGACCAGCACCGGGCGGTACCACTGCTCGCCCCGGACGGCGAGCGGCGACGGCCGGGCCACCCCGATCCAGAACCGGGCCACCCGGTCCGCGCCGAGCACCGGACGCAGGGCCGACGGGAAGTGCCCGCCACTGTCGCCCACCAGGACCACCCCCGGCGCGAGCACCGCCAGCAGGCCGGCCAGGTCCCCGCTCTCGGCGGCCCGTAGGAACGCCTCGACCACCCGCCGCTGCTCCGCCGGACCGGCGGTGTGCCGGGGTGCCCCCGGGTCACTCACCGTCCGGCGGGCCCGGGAGGCGAGCTGGCGGGCGGCGGCCGGGGTGGTACCCAGCACGGCGGCGACCTCCGCGAACGGGGTGCCGAAGATGTCGTGCAGCACGAAGGCGACCCGCTGCTCCGGGGTGAGCTGCTCCAGTACCACCAGCAGCGCCAACCCGACCTCGTCGGTGCGGGCGACCCGCTCCGCCGGGTCGGGCGCGAACCCGCCCGTCGCCGCCCCGGCCGGCAGCCGGCTGACGACCGGCTCGGGCAGCCACTGGCCCGGGTACGTCTCCCGGCGTACCCGCGCCGACCGCAGGACGTCCAGGCAGATCCGCGCGGTGGTGGTGGTCAGCCAGGCGCGCGGTTCGCGGACCTCGGCCCGGTACGCCGGATCGGCGAACGCGTGCGCGTACCGCAGCCAGGTCTCCTGGACGGCGTCCTCCGCCTCGCTGCGGCTGCCCAGCATCCGGTAGGCGACCGCCGTCAGATGGGCCCGTTCCGCCTCGAATTCCGCCACCAGCTCCCGCACCCCGGCAGTGTAAGGAAGGGCCCCCGCTTAACGTTTTCGGTAGAGGAAGGGCCCCTTGTTAACAACTCTTCCCGCTGGCGTCCGCCCTGGGCGTCTCCGGTCGGCTGCCCTGGGCGTCTCGGGGCGACGGCCCTGGGCGTCTCCGGTCGGTTCTTCGGTCGGCAGCGTTGGACGTCTCCGGTCGACGGGCGGGACGGCGCCGGGTGCGTGATGATCGGGCGATGAGCGATGGCAACCTCAGCCCCCGGGGCGGCTCCCTTCGTGACCTGCTCCGGGCGGTACCCGGCGACGACGGCCTGGTTGACCTGGCCGCTGTCGATCCCCGGTCCACCCCGGGGCTGCCCGGCCCGGACGTGACCGGCGGGGACCGGAAGACCTGGGCCCGGGGCGAGGTCGCCCGGATCGGGGCGTACCTCGCAGCGCACCAGGAGATGCTCTTCGCGGGTGCGAAAGCCGACCGGTCCGACGGTCGCCGGGTGCTGCTGGTGCTCCAGGCGATGGACTGTGGCGGTAAGGACGGGGTGGTCAAGCGGGTGGCCGGTGCGATGAACCCGCTGGGCCTGCACATCAGGTCCTTCGGGCCGCCGACTCCCGAGGAGCAGCGGCACGACTTCCTGTGGCGGATCCGGCGGGCACTGCCGCCACCCGGCCGGGTCGGCGTCTTCAACCGCTCGCACTACGAGGACGTACTGGTGGCCCGGGTGGCGAAGGTCACCCCGGAGCCGGTCTGGCGGGCCCGGTACGACCAGATCAACGCCTTCGAACGGGAACTGGCCGAGGCCGGGGTCACCCTGATGAAGGTGATGCTGCACATCTCCTACGCGGAGCAGCGGGAACGGCTCCTGCAACGGCTCACCGACCCGCGCAAGTACTGGAAGTACGATCCGGCGGACGTGGACGCCCGGGCCCGTTGGGGGGACTACCAGACGGCGTACGCGGAGGCGCTCGGCCGCTGTGACAGCGACCGTGCCCCCTGGTACGTGGTCCCCGCCGACCGGAAGTGGTACCGGGACTGGGCGGTCGCCCACCTGCTCCGTGAGACCTTTGCCACCCTCGACCTCGGGTACCCGCCGCCCACCTTCGACGTGGCTCACGAGCGGCGCCGCCTCGCGGCGGAGGAGCCGGGGTGGCGAGCGGCGGACCATCCGGCGGCGGCAGGGCCGGTGGCGCGTCCCGGGCCGGTGGCGGAGCCCGGGCGTGTGGCGGAGCCCGGGCGTGTGGCGGAGCCCGGGCGTGTGGCGGAGCCCGGGCGTGTGGCGCACGGCCGCGCGGCGGCGGTACCGGCGCAGGGTGCCGGGCGGGTACCCGGGCCCACCGGAGCGACCCCGAACCGGACCCGCACCGGCGCCCACGCGGGGCAAGATGAACGGCAGGTGAACGAGCAGTGAATACGGGTTGGCCAGGGGTGGGCCGGCTGATGGGCCGTTTTCCTGTTTCCTAGCATTCCCCAGGGCAGCCCGCCCTCGGGAACCCGCCACCCGTCCACCGACGCAACGAGGTCCGTGCCGTGAAGTTTTCCTTCCGCCCCAGCGAGGGCGCCTTCTACGAGCTCTTCACCAGGGCCGCGCAGAACCTGGTGCGGGGTACCGAGCTCCTCAACGAGCTGAGCCTGCCGGGGGTCGACGTGCAGTCGGTCAGCGAGCGGCTCACCGAGGTCGAGCACGACAGCGACCAGATCACCCACGATCTCTTCAAGAAGATCAACTCTACGTTCATCACGCCCTTCGATCGGGAGGACATCTACCGTCTCGGGTCGCAGCTCGACGACGTGATGGACCACCTGGAGGCGGTCGGCAACCTGCTCTACCTCTACGGGCTCACCAAGCTGCCGTCGCTGCCGCGTGAGATGCACGAACTGGTCAACGTCCTCGACCTGCAGGCGAAGCTGACCGCCGAGGCGATGCCGAGGCTGAGGACGATGAAGGCTCTCGAGGACTACTGGATCGAGTGCAACCGGCTGGAGAACGACGGCGACCAGGCGTACCGGATGCTGCTGGTCCGGCTCTTCTCCGGCGAGTACGACGCGCTGACGGTGCTGAAGATGAAGGAGGTCGCCGACGAGCTGGAGGCGGCCTGCGACGCCTTCGAGCACGTGGCGAACACAATCGAGACCATCGCGGTCAAGGAGTCCTGAGCCAGTGTCCCCGGAACTCATCGCCGTACTGGCGGTGATCTTGGTAGCGCTGGCGTTCGACTACACCAACGGCTTCCACGACGCCGCAAACGCGATCGCGACCAGCATCTCCACCCGGGCCCTGACCCCCCGGGTGGCGCTCGCCATGGCTGCGGTCGGCAACTTCATCGGCGCGCACTTCGGCGCCGAGGTCGCCAAGACCGTCGGCAGCGGCCTGGTCAAACTCCCGACCGGTACGGCCAGCCTCGGCATCGTCTTCGCCGGTGTCATCGGCGCCATCACCTGGAACCTGATCACCTGGTACTTCGGGCTGCCGTCCTCGTCGTCGCACGCCCTGATCGGCGGCCTGGTCGGCTCGACCCTGGCCGCCGCCGGCACCGTGCTCTGGACGGGCATCGCGGAGGACGTCATCCTCCCGATGGTGCTCTCCCCGATGGTGGGCTTCCTGCTCGGGTACATCGTCATGATCGCCGTGCAGTGGATCTTCCGGAAGGGGCACCCGGGCAAGCTGAACCGGGGCTTCCGCTGGGCGCAGACCGCCTCGGCCGCCGCCATGTCGGTCGGTCACGGCATGCAGGACGCCGCCAAGACCATCGGCATCGTCGTGCTGGCCCTCTACGTCGGCGGGTACCAGGACGACCCGGGCTTCATCCCGGAGTGGGCCTTCTGGACCTCGGCCGCCGTCCTCGCCGCCGGCACCTACGCCGGTGGTTGGCGGATCATCCGTACCCTCGGTCGGCGGATCATCGACCTCAAGCCGCCGGAGGGGTTCGCCGCCGAGACCGTGGCCAGCTCGGTGCTCTACTTCAACGCCCTGGTGCTCGGCGCCCCGATCTCGACCACCCACACCATCACCTCGGCCATCATGGGCGTCGGGGCCACCAAGCGGCTCTCCGCCGTCCGGTGGGGGGTGGCGGGCAACATCGTCGGGGCTTGGGTACTGACCTTCCCGGCCGCCGGATCGATCGGCGCGATCATGTACTTCCTGGTCCGGCCGTTCTTCAGCTGAGGCAGCACGTCTCAGTCGAGGCGGCACCGATCAGCCTGAGGCGGGCACCGCCGGTCGCCCGGTGTGACGCGTTAAGAAGGGCCCCTTCCTGTACCGGAAACGACAGGAAGGGGCCCTTGCGAACGGTCCGGCGGCGCATGCTGCGCCGGGGTGCCCCCGGACCGTTCGTCCTGACACCTCAGGTGTAGCTGACGCCGATCCGCTCCCGGATGTCGTCGAGGAGGGTCATCACCTCCAGGGTGACGCTGTGCGGCACGAGCGGACTCTCCCGCAGCCCGGCCGCGAGGCAGCGCTGCACCTCGGCCGCCTCGTCCTGGTACCCGTTGCCGACCAGCTCACCGGGGACCGTCTCCGGCTCGGCGCCCAGCCGGTGCAGCACCGCGTGCCCGGGCCGGAAGAACGGCGACGGCAGCTCGATCCGGCCGAGGGTCCCGGTGACCGCGGCGGTGATCCCGGTCAGCCCGAGCATGCCGCAGCTCAGCGTGGCGACCGCCCCCGAGTCGTACCCGAGCACGATGCCGGTGTTCTCGTCGACGCCCTCCGGGCCGAGCTTCGCCCACGCCGTGACGTGGTCCGGCACCCCGAGCAGCAGGTGGGCCAGGCTGACCGGGTACACCCCGAGGTCCAGCAGGGCGCCACCGCCGAGCAGCCGGTTGCGCATCCGGTGCTCCGGCGGGAACGGTCCGGCCACCCCGAAGTCGGCCTGTACGCCGGTGAGCGTGCCGATCGCCCCGTCCGCGATCAGCTCGCGTACCCGCCGGACCAGCGGGTTGCAGCGCATCCACATCGCCTCCATCAGGAAGACGTCGCGGCTCCGCGCGGTCTCGACCAGTTCCACCGCCCCGGCCCGGTCCAGGGTGATCGGCTTCTCCACCAGTACCGCCCGACCGGCGGCCAGGCAGGTCATGGTCGCCTCGTGGTGCGCGGAGTGCGGGGTGGCGACGTACACCACGTCCAGGTCGTCGTCGGCGGCCAGCTCCGACCAGGAGCCGTAGGCCCGCCCGATGCCGTGCCGCTCGGCGAAGAGCCGGGCCGACTCGACGGTACGGGAACCGACGGCCACCACCTCCGCGTCCGGCAGCAGCCGCAGGTCCTCGACGAAACGGCCGGCGATGTTTCCGGTGGCCAGGATTCCCCAACGCGTCATGCCCGGAACGCTAACCGAGAACCCGGGGGCGGCAGCCGTGCCGCCCACTGGACAGGACGGCGCACTACGCTCGCGGAATGACCCTCGACAGTGAGCAGCCGACCGCGCACCGACCCGATTCCGCCGCCCGTACCTTCGGGGCGCCGCCGGCACTGGTCGAGCACGCCCGCCGGTTCCACGCCGAGGGCGGTGTCCCGGCCACCCCACGGGTCGCGGCCACCGTGCTCCTGCTCCGCCCCGCCGGCACCGACTTCGAGGTGTACCTGATCCGTCGGGTGGCGGCGATGGCCTTCGGTGGCATGTACGCCTTCCCGGGCGGGGGGGTGGACCCCTCCGACTCGCAGGTGCACCTGGACTGGTCGGGTCCGTCACCGGCGCACTGGGGTGACCGGCTGGGACTGGCCGCCGGCCCGGCCCAGGCGGTGGTGTGCGCCGCCGCCCGCGAGGTCTTCGAGGAGGCGGGCGTGCTGCTCGCCGGCCCGGCCGCGCGGACCGTGGTCGGTGACGTCAGCTCCGACGACTGGGAGTCGGCCCGGTCCGCGCTGGTCCGTCGGGAGCTGCGCTTCGCGGACCTGCTCGCCGGGCGGGACCTGACGTTCCGTTCGGACCTGCTGCGGCCGTGGAGCCGGTGGATCACCCCGGAGTTCGAGCCGCGCCGCTTCGACACGTACTTCTTCGTGGCCCTGCTGCCCGAGGGGCAGCGGACCCGGGACGTCTCCGGCGAGGCCGACCACACCATGTGGGTACGCCCGGCGGACGCCCTGGCCCGCGCGGCGGCCGGGGAACTCGCCATGCTGCCGCCGACCCTGGTCACCCTGACCGAGGTGGCCGCCGCGGGTGACCTGGCCGGGGTGCTGGCCGCTGCGGACACCCGGGACGCGGCCACCCCGGTCACGCCCCGGCTGGAGCTGCCCGCCGACGGCGAACCCCGCTTCGTGCTGCGCTGAGCTGCTGATGTGCTGACCTGTTAGGAAGGGCCCCTTCCTATACCGAAAGCGATAGGAAGGGGCCCTTCCTAACCGGCGGCCTCAGCCGAAGCGGCCGGTGATGTAGTCCTCGGTCTTCTTCACGCTCGGGTTGGTGAAGATCTTCTGGGTGTTGTCGTACTCGATCAGCCGGCCCGGGTCACCGGTCTTCTCGATCGAGAAGAACGCGGTACGGTCCGACACCCGGGACGCCTGCTGCATGTTGTGCGTCACGATGATGATCGTGTACTGGTCCTTGAGCTGGAACATCAGCTCCTCGATCGCCAGCGTGGAGATCGGGTCCAGGGCCGAGCAGGGCTCGTCCATCAGCACCACCTGCGGCTCGACCGCGATGGTCCGGGCGATGCAGAGCCGCTGCTGCTGACCGCCGGAGAGGCCGGCGCCCGGCTTGCCCAGCCGGTCCTTGACCTCGTCCCAGAGGTTGGCGGCGCGCAGCGCCTTCTCGGCGGCGTCGGTGAGTACCGACTTCTTCTTGACCCCGTTGAGCCGCAGCCCGGCGACCACGTTCTCGAAGATGGACATGGTGGGGAACGGGTTGGGCCGCTGGAAGACCATGCCGATCATCCGGCGGACCGCCGTGACGTCCACGTCCCGGTCGTAGACGTCCTGGCCGTCGATGGTCAGGCTGCCCTCCACCCGGGCCCCGGGCAGCACCTCGTGCATCCGGTTGATCGACCGGAGGAAGGTCGACTTGCCGCAGCCGGACGGGCCGATCAGGGCGGTCACCGTCTTCGGTTCGACGGTCATGTTGATGTTCTCGATCGCCTTGAACGCCCCGTAGTACGCGGTCACGTTGGTGGCTTCGATGCGCTTGGCCATGGTGGTGGTACCTCCGGTGTTCATCGGCTCAGCTGGTTCCGCCGGGCGAGCAGCTTCGCCGCGACCGTCAGGATCAGGACCAGGGCGACCAGGGTGAGGGCCGCCGTCCAGGCCCGCGCCGGGGCGTACCGGGACGCGTCACCGGCCTGCTGGTAGACGAAGAGCGCGAGGGACGACTGGTTGTTCTCGAACGGGTTGAGGTTGATCGCCGCACCGCCGCCCGCGACGAGCAGGACCGGGGCGGTCTCCCCGGCCGCGCGGGCGATGGCGAGCATCACGCCGGTGACGATGCCGGGCAGCGCGGTCGGCAGGACCACCCGCAGGATGGTCTTCCACTTCGGTACGCCGAGCGCGTACGCGCCCTCCCGCAGCGGGGCCGGCACGAGCCGCAGCATCTCCTCGGTGGAGCGCACGATGGTGGGCAGCATCAGCACGCTCAACGCGAGCGCGGCGGCGAAGCCGGAGAAGCCGGGCCGACCGTCGTTGAACACCGGCGACACGATCAGCACCCAGAAGGCCAGCACGAACAGGCCGGAGACGATCGACGGGATACCGGTCATCACGTCGACGAAGAACCGGATCGCGAAGGCGAACCGGCCCCGGCCGTACTCGACGACGTAGATCGCGCAGAGGATGCCGAGCGGCACGGTGATCAGGGTGGCGATGCCGACCTGCTCCAGCGTGCCGACGATGGCGTGGTAGGCGCCGCCGTTCGGGTCCCGGGCGCCGATGTTGTTCATCGAGGTGCCGAAGAAGTTGCCGTCCAGCCGCTCCGCGCCCTTGCTGACCAGGGTCCAGACCACCGAGGCCAGCGGCAGGACGGCGAGCACGAACGCCGAGTGGATCAGGGCGCTCCAGGTGCGGTTGCGGGCCGCCCGGCGCCCCTCGACCGCGTTGCTGGCCGCGTAGAGTCCGGCCAGGTAGAGGACCGCGCCGAGGACGACGACGAGGACCGGTCCGCCGATGCCGCCGCCGTAGACGGCCGCCGCCGCGAGCGCGAGCGCCGCCGCGGCGATGCCGATCGGGGCGTACCCGGGCAGCCGGCGGGCCCGCAGGTCCACCGCCCGGGGAGAGGGTGTGGTCAGGGTGCTCATGCCGTCACCTCGTTGTGCTCGCTCATGCGGCCGACTCCGTGAACTCCCGGCGACGGTGGATGATCGCCCGCGCGGTGATGTTGACGATCAGGGTGATCGCGAAGAGCATCAGACCGGAGGCGATCAGCGCGCCCCGGCCGGTGTCGTTGGCCTCGCCGAAGGCGTTCGCGATGTTCGCGGCGATGGTGTTACCGCCGTTGTCGATGATGTTGAACGAGATGTTGAAGGTGATGCCGAGGGTCAGCGCCAGGGCGATCGTCTCGCCGAGGGCGCGGCCCAGGCCGAGCATCACCGCGGCGATCACCCCGGGCCGGCCGTACGGCAGCACGGCGGTGCGGATCATCTCCCAGCGGGTGGCGCCCAGGGCGAGGGCGGCCTCCTCGTTGGCGGTCGGGGTCTGCCGGAACACCTCGCGGGAGAGCGAGGTGATGATCGGCAGCACCATGATCGCCAGTACCAGGGCGCCGAGCAGCATCGAGGCGCCGTACGGGCCGTCGCCGCCGAAGAGCGGCAGCCACCCGAAGTACCGGTTCAGCCAGGCGGACAGGTCGGCGACCGGGCCGGAGAAGTAGTCCCGGCCCCAGAGCCCGAACACCACGCTGGGTACGGCGGCGAGCAGGTCGATCAGGAAACCGAGGGCGTTGCCGAGCCGGCGGGGCGCGTAGTGCGACAGGTACAGCGCGATGCCCAGCGCCACCGGTACCGCCACCAGCAGCGCCAGCACGGCGCTCAGCACGGTGCCGAAGGCCAGCGCCCCGATCCCGAACCGGGGTTCGGGGTCGTTGGGGAACCAGCCCTCGAAGGTCCAGAAGCTCACCGTGTTGGCGCGTAGTGCCGGTACCGCCTTGGCGACCAGGAAGACCGCGATCGCGACGATGACCACGAGGACCGCCGTACCGGCGGCGAGGGTCAGGCCACGGAAGGCGCGTTCGGCACCGAAGGCCCGGCGTCGGGGCAGCCCGCCGCCTCCGCCGAGGGCACCCCCGCCCGGGGTACGGCTGGTCGGTACGTCCTCGGCCGGACGCGCCGAGGCACCGGCGGGCCGGGCGTGATCGGTGATCACGCGCGACGCGCCGGTGCCGGCGTCGGCCGAGCGGGGAGGGGTGTCACCCATCTGCTCGCTCGCTTCGTTGACGGAGGAATCTCCAGGGGACGGGGGTCGGTCAGGCGATGTTCTTGACCGCGGTCTCGACCTTGGCGCGGACGCTCTCCGGCAGCGGGGCGTAGCCCAGCTCGGTCAGCGCGGCCTGGCCCTCGGTGCTGGCGGTGTAGCCGAGGAAGCCCTTGACCAGCGGCAGCTTGTCGGCGGCGAGGCCCTTGCTGCACACGATCTCGTAGGTCACCAGGACGATCGGGTACGCCCCGGCCTCCTTGGTGTTGTAGTCGATCTTCATCTTGAGGTCGTCGCCCTGGCCGACGATCTCGGCACCGGCGATGGTCTTGCCGGCGGACTCGGCGGTCAGCTCGGCGAACTCGCCCGCACCGTTACCGATCTTGGCGATCTTCAGCCCGGAGTTCTCGGCGAACGACCACTCCATGTAGCCGATGGTGCCGTCGGCACCCTTGACCCGGCTGGCCACACCGTCCGAGCCCTTGGCGCCGGTACCGCCCGGGGCCTTCCACTCCTTGGCCTTGCCGAAGGTCCAGTCGGCCTCGGAGGTCTTGGTCAGGAAGTCGGTGAAGTTGTCGGTGGTACCCGAGGAGTCCGACCGGTGCACCGTCTGGATGGCGGTGGCCGGCAGGGCGGCACCCGGGTTGTCGGCCTTGATCGCCGCGTCGTCCCACTTGGTGATCTTGCCGGCGAAGATCTTCGCCAGGGTGGCCGGCTTGAGCTGGAGGTTGTCCACGCCGTTGACGTTGAAGGCCACCGCCACCGGGCCGATCACCATCGGCAGGTTGATCGCGGCCCCACCGACGCACTTGGCGTCCGCCTTCGGCTTCTCCTCGTCCTTCAGGGCCGAGTCGGAGCCGGCGAAGTCGGCGGTACCGGCGATGAACGCCTGGATGCCCGCCCCGGAGCCGGAGGGCTCGTAGTTGATGGTCACGCCCTGGCACTGCTGCTGGTACTTCTTGATCCACTCGGCCATGGCGTTCTTCTGGGCCGAGGAGCCCTGGGCGTTGAGGGTGCCGGTGGCGCAGTTGGCGGCGGCCGAGGCCGGTCCGGAAGCCGAGGCGCCGGCGGGCTCGTTGTTGTCCGAGCCACAAGCACTGAGAGCAAGCGTCGCGGTAAGAGCGAGGCAGGCGAGCGTGCCGTGCCGCTGGAGCTTCACCTGAGGGGTTTCCCTTCACGTCTTCGAAAGCGCCGGGACGGTTCCCCGGGCGCCAGCCGCTGACCGGCTGATACGCAAGTTAGGAGCGCCAGGTAGCCGGTTCGCCGGTCGTGGGTGAACGTGAGGTGAACAGGTGCGGCCGGTCCGGTGGCCGACAGCTGAGGGTCAGTTGTCCGTTGTGTGAACTGAGGGGCTCAGGGGGCGGTTGTTAAGAAGGGCCCCTCCTATACCGAAAGCGTTAACAGGGGGCCCTTCCTTACGACTGGTAGACGACGTGGGCGGTCCAGCGGGCGAAGCCGAGCCGCTCGTACAGCGCCACCGCCCGGGCGTTCTCGTCGTCGACGTAGAGCATCACCCGGTCCAGCCCCTGCGCCCGCAGGTACGCCAGTCCGGCGCTGGTCAGTGCCCGGCCCAGGCCGCCCCGGTGGGCATCCGGGTCCACCCCGAGCACGTAGACCTCGCCGATCCGGCCGGCAGCGGGACGGTGCGTCGCACCGGCGCCGGCAGCCGGGTCGGGGCCGTGGATCTTCGTCCAGTGGAAGCCGAGCAGCCTGCCGGTCGACGCCTCCACGGCGAGCAGGAAACCGGCCGGGTCGAACCACGGCTCGGCCATCCGTACCCGCAGATCCTCCTGGTCGAACCGGCCCTGTTCGGGGTGATCGGCGAAGGCGCGGGCGTTCAACGCCAGCCAGGCGGCGTCGTCCACCCCGGGGGCGAAGGCGCGCAGGGCCACCCCGTCGGGCAGGACCGGGTCCGGCAGGTCGGCGCCGAGGGGTCGACGGAGTTGCCAGAGCAGCCGGGTCCGGGTGAAGCCGAGGTCGACGGCGAGTGCGGCGGCCGAGGGATGGTCGCCGTGCGCCCACGCGTGCAACCGGCCCGGGCTCGCGGCCAGGGCCGTCTCCACCAGGGCCCGGCCGACGCCCCGGTGCCGGTGGGCCGGGTGTACGGCCAGTTCCAGCGGTACACCCTGCCCGGGTGCGGAGAGGTCGAGGTGGGCGTACCCGGTGAGGGTGCCCGCCGGGTCGCGGACCGTGAGGTGCGTGGCGGGGGCACCGGGGTGCCGGAGCCGCAGCAGGACGTGCTCGGCGAGCGGGGCGGCGCCGTCCGCCGAGGTGGCGGTGCCCGCCAGGTCCAGTACCTCGGTCACCTCGGCCGGGGTGAGCCGGTCGGCCCGGCCGACCCGGACCGCGTCCGCACTTCCGGTCGTCCCGTCGCGCTCGATCATGCCCGTCACGGTAGCCGCCCGGCGGCTGTCCGGCCGCCCGCTCACGGTCCCGTCACGCCGTCCCGCTCACGGTCCCGTCACGCCGTCCCGCTCACGGTCCCGTCACGCCGTCCCGGTGGGCAGCGCATCGAGCTGGAAACGCCGGACCAGGTTGGGCAGGATCGTGCCGAGGGCGACGATCGTGCCCTGCCGGTCGCCGCCGGCATCGTGCAGCAGCACGACCGAGCCGGGCACCGTGCTCCCGGTGACCACGGCCGCGATGCTCCCGGCGCCGGGGCGGTTCCAGTCCTTCGGATCGACGGTCCAGTGCAGGGCGGTCATGCCGAGTTCCTGGGCGATCAGGACGACCGGGTACGTCCAGTTTCCGCCGGGCTGCCGGTAGTAGGCGACCCGGGCACCGGGCGCCGCCGCCCAGATGGCCTGGTTGGTGCGGAGCAGGTCGGTCTCGATGACCTGCGGGGAGCGGCTGCCGAGCAGCAGGTCGTGGTTCCAGGAGTGGTTGCACAGGGTGTGTCCCTCGGCCACGATCGCCCGGACCAGGTCCGGGTACCGCTGGGCGTTCTGCCCGACCAGACAGAACGTAGCCTTCACCTGGTACCGCCGGAGCAGTTCCAGGGTCTGCGGGGTCCACTTCGGGTCCGGCCCGTCGTCGAAGGTCAGGGCGACCTGGTTGGATCCGGTGGTCAGCCGGCTGCCGTACGGACCGCCCTGTTCGAGGGGGAGCTGCCGCTGCTCGGCCCCGGTCCCGGACTCCGGGGCGGGCGGTCTCGCGG
>NZ_WVUH01000185.1 GCF_017614955.1 Micromonospora echinofusca
ACCCCGGCCAGTCGGTGTGCGCGGGGTATCGGCGGGCCGCCGGACGGGTACGGTTTCCCGCGATGAACATTCTCGCTCTCGACCTGGGCACCTCGTCGGTACGGGCGCTGGTCCTCGACGCCGACGCGGTGCCGGTACCCGGGGCGCTGGCCCGCCGCCGGCTCACCGTCGCGGTGGGCGACGACGGCGCGGGCACCCTGGACGGGCCGGGTTACCTGGGCGCGCTGGTGGAGTGCCTGGACGAGCTGACCGCCGCCGGCCGGCTGACCGACGTCGGGCTGGTGGCCACCAGTGCCCAGTGGCACTCGGTGCTGCCGTTGGACCGCGCGGGTCGGCCGCTGGGACCGGTGCTCACCTGGCTGGACACCCGGCCGTACGCCCCGGCCGAGGCGCCCGGTCCGGTCGACGCGGCTGCCTTTCACCGGCGTACCGGCACCTGGGTGCACCGGTGCTTCTGGAACGTCCGCCTGCCCTGGTTGCGCAGCCACGCCGGGACCGCCCCGGCCCGCTTCGTCGGGCTGGTCGAGTTCGTGTTGGGTGCGCTGCTGGACGAGGCGCCGATGTCGGTGTCGCAGGCGTCCGGCACCGGACTGCTGGACCTGCGTACCTGCGACTGGGATCCGGAGGCGCTGCGGATCGCCCAGGTCCGCCCGGGGGAGCTGCCGGCCCTGGCCCCGGTCGGCTGGCAGGGGCGGTTGCGGGCCGAGGGCGCCCGACGGTGGCCGGCGCTGGCCGGGGCGGTGTGGGCCGCACCGGTCGGGGACGGCGCCGCGTCCAACGTCGGCTCGGGTTGCGTCACCCCGGACCGTACGGCGGTGACCGTCGGCACCTCCGCCGCCGTCCGGCTGGTGCAGCGGGTACCGGCCGGCAGCGTGCTGCCGGACCTGCCCGACCGGTTGTGGCGCTACCGGGTCGACCACGACCACGTGGTCACCGGGGCGGCCTACTCGTCCGGCGGGAACCTGTTCGCCTGGGCGCACCGGGAGTTGCGGCTCCCGGAGGGGGCCGAACTGGAGGCGGCGCTGGCCGCCGTGCCGCCCGGCGGTGGTGTCCCGGCGGACCCCCGGCTCGGCGGGGACCGGCCCCCGGGGATCGCCCCGGCCGGCTCCGGGTCGCTGGGCCGGATCGGGTTCGGCACCACGGCGGTGGAGATCGTCGCCGGGTTGATGGACGCGGTCTGCCGCCGGGTGGCCGTGGACCTGACCGAGATCGAGTCCACCGTGCAGCAGTCCACCGAGGTCACCCTGGGCGGCGGTGCGATCGCCGCCTCGGCCTGGTGGCGGGGCGCGTTCGCGGCGGCGCTGGCTCCCCGTACGGTCCGGCACGAGCCCAATCCGGAGATCGGTGCGACGGGGGCGGCCCTGGTGGCACTGGGCCGGATGGGGTGACGGCGCGGCGCCGGGCCCACCGGTACGACCGGAGCGGACCAACCGGAGGCATCAGCCGGACGGACGACGGCCGGTCACCGACCACGGCAGTACGTACCCACCCACCGTATCCTTCCTGAACCCGACCTCAGGTGGGCCCGTTGACACCTGTTCACCGGCTGGTTGGATGGACCCCGCTCCCCGGATCGGCCGGGGGGTCTGTAGGAGGCATGTGTGGGGACCGCCCCCGACCCGTCGCACGGTGCGGTGTCGAACCATCGCCGTCGCCGGTTCGATGTCCGGGTGGTGACCCACCGGCGGCGCTCGGCGTTCCGGCTGCGGGACTGGCGGATGCGCAGCAAACTCGCCGCGGTGCTGATCATCCCGTCGGTCGCCTTCCTGGTGGTGGCGACCGTGCAGGTGGCCGGCCTGGTCGGGCAGACCAACGTGCTCAGTGACTTCGCCAACCAGGTGATCATCGGTCGGCCGATCACCGGTCTGGTGCACGACCTGCAACAGGAACGGGAACGGGTCACCGGGGAACTGGCGTCGCTGCGCATCACCAGTGGCGGCCCGGAACGGGATGCGGCGATCGCCGTGCTGAAGCCGCTCTACGAACGTACCGACGCCTCGGTCGAGCGGCTGCGCCAGGCCGCCGCCCCGCTGGCCGACGCCGACGCGTCCTGGCGGGTCGCCTACGCCGACGTGCTCCAGGCGTACGACCAGGTGCGTTACATCCGGGCGGCGGTGCCGGCGGCGGTGCTGAGCACCGACACCATCCTGGCCAACTACCACCGGGCCATCGACCTGCTGCTGAACCTGCTCGCCGAGCCCTCGCCCGGTCAGGACCGACCGCAGTTGACCGACGCGGTGCTGCGGTACGTCGAGCTCGCCCGGGTCAAGGAGATCTCGGCCCGGATCCGGGGTGAACTGTACGACGCGTCCCGCACCGGCCGGTACGGGCGGGAGGCGCAGGCCCGGCTGAGTGACCTGCGTGCCCAGCAGTTGACCACGCTCGGGGCGTTCCGGGTGGTGGCGACCGAGGAGCAGATCCGCCGGTACGACCAGACGTCGACCGACCCGGGTTTCGTCGCGGCCACCCGGCTGGAGGAGCAGACCATCCCGGCGGCCACCGCCGCCCCGGTGGTGCTGCCGGCGCAGCAGTGGTGGTCGGCCAGTCAGCGTCGGCAGGACCTGCTCCGCCAGGTGGAGACGACGATCCTCGACGACGCGGTGGCCGAGGCCGAGGCGGCCAGCGGCGCCCAGTTGCGGCGTACCCTGCTGGTCGCCGGTGGGGTGCTGCTGGTGCTGCTCGTCGCGGTGCTGACCTCGGTGATCATCGGCCGGTCCATCGCCCGCTCGTTGCGCATGCTGCGCGGGCAGGCCCTGCGGATCGCGCAGATCGAACTGCCGGACGCGCTGGACCGGCTGCGGACGGTCAGCGGCGGCGTACCCGAGATCGACGTGGCCCCGGCGGTGGTGCGCTCCCTCGACGAGCTGGGTGAGCTGGCCGAGGCGTTCGTCGCGGTGCACCGCAGCGCGGTCAGTGTCGCCGTCGAGCAGGCCGTCATGCGGCGCAACGTCAACGCGATGTTCGTGAACCTGGCCCGGCGGAGCCAGGTGCTGGTGGAGCGGCAGCTCGAACTCCTCGACGAGCTGGAACGGGAGGAGAGCGACCCGGACCAGTTGGAGAACCTGTTCCGCCTCGACCACCTGGCTGCCCGGATGCGCCGTAACGACGAGAGCCTGCTCGTCCTCGCCGGCTCCGAGTCGACGCGCCGCTGGAACCGGCCGGTGATGCTCTCCGCCGTCCTGCTGGCGGCGAGCGCGGAGATCGAGCAGTACCAGCGGATCCGCCAGGAGATCGCCGACCCGCTGCACGTGGTCGGGCACGTCATCGGTGACCTGGTGCACCTGCTGGCCGAGCTGCTGGAGAACGCGACGGCCTTCTCCCGGCCCGACACCCTGGTCCGGGTGATCGGCCGCGCCGACCCGGACGGCGCCGTACTGGAGATCGTCGACGCCGGTCTGGGGATGAGCGAGACCGCGCTGGCGGAGGCGAACGAGACGCTCGCCCAGCCGCCGGCGGCCGATGTCGCGGCCAGTGAACGGATGGGTCTGTTCGTGGTCAGCCACCTCGCCGCCCGGCACGGCATCCGGGTCGGGTTGCAGGTCGGTGAGGAGGGTCTGGTCGCTGTCGTCCGGCTGCCGGCCGACCTGGTGGCGCCGGCCCCGGTCGACCAGGTCGAACCGCCCACCGCGCCCCGCCGGATGGCGGTCTCCCCGCCGACCGGCCGGGTCAGGCTGCCGTTGGCCGGTGCCCCGGTGCCGCAGGGTCTGCCGGCCGGGCAGCACAACGGCGACGGTGCGCGCAACGGCGTCGGGGCACCACCGGTGGTGGTCGCCCCGCCGGTGCCGCAGCCGGGTGTCCCGGGTCCGGTACCGGACCCGCGGCCGGGCGGCGTGGACGAGACCCGGGTACTGGAGCTGCCGGTGGCCGGGCGTCCGCCGGGTCGGAGCGCGACGCCCCGGCGGACCCGACCGGTGCCGACCCGGGCCGAGGACGTGCTCAGTCCGCCCACCGGCGCCCCGGCGGCCCGGAGCACGTGGTGGTCCCGTCCCGGCCCGTCCGACGGTGCCGCCCCGGCGGCCACCGGGGTGGGTGCCCCGGCGCCACCGGTGGTGCCGGTCACGGGTGGGACGAACCACCGTGGGCTGCCCATCCGGGTACCGATGGCCCAGTTGCCGGCGGTCACCGAGTCGGCCACGCCGTCGGTGCCCCTGGCACGTCACGACCCCGATCCCGAGGCCGTCGGCGGCATGCTCTCCCGGTTGTACGGGGGCGTACGCCGCGCGGAGGCCGAGGAGACGACGGAGATATCCATGCCGCCGGCCGGCGGGCGCAGCGAAGGGATGCAACAGTGAAGACGCTCAGTCAAGAGGCACGGGACCTGAGTTGGCTGGTCAGCGCGTTCACCGAGCGGGTGCCCGGGGTGGCGCACGCGATCGTGGTCTCCTCGGACGGGCTGCTGGTGGCGATCTCGGACCACCTGCCCCGCGACCACGCCGACAAGCTGGCGGCGGTGACCTCCGGGCTGATGAGCATCACCGCCGGTGCGGCGCAGATGTTCGACGGTGACATCGTCAAGCAGACGGTGGTGGAGATGGGCCGGGGCTACTTCCTGGTGATGCAGATCCGCGACGGGTCGATCCTGGCCACCCTGGCCGGCGCGGACGCCGACATCGGGGTGGTCGGGTACGAGATGGCCCGGCTGGCCAAGCAGGCCGGGGAGATGCTCACCCCGGCGCTGCGCGCGGAGTTGCAGCAGGCCCTGCCGCGCTGAACGGGTAGCGGGGGTCGGACCGTGGCCACGGTCCGACCCCCGTCTTCGTCCGGCGGCGCGGGGCCGGTCGTGCGGCCCCGTGCCCGGTGGGGTGGTTCAGAGTCCGTTGGCGGCGATCACCCGGCGGTACCAGTGGGCGCTGCTCTTGAGGACCCGACGCTGGGTGGGGTAGTCGACGTAGATCAAGCCCCAACGCTGGTCGTAGCCGACCTCCCACTCGAAGTTGTCCATCAGGGACCAGACGTGGTAGCTCTCCAGCGGCACGCCGCTGGCGACGGCCCGGTGGGCGGCGGCGAGGTGGTCGCGGAGGAAGGCGATCCGGCCGGTGTCGTCGACGGTACCGGCGTCGCTGAGGGTGTCCGGCGTGGGCAGGCCGTTCTCGGTGACGGTGATCGGTACCGGGCCGTAGTCGCGGGTCACCCGGGTGAGGATGTCGTACATGCCGTCCGGGTAGATCTGCTGCCAGCTCGCCTCGGAGGTGGGCCAGCGGCGCTCGGTGCCGCCGGTGCCGGTGACGTAGATCGGGGTGTAGTACTGCACGGCGAGCAGGTCCACCGGGGCTGAGATGATCTTCAGGTCGCCGTCCCGGATGCCCTGGACCATCCGGCTGCCGGGGCCCAGGTCGGCCAGCACGTCGGCCGGGTAGCTGCCGGTGAAGACCGGGTCGAGGTACAGCCGGTTCTCGTAGCCGTCGTAGAGGCGGGCGGCGGCGGTGGCGGCCGGGCTGTCGTCCACCGGGTAGCAGGGGTGCAGGTTCAGGGCCGGCCCGATCCGGGTGTCGTCACCGGTGGCGCGCAGGGCCTGCACGGCGAGACCGTGCGCCAGCATCAGGTGGTGGGCGACCAGGTACGCGGCGTCCGGGTCCTGGTGACCGGGGGCGTGGTGGCCGATCAGGTACCCGTTCTGCACGACGGTCTTCGGCTCGTTGACGGTGAGCCAGGTCGGGACGGCGGTGCCCAGTGCGTTGAACACCGCGTCGGCGTACTCGGCGAAGCGGTGGGCGGTGTCGCGGTTCTCCCAGCCGCCCGCGTCCTGGAGCGCCTGGGGCAGGTCCCAGTGGTAGAGGGTGGCCATCGGGGCGATGCCCCGGTCGTGCAGGCCGTCGACCAGCCGCCGGTAGAAGTCCAGTCCGCGCTGGTTGGGGGCGCCGCGCCCGTCGGCCTGGATGCGGGGCCAGGAGATGGAGAACCGGTAGCTGCGCAGCCCCAGGTCCCGCATCAGGTCGAGGTCGGCGAGGTAGCGGTGGTAGTGGTCGGCGGCGACGTCACCGTTGTCGCCGCCGCGGGTCCGGCCCGGGGTCCGGCTGAAGGTGTCCCAGATCGACTCGCCCCGTCCGTCCTCCTTGGCGGCGCCCTCGATCTGGTACGCCGAGGTGGCCGCGCCCCAGCCGAAGTTCTCCGGGAAGTGCAGGCCGAGGGTGCCCTCCGCGTCGGTGTGGCGTTCCGGGTCGGTGTCGTCACCCGGCCCGGTGGCGGGGTCGCCGGTACGGCGTGCGGGGGTGGCGTCACCGGCGGTCAGCAGGGCGGCGCCGGTGGGGACGGTGGCGCTGACGGCGGCCCGGGTCACGCCGGCCACGGCGGTGGCGCTGGCGGAGCGCGCGGCGTGGCGGAGCAGATGCCGCCGGGTGAGTACGGACATGGGATCTCCTCAGGGTGGGATGCCCACCGCGACCGACGGGAGCGCTCCCATGATACGGCAGGAGTGGTCCTTGTCGATCGAGGTCGGAAGGGTGTGCGGCGATGGTGGCGGGGCCGGCCCACCGGTTGGTCCACGGGGGACGAACGGTGCGGGCGGACGGCCGGGTGGTGCGGCGCGCCGGGCGACCGCGGATAGCGCGACAGGCCGATCGGGCGCCAGTCCCGTCGGCCTCTTTTCCCATCGTCATCGGGGGTTTAGTGTGGGGACGGGGAGGGCAGCCCCCGTCCCCACGTTCAGTTACATACACGCATGAGTGGAATTGGCGTCCTGGTCATGCGTGTCGCGCGGGAGCCGGGCCACGCGAGTGGCTCTGGTTCCACCTCCTTTCGGTGGCGGGTTTCGGCTGACGGCAGAGTCCGGGCTGGCCCGCCGTCGGCCCTTGTGGTCAGTGGCCGGGGTTGATCGGGCAGAGCTACCCCGGCTGCTTCACTCACTGCATCGCCATCGATGGAAGCGCTCCCATCGACGTTGCTGCGACTGTAACCGTCGTCACGGGTTTGTGAAAGACCCAAAATGAGATCGAAACATCTCCCGGCCGTGAAGTGACCGGCAGGTGTCGTCTCCACCTGCGTAAACGCTCCTGTGCCCGGTTTCCGGATTGCGTCATCCGGCAACCGTGGCCGGCCCCGGGTGGGCACGCCCTTGATGCGGGAGCGCTCCCATGCCAGACTGTCGAACATCGCGCAGGGGAGCCACGCAACCACGCGAACGAGGGCCGCCGAGGGCAGCCGGGTCACCCGGTACGGCGCCCGAGCGGGTCGGGTCACCGACGTCGGGTCCGACGCTCGGCGCACCTGTCCGCCCGCACCCGTTCCGGGACGGGTCTTCCACCTTCCCGGGTGTCTCCGACCCCCGCGCCCTTCCGCGCCGGAGACGCCCCGCCGCGGGCCAGTCGGCCCCGGCCAGGTCCGCGAGGAGACTCCACGCAATGAAACTCTGGGCAAGACGTCGCCGGGTGGCGATGCTCGCCGCCGGCGCACTGGTCGTCGGCGGGGTGGCCCTGCCGGCCGCCGCGCAGGCCGCCCCCGCCTGTGACGTGGTCTATGCGACCAGCGACTGGAACAACGGTTTCACCGCCAACGTGACGATCAAGAACCTCGGCGACGCCATGAACGGCTGGACGCTGCGGTTCGCCTTCCCCAGCGACCAGCGGGTCACCAACGGCTGGTCGGCGCGGTGGAGCCAGACCGGCAACCAGGTCACCGCCGTCAACGAGGCGTGGAACGGCAGCCTGGCCACCGGCGCCGAGACCACCATCGGCTTCCAGGGCACGCACAGCGGCACCAACCCGAAGCCGACCTCGTTCTCGGTCAACGGGGTCACCTGCGGCGGCGTGGTCAACCCCCAGCCGCCGACGGTCTCGCTGAGCGTGCCGGCCGGACCGTTCGAGGCCCCCGCCGACGTGCCGCTGACCGCCACCGCCAGCGACCCGGACGGCACCATCGGCAAGGTCGAGTTCTACCGCAACGGCCTGCTGGTCAACACCGACACCACCGCGCCGTACGGCTACACCCTGGAGGACCTGCCGGCCGGCAGCTACACCGTCCAGGCCAAGGCGTACGACAACGCGAACCTGACCGCGATCGACGAGAAGTCGTTCACCGTCAGCCAGGCCACCGGCCCGCAGTTCGTCGCCACCCCGTCGGCCGTCGGCGTGCCGGAGGGCGGCACCGCCACGGTCAACCTCAAGCTCAGCGCCGCGCCGTCGGCGAACGTCCCGGTCACCCTGACCCGGACCGGCGACACCGACGTGACGGTGTCGCCCGCCACGGCCACCCTGACCACGGCCAACTGGAACACCGGCGTCACCCTGACCCTGGCCGCCGCCGAGGACAGCGACACCGCCGGTGGCAGCGCCACCGTCACCGCGACGGCGACCGGCTTCGCGCCACTGGCCATCACCGCCACGGAGATCGACAACGACACCCCGGGCGGCGACAACGTCTACACCGCACGGTTCCTGGAGCAGTACGGCAAGATCAAGAACTCGGGCTACTTCAGCCCCGAGGGCGTGCCGTACCACTCGATCGAGACCCTGATCGTCGAGGCCCCCGACCACGGTCACGAGACCACCTCGGAGGCGTTCAGCTTCTGGCTCTGGCTGGAGGCGCAGTACGGCCGGGTCACCCAGAACTGGGCCCCGTTCAACAACGCCTGGACGGTGATGGAGCAGTACATCATCCCGTCGCACGCCGACCAGCCCACCGCCGGTTCGGCGGGCACCGCGCAGTACGCCTCCGAGTTCGACCTGCCCAGCCAGTACCCGTCGCAGTTGCAGCCCAACGTCTCGGTGGGTCAGGACCCGCTGCGCAGCGAGCTGCAGAGCACCTACGGCACCGGTGACATCTACGGCATGCACTGGCTGCTCGACGTGGACAACGTCTACGGCTACGGCCGGTGCGGCGACGGCACCACCCGCCCGGCGTACATCAACACCTTCCAGCGGGGTCCGCAGGAGTCGGTCTGGGAGACCGTGCCGCAGCCGTCCTGCGACACCTTCGCCCACGGTGGCCAGTACGGCTACCTGGACCTGTTCGTCAAGGAGCAGAACGCCCCGGCGAAGCAGTGGAAGTACACCAACGCCCCGGACGCGGACGCCCGCGCCGTGCAGGCCGCCTACTGGGCGCTGACCTGGGCCAAGGCGCAGGGCAAGGCGGCCGACGTGGCGGCCACCGTGGCGAAGGCCGCCAAGATGGGCGACTACCTGCGCTACGCCATGTTCGACAAGTACTTCAAGAAGATCGGTAACTGCGTCGGGGCCACCACCTGCCCGGCCGGCACCGGCAAGGACTCCGCGCACTACCTGATGTCGTGGTACTACGCCTGGGGTGGCGCGTACGAGCAGAACCAGAACTGGTCCTGGCGGATCGGGTCCAGCCACAACCACTTCGGCTACCAGAACCCGTTCGCGGCCTGGGCGCTGACCAACGTCAACGAGCTCAAGCCCAAGTCGCCGACCGCCGTCGCCGACTGGACCAAGAGCCTGGAGCGGCAGCTGGAGTTCTACACCTGGCTCCAGTCCGCCGAGGGCGGCATCGCCGGTGGGGCCACCAACAGCTGGCAGGGCGCCTACGCCCAGCCGCCGGCCGGTACGCCCACCTTCTACGGCATGTTCTACGACGAGAAGCCGGTCTACCACGACCCGCCGTCGAACCAGTGGTTCGGTATGCAGGTCTGGTCGATGCACCGGATCGCCGAGCTGTACCAGCAGACCGGCAACGCGAAGGCCAAGGCGCTGCTGGACAAGTGGGTCCCGTGGGCGATCGCCAACACCACCATCGGCACCGGTAAGGACTTCCAGGTCCCGTCCGAGCTGACCTGGACCGGCAAGCCGGAGACCTGGAACCCGACCAGCCCGGCGGCGAACACCAACCTGCACGTCACGGTGAAGTCGAAGAGCCAGGACGTCGGGGTGGCCGGCGCGTACGCCCGTACGCTGATCGCCTACGCCGCCAAGTCGGGCAACGTCGCGGCGAAGAACACCGCGAAGGGCCTGCTCGACGCGCTGTACGCCAACAGCGACGCCAAGGGTGTCTCGGCGCCGGAGACCCGTGGCGACTACGCCCGGTTCGACGACGTCTACAACGCCAGCACCGGCCAGGGCCTCTACGTCCCGTCCGGCTGGACCGGCACCATGCCCAACGGCGACGTGATCGCCTCGGGCAAGAGCTTCCTCGACATCCGGTCCTTCTACAAGAACGACCCGGACTGGCCCAAGGTCAAGGCGCACCTCGACGGTGGACCGGCTCCGACGTTCAACTACCACCGGTTCTGGGCGCAGGCGGACGTCGCCATGGCCTACGCCGACTACGGGAACTTCTTCCCCAACGGCTGACCGGGACGGCTCCGGGTGGGTGGTGGGGCCGCCCACCCGGAGTGCCGATCCGCGCCGTAGGAGCTGACGGCGGCGGATCGCCGGCCCGTGCCACGGCGACACGGGCCGCGAACGCGGCGGGTGGGATCCGGTCCGGCCGGATCCCACCCGCCGCCCGTACGCCGTGCCCGGTCCGGTATGGACCGTGGGCGGCGGGCCCCCGACCGGGCCTGGTCCCGGTCCCGGCACGACCTGACGCCCACGGTCAGGTCGAACCGTGGCGGGTCGGCCGGCTGGCCGACGCAGCGGCCGGTCGACCCGCCACGCCCCCCGGTGGACCTGGAACTTCCACCCCGACACGCCGGTGCGGCTGGTCGAAGGGGTGTCTGGGATGCGAGAACGTGAACATCCGTGAAACCACGGGCCAACGGACTCCCACTGGGCGCCGCCAGGGGGTACCGTACTCACCGAAGAGGCCGCTCCCCCCGTGGCGGCCTCTTCGC
The DNA here is from genome assembly GCF_017614955.1 of Micromonospora echinofusca. Taxonomy (GTDB): domain Bacteria; phylum Actinomycetota; class Actinomycetes; order Mycobacteriales; family Micromonosporaceae; genus Micromonospora; species Micromonospora echinofusca_A. The sequence continues at coordinate 10,727 of NZ_WVUH01000185.1, forward strand.
TTGTCCGGCGGCAGATCCCCGGGCCCGCCGTCGGTCCGGGTCAGACCGTCCCGGTCAACCGTCCCGTCTCCGCCGGGCTCCCGGCGGTCGCGGTCGGCACCACCGGGTGGCGTATCCCCGGATGCCCGGCCGGCAGGGACCGGCGGATGATCCACCAACTGACCGCGAGCGCGGTGGCCACCAGCGGCCAGGTCAGCGCGAGCCGGGCGGCGGCCAGCGCCACCACCTGCCCGCCGTAGTAGAGCGGCACGAACACCGCCACCCGCAACGCGTACGTCGCGGCCCAGAACCAGCTTGCCCGGGAGTACGCCCGCAGCAGCGCCGGGTCACGGCGCCAGCGGGTCCGTTGCCCCAACGCGATCCCGACGACCACGCCGAGCAGTGGCCAGCGGATCACGATGCTGGCCACCCAGGCCAGTGCGCTCGCCGCGTTCGAGACGACCTGGATCAGGAAGAAGTCCACGGCCCGGCCGGTACGCAGGGCGATCAGCGCCGCCACGCAGACGGCGAGCAGGCCGATCAGGACCGACCGGGGCCGGTCGCCCCGGCGCAGCCGCCAGCCGGCGAGCGCCGTACCGGTGACCACCGCGGCGATCACGCCCGCCCAGATCGAGTGCCCGCCGAGCAGCCAGCCGGCGGTGAAGGCCACCGGGGGGAGGGTCGCGTCGACCGCACCCCGCCGTCCGCCGAGCAGCGTCGACAGGGATTCGTCGGCCGGGTCGGTACCGCCCGGTGATCCGCCTCGGGGCGCGTCCTGGCCCGGTGACCCGGTCCGGAGCGCGTCCTGGTTCGGTGGCGGGCCGGCCACGCGGGGTCGGCCGTGCTGTGGTGTACCGGCCACCGCCACCTCCTGTCGACGTCCGGCCCCAACTTACCGCTCCCACGTCGCCGACTGCCGGCCCCGGCGGGGGTGACGCGGCTCCCAGCGCCCTGCCGGCCGGGGTGTACCTGCTCACCACGGTCACGCCGCAGGGGGCGGATTCCGCACCCGGCCCGCGCCGGTAGGGTACGACCGGGACCGTTACGGTGTGCGCATGCGAACGAGGACGAAGGCCTGGACGGCGGCCTGGCTGGTGCTGCTGGTCATCCTCCAGGTCCTGGCGTTCCTCGTGCTCTGGCACTACGCGGTGGGTACCCGGGCCGGGCAGTGGCTGGACACCGTCGCGCTGACCGGTAACCGGATCGGCCAGGACCGGATCGACGAACCGGTCGACCGGGTGCTGAACGCCATGTCGGTGGTGTCGCTGCTGGCGGCCACCGCCGTCATCGGCTTCATCGCGCTGATCCGGGGCCGGATCGCGTTGGCGATCATGGCGACGCTGCTGATCGGTGGCGCCAACGTCACCACCCAGCTGCTGAAGTACGGGCTTACCCGGCCGGACTTCGGCATCGACCCGGAACGGGCCGCGGTCGGCAACAGCCTGCCCAGCGGGCACACCGCCGTCGCCGCCTCGGTGGCGGTCGCCCTGGTGCTGGTCCTGCCCCGGCAGGTCCGGGCGGCGGGTGCCCTGGTCGGCACGGCGTACGCCGGCATCGCCGGGGTGGCCACCCTGTCGGCGGGTTGGCACCGGCCCAGCGACGCGGTCGCGGCGTTCCTGGTGGTGGGGGCGTGGGCGGCCCTGGCCGGTCTCGTCCTGCTCTTCACCCAGCGGGAGCAGGCCCAGGTCGACCCGACCGACGCGCACCGGGTGATCGCCTCGGTACTCGGCATCGGCGGGCTGGTCCTGGTGGCCGGGTGTACGGTGGCCCTGTCCCGGATCGTCGACCTCCGGCTGCCGGACCCGGCGGACCTGACCCGGGACACCCTGTTCACCGCGTACGCGGGCAGCGCCGCCGGGATCGCCGGGAGCATGGCGGTGGTGATGGCCCTGGTGCTGACCTCGGTGCACCGGCTGGTACCCCGACTCAAGGGCTGACCGGCGCGGGCATCCGGCTGGCCGCCGGCCCTCTGACCGGTCGCCGTGCCGCCCGCCCGGCCGGTCGGCCGGTCGGTCGGTCCGGGTCAGCGGGCGAACGTCCCCACCATGGTCCCGCTGGCCATCTCCCGACCCTTCAACGCGTCGTGCACCGCTGCGGCATCCGGAGGATCGGCCAGGTCGAGCGGTTTGCGCAGGGCGTACAGGCGGAAGAAGTAGCGGTGCGGATCGTCCCCGGCCGGCGGGTGCGGCCCACCCCAGCCGGTGGCGCCGAAACCGTTGGTCCACTCCCGGCCGCCCGCCGGTACCTGCCCCTCGGCCACCCCGCCCGGGCTGGGCTCGATCCCGGTCACCAGCCAGTGCAGGAACGGTGTGCGTCCGGCGTCCGGATCCTCGACCAGCAGGACCAGTTCGCTGGTCGAATCGGGTACGTCATCCCACTCCAGTGGCGGCGAGACGTTCCCGCCGTCCCGGGCGAACCGGTCGGGTATCCGGTCGTGGTCGTTGAACGCGACGCTGCGCAGGAGGATTCCTGCCATCGACCCATCGCCTCCTCGTGCCGCCGGTCGGTGTGCGCCGCCCGGGTACCCGGCCCCGGCGACCTGAAACCGCTGGTCAGTCCCCGGACCGCTGTTCCACGGCGCGTTGCACGGCCCGGTAGATCTGCCCGAAACGCAGCCCGTCGGAGCTGCGCAGCAGCATGGTCTCCCGGCCGTGGTGCCGGACCCAGAGCTCGTGTACCCGGGAACCCCGGTCGTAGGAGCGGTCCAGCCAGCCCAACGGGATCTCCAGGAAGGGGGCGAGGGCCAGCGCGCCGATCGCGCAGACCGCGACGATGACCAGGACGGTCCGCCACTGGCCCCGGTCCTGCGCCGCGTAGCCGAGCGAGATCAGACAGACCAGCGCGACGAGGGGTGGGAGGGACAGCAGCAGGACCAGGACGCCCCGGCCGAGTACCCGGGAACGCTCGGCGAGGCCGGCGCGTCCCTGGACGTGCCAGACGTAGCTGACGTCGCGGAGGTCGATCCGGTGTCCGTCGACCTGGATGTGCTCCGAGGTGACCTGGACCGTGCCGTCCCGGTAATAGAGCGTCATCGCTCAAGCAAACCCGCGATGTCGACCGGGCGGAAGGGGATCGTTACCGTGTGCCGGATGAATGAGTGGGGGGACGGCAGGTCGTCGCTGGTCCGTGAAGCGTTCCGGGCGGAGTGCGACCGCCTGACCGGGGTACTGGCCGGGCTGACCGACACCCAACTCGACCGCCCGACCGGCTGCCCGCCGTGGAACGTCCGTGAGCTGGTCGCCCATGTGCTCGTCGGGGCCGGCCGGCTCACCGGGATGCTCGCCGGGCCGCCGGCGCCGCAGCACGCCGAGGTGGACGCGGCGGCCTATTTCGGGGCCGCGAAGTTCGCCCCGGAGGTGGACGCCGACCGGGTGGCGGCGGCCCGGCAGGCGGCGGGGACGCTCCCCGCCGGCCCGGCACTCGCCGCCGGGTTCGAGCAGGCCTGGCGGTCCGCGTACGACGCGTCCGGTGCGGTGCCGCCGGGTCGGGTCGTGCGTACCCGGCACGGCGACGCGATGACCGTCGTCGAGTTCCTGGTGACCCGGGTGGTGGAGGTGGCGGTGCACGGGCTCGACCTGGCCGCCGCGGTGGACCGTCCGGTGTGGTTGACCGGGCCGGCGGCCGACGTGGTCGCCAGGTTGCTCGTGGGCGACACGGTGGTGCCGCCCGGACTGGGCTGGGACGCTGCCACGCTGGTCGCCAAGGCGACCGGGCGGGCGCCGTTGACCGGCGCGGAACGCGCGACGCTGGACCGCGTCCACTTCCGCTGGCT
>NZ_WVUH01000186.1 GCF_017614955.1 Micromonospora echinofusca
CGTGGGGACCGGGGTGGCGGGCTGTTCACGCGCCCACGGGGGTACCCAGGCCGCAGCCTGCTCGGCCAGGGACTCGGTCCGCTCGTCGCTGCTCACCCGGCACCCTCCTCGGTCACGGTCGGACCCGCCGACATTCCGGTCGGCCCCTCGACCGGTCCGACCGATCCCGCCGATGTCACGTACGGTCCCTCGTCCGGTCCCGTCGATCCCGCCGATGTCACGTGCGGCCCCTCGACCGGTCCGACCGGTCCGACCGATCCCGCCGATGTCACGTGCGGCCCCTCGACCGGACCCGCCGATCCCGCCACCGTCGCGTCGACCGGCGCGGCCGGCTCCGAACCGGCGTACTCGTCGATGTCCAGGTCGGCGCCGCCCTCGGCCGGACCGGTCCACCGTACGGTCAGCTCGCCGAGCGCCTGGGCCTGGGTGAAGCCGACCAGACCCTCCCGGTACAGCTCCAGCAGGGCGAGGAACCGGGCGACCACCTCCAGGGTCGACTCGCAGTCCGCGCAGAGCAGCGTGAAGGTGGCCTGACCGACCCGGCGCAGCCGCTCGGTCAGGATCGCGGCGTGTTCCCGGACACTCACCCGGACCATGTGCACGTGGTCGATGGAGACCGTCGGGGTCGGCTTCGGGGTCATCGCCCGGACCGCCAGGCGGGCGAACCGTTCCAGCCCGATACCGAGCACCAGGTCGGGTAGCGCCTCGGCGTACCTCGGCTCCAGACTGACCGCACGCGGGTAGCGCCGCGACCCGACCGCCTCCAGCGCGGCGATGTGTGCCGCCGCCTCCTTGAACGCCTTGTACTGCAACAGCCGGGCGAAGAGCAGGTCCCGCGCCTCCAGCAGGGCGAGGTCCTCCTCGTCCTCCACCTCGGCGGCGGGCAGCAGCCGGGCGGCCTTCAGGTCGAGCAGGGTGGCGGCGATGACCAGGAACTCGCTCGCCTCGTCCAGGTCCCAGTCGTCACCCATCGCCCGGATGTAGGCGATGAACTCGTCGGTCACCCGGTGCAGCGCCACCTCGGTGACGTCCAGTTTGTGCTTGCCGATGAGTTGCAGCAGCAGGTCGAACGGCCCGGTGAAGTTGGTCAGCCGTACCGTGAACCCAGAGGCCGCACCACCCGCCTCGCCGGCGGCGGCAGGCGCGACGGGGTCGCCGACGGGGGACGGCGGGTCGAGGGCCGGTACGGTCACCCGACGACCGTAGTCGACGGGCTCGGTGGCCTGGCGCACCGCCCGGCTACCGCTCCGCCTGCGCGGCGATCACCTCACGCGCGAGTTGGCGGTAGTTGCGGGCGCCGGAGGAGGCCGGATCGAGGGTGGTGATCGGCGCACCCGCCACGGTCGACTCCGGGAACTTCACCGTCTTGGTGATCACCGTCTGGTAGACCTTGTCGCCGAACGCCTCGACCACCCGTTGCAGCACCTGCCGGCAGTGTGTGGTGCGGCTGTCGTACATGGTGGCGAGGATGCCCTCCAGCTCCAGGTCGAAGTTGAGCCGCTCGCGCACCTTGTCGATGGTGTCCAGCAGCAGCGCCACGCCCCGGAGGCTGAAGAACTCGCACTCCAACGGGATGAGTACGCCGTGCGCCACGGTCAGCGCGTTGATGGCGAGCAGGCCCAGCGACGGCTGGCAGTCGATCAGGATGTAGTCGTACTCCTTGCGGATCGACCGCAGTACCCGGGCCAGGGCCATCTCCCGGGCGACCTCGTTGACCAGCTGGATCTCGGCGGCGGAGAGGTCGATGTTGGCGGGCAGCAGGTGCAGCCCGGCCACGTCGGTCTTGATCAGGACGTCCTCGGCGGTCACGTCGTCCTGCATCAGCAGGTTGTAGACGGACAGGTCCAGGTTGTGCGGGTTGACACCCAGCCCGACCGAGAGCGCCCCCTGCGGGTCGAAGTCCACCAGCAGCACCCGCCGGCCGTACTCGGCCAGGGCGGCACCCAGGTTGATCGTGGTGGTGGTCTTGCCGACGCCGCCCTTCTGGTTGGCCATCGCGATGATCCGTGCCGGGCCGTGCCGGTCCGTGGGCATCGGTTCGGGGATCGGCTTGCGCATCGTGTAGGCCGCCGGGTCCGCCGGGCCGAGGTCAGCGCCGAGCGAGGCCTGCTGCTCCCGGAGTTCCGTCGTCCACGTCTCGGCGCGGTCGCCGTTGCCAGCCATGTCCTGTTCGCCCCCTTCCGACGACTACCCGGCGTCGGAGCCGACCGGCGTCCTGCGCGGCGCCACTGCGAACCCCGGTTGCCGCCCCACGAGGTCCGCGCCGATGCCGACTGTACGCCACGGTTCCGCAGGCCGACCCGCACCCGTTCGGCGTGTCGGCCGGTGGCCGTGCACCGACCGGCCGGTCAGCCGCTCGGGCCGGACGGTTCCCCGCCCGGACCATTTGATCATGACATGCCCGGTCCGGCCGACCCACGGCACGCGGAACGACGGATCATCGTGCCCGAAAAAGCCGATCATCGCACCGGAACGCGCCGATCGTCCGCCCCGGCGGGGGAGGCCATTCGGCGGGAGAGCCGGCCGACCGGAGGAGCAGCCGGCGGGGAGGGCCAGCCGACCGGAGGGCCAGCCGGCGGGGAGGGCCAGCCGGCGGAGGTGGTCAGTCGGCCGGCGATGCCGGCCGGCGCGGGTACCGCCCGGGGAGACGGGATCAGTCGGCCGTCGATGCCGACCGGCCGGGTACCGCCCGGGGATGCGAGGTGGCGTAGACCTCGCGCAGCCGGTCCACGGTCACCAGGGTGTAGACCTGGGTCGTGGTCACCGAGGCGTGCCCCAGCAACTCCTGCACCACCCGCACGTCCGCCCCGCCGTCGAGCAGGTGGGTGGCGTACGAGTGGCGCAGGGTGTGCGGAGAGACTGCCCGCTCCCCCTCCACCGGCAGTCCGGCGGCCTGTGCCGCGCGGCGCAGGATGGTCCAGGCGCTCTGCCGGGACAGCACCCCGCCCCGGGCGTTGACGAAGATCGCCGGAGTCCCCCGACCGGCCGTCACCAGGGCGGGACGGGCCCGGGTCAGGTACGCCCCCAGCGCCGCCATGGCGTACCCGCCCACCGGCACCAGCCGCGACCGGCCGCCCTTGCCGCGCAGCAGCACCGTGCCCGACTCGGTGTCCAGGTCGTCCACGGCCGCGCCGACCGCCTCGGAGATCCGGGCCCCGGTGCCGTAGAGGAACTCCAGCAGGGCCCGGTCGCGGAGCGCCAGCGGCGCCTGCTCGCCCACCGCCGCAGCCGGCGCGACGGTGTCCAGCAACCGGACCACCTCGGCCACGGCCAGGGCCCGGGGCAGGCGCCGGGGCGGGGCGGGCGGCCGGACGTCCCGGCTGGCGTCCCGGGGGACCAGCCCTTCCCGTAGCGCGAACCGGTGCAGGCCACGCAGTGCGCTGGCCGCCCGCGCGGCGGACGCGGCGGCCAGCGGCGGATGGGCGTCGTCGCCCTCCCGCAGCCGGGCCACGTGCGCGGTGATGTCGGTCTCGGCGACCTCCGACAGGTCGGTCACCCCGGCGGCGGCCAGGGTCACCAGGTAACGGTCCAGGTCCCGGCGGTACGACGAGAGGGTGTTGGCCGACAGGCCACGTTCGACGGTGAGGTGGTCCAGGTACGCCCGGACGGCACGGCGCAGGGCCGGTGCGGGCTCGACGCCCGTACCGGCCCCGTCCGGTGCCGTGGTGCTCCCCGTCACCCGTGGCTCAGGCCAGTGCGTCGGCCAGCGGCAGCGCCCGCATGCCGTGCGCCTCGGCGACCGGACCGTAGGTGACCTGACCGTCGTGCGTGTTCAGGCCCAGCGCCAGCGCCGGGTCGCGGCGCAGCGCCTCCCGCCAACCGTGGTTGGCCAGTTCCAGGGCGTACGGCAGGGTCACGTTGGTCAGCGCGTAGGTGCTGGTGTGCGGCACCGCGCCGGGCATGTTCGCCACGCAGTAGAAGATCGAGTTGTGCACCTGGTAGGTCGGGTCCGCGTGCGTGGTCGGCCGGGAATCCTCGAAGCAGCCACCCTGGTCGATCGAGATGTCGACCAGGACGCTGCCCGGCTTCATCCGGGAGACCAGCTCGTTGGAGATCAACGTCGGGGCCTTGGCGCCCGGCACCAGCACCGCGCCGATCACCAGGTCCGCGTCGAGCACGGCGCGCTCGATCTCGTACGCGTTGGAGGCCACCGTCTGGAGGTGACCGCGGTAGATGGCGTCGGCCTGGCGCAGCCGCCCGACGTTCTTGTCCAGCAGCAGCACCTCGGCCTGCAGGCCGAGGGCGATGGCGGCGGCGTTCATGCCGGAGACGCCGGCACCGATGACCACCGTCTTCGCCGCGTACACGCCGGAGACGCCACCCATCAGGATGCCGCGCCCGCCGCCCTGCCGCTGGAGGTGGTACGCCCCGACCTGCGGCGCGAGCCGACCGGCGACCTCGGACATCGGCGCGAGCAGCGGCAGCGACCGGTCCGGCAGCTCGACGGTCTCGTAGGCGATGCCGGTGACCTTCCGGTCGACCAGCGCGTCGGTGCACGCCTTGGAGGCGGCCAGGTGCAGGTAGGTGAAGAGCACCTGCCCCTGCCGCATCCGGTGGTACTCCTCGGCCACCGGCTCCTTGACCTTGAGCACCAGCTCAGCGGTGTCCCACACGTCGTCGGCGGTGGGCAGGATCTCGGCACCGGCCGCGACGAACTCCTCATCGGTGATGCTGGAGCCGACCCCGGCGCCGGACTCGACGAAGACCTGGTGACCGCTGCGGACGAACTCGTTCACACCCGCCGGCGTGATCGCCACCCGGTACTCGTGGTTCTTGACCTCGCGGGGGATTCCGACCTTCACGTTGCAGACACCTCTCTCCGGGGACACCGCTCCCCGGCTGCTCGGTGCGCGACGGCTCCGTTGCCGTCGCGGTCCACCGGTCCCGTTCGGCGGCAGTCTAGGTCCGCTGACCGGGGCGGAAGAGCAGCACAGTGACATCCGGTACCGGCCACCCCTGACGGTCTGTCAGGCGTACCACCCACCTGGAGCATGAGCGACGCCTGGCCGTTGGGACAGTGTTCGCCCATTATCGTGCGAACTGCCCCGGGCCGCTGCGGACACCGGCGTACTGGATCATTAAGGTGCACCCTCATGACCAACCCTCAATACCCGCCAGCAGGCGGTTACCGCCCGGAAAACCCGTACGGCGTCTCGGACAAGAGCAAGGTGGTCGCCGGGGTCCTCGGCATCGTGCTGGGCGGCTTCGGCGTCGGCCGGTTCTACATGGGCGACACCAAGACCGGCGTCCTGCAACTCGTGGTCACCCTGGTGACCTGCGGCTTCGGCAGTCTCTGGGGCGTCATCGACGGCATCCTGATCCTGATCAACGGTGGCGTCGACGGGCAGGGTCGGCCGCTGCGCGACTGACCCACCGGCCGGCGCTGCCGCCGGTCGTCGACTCGGTGAGATGTTCAGGGCGGTCCACCCGGACCGGCCCGACCGGACCGGAGGGGCCGTGCGGTGTCCACCGCACGGCCCCTCGGCACGTCACCGGGTCCGTCCCGGCGGTGCGGCCCCGGCACGTCACGTGCCGCCGGGACCGCTGCCGTCGGCTACGGCGTGGTGGCGGACGACACCGGCGCGTCGGCCGGCCGCAGCCCGGTCCAACCGGCGTCCCGGGCCCGCGCGGCGGCGAGCAGCCCCGCCACGCAGATCGCGTTGGTGATCTCACCGGTCAGCACCCGCGCGACCGCCTCGTCCAGGTCCACCCGGTGCAGGCTGAGGTCGGCCTCCTCGCCGTGCCGGTCGTGCCGGTCGGCCGCGGGCACCTCGCCCAGGTCCCGGGCCAGGAAGACCCGGACCAGTTCGGTGGAACACCCGGGCGAGGTGTGCAGGTCGACCAGGACGTCCCACCGGCCGGCGGTCAGGTCGGTCTCCTCGGCCAACTCGCGTGCCGCCGCCTCGGCCAGGCCCTCGCCCTGGATGTCGGTCAGACCGGCCGGCAGCTCCCAGATCCGCCGGCCGAGCGGGTGCCGGTACTGCCGCAGCAGCACGACCCGGCCGGCGTCGTCCAGCGCGACCACCCCGACCGCGCCGGTGTGCCGGATGTAGTCCCGGGCCGCCGTACCGCCACCGGGCATGGTCACCTCGTCGGTGACCACGCTGAACAGCGGACCCGCGTACCGCTCGACCCGGGCGATGACCTGGTAGTCGTGCTCCGCCGCGCTCACGGGGTGGAGCCGGCCTTCGCGGTCCGCGCCCCGCCGTTACGGTCCGCCCGACCCTTGGCCGCCGCCGTGGCGTCCGTGCCGTTGGCCGCCGCCGTGGCGTCGGTACCCTTGGCCGCTGCCGTGGCGTCCGTGCCGTTGGTCGCCGCCGCCCCGGCCGCCGCCACACCACTCGCCTCCACCGGCTCGGCACCGCCCAGCTCCACCGGCAACTGGTCGGCCGAGGAGTACGTCACCACGGCCTTGACGAACGCGGCGAAGAGCGGATGCGGACGGGTCGGGCGGCTCTTGAGCTCCGGGTGGGCCTGGGTGGCCACGAAGAACGGGTGCAGCGTGCGGTCCAGCTCGACGAACTCGACCAGCCGACCGTCCGGGGAGGTACCGGAGATGTGCAGACCCGCCCGGGTCAGCGCGTCCCGGTAGGCGTTGTTGACCTCGTACCGGTGCCGGTGCCGCTCGTCGACCTCGGTGCTGCCGTACGCCTCGGCGACGATCGAGCCCTCGGCCAGCTTCGCCGGGTACGACCCGAGCCGCATCGTGCCGCCCAGGTCACCCTTGCCAGCGACGATGTCCTCCTGGTCGGCCATCGTGGCGATGACCGGATGGGTGGCCTCCTCGTCGAACTCCAACGAGTTGGCGCCCTCCAGGCCGGCCAGGTGCCGGGCCACCTCGATGGTCATGCACTGGAGACCGAGGCAGAGCCCGAGCAGCGGGATGCCGTTCTCCCGGGCGTACCGGGCCGCGCCGATCTTGCCCTCGATGCCGCGTACCCCGAACCCGCCGGGGATCACGATGCCGTCGACACCGGCCAACGCGGTGGCCGCCCCGGCTGCGGTCACGCACTCGTCGCTCGGTACCCAGTGCAGCTGCACCCGGGCCCGGTGCGCGAAGCCGGCGGCCCGGATCGCCTCGCTGACCGACAGGTACGCGTCGGGCAGGTCGACGTACTTGCCGACCAACGCGACCCGGACCGTGTGGTGCGGGTGGTGCACCCGGTCGAGCAGGTCGTCCCAGCTCGACCAGTCGACGTCCCGGAAGGAGAGCCCGAGCCGGCGCACCACGTACGCGTCGAGCCCCTCCCGGTGCAGCACCTTCGGGATGTCGTAGATGCTCGGCGCGTCCGGGGCGGCGATCACCGCCTCCCGGTCCACGTCGCAGTAGAGCGAGAGCTTGTGCTTGAGCTTGTCCGGGATCTCCCGGTCGGAGCGGCAGACGATCGCGTCCGGCTGGATACCGATGTTGCGCAGCTGGGCCACCGAGTGCTGGGTCGGCTTCGTCTTCAGCTCGCCCGACGGGGCCAGGTACGGCACCAGCGAGACGTGCAGGTAGAAGCAGTTGTCCCGGCCGAGGTCGTGGCGGACCTGCCGGATCGCCTCCAGGAACGGCAGCGACTCGATGTCACCGACCGTGCCGCCGACCTCGGTGATCACCACGTCCGGGGTGCGGCCGTCCTCGTCCGGGTCGGCCATCGCCAGGATCCGCGACTTGATCTCGTTGGTGATGTGCGGAATCACCTGGACGGTGTCGCCGAGGTACTCCCCCCGCCGCTCCTTGGCGATCACCTCGGAGTAGATCTGCCCGGTGGTGACGTTCGCCTTGCCGGAGAGCGCCCGGTCCAGGAACCGCTCGTAGTGCCCGACGTCGAGGTCGGTCTCGGCGCCGTCCTCGGTGACGAAGACCTCACCGTGCTGGAACGGGTTCATCGTGCCGGGGTCGACGTTCAGGTACGGGTCGAGCTTCTGCATCACCACCCGTAGTCCCCGGGCCGTCAGCAGATTGCCGAGGCTGGAGGCGGTGAGCCCCTTACCCAGCGAGGAGGCGACTCCCCCGGTGACGAAAATGTGCCTGGTCGTCCGTGCTGAAGGGGCCAAGGCCTGCTCCCGTGTCGTCCGTCGCGGTCGTGCAGACCGCCGTGCCGATCAGCCAAGTGATCACGCGATCCACGGGATTCCACGGTAACACCTCGGTGAACAGGTCCCCGGGCGGTACCCGGTCCGGCCCACCACCGCCGGGTACCGCACCCCGCCCGGAACGCGCTGCTCCCGGCGGAGACCGGGGGTCGGGGCCGGGGTGGCGCTGGGTCGCGTTTCATAAGGGCGGTCGAGCCGAGGGGGAGTACAGGCGGCGGTCCGGCAAGGCGCGGTTTCGCCCGGATACCGGTGTCGTATCCGGACGAAACCGCAACGCCGCCGGCCGTCGTCTGGGCCCGCCGTAGGCCGGCCAGTTCCTGTGAAACGCGACCTAGGCCGGGACGGGGCCGGTCGGGGCCGGCGCGGGCCCCGTACGGTCGTGTGCCACCCGGTCGTCCGCCACCGGGACGGCCATCCGGTCGCCCGTCGCGCGGGCGGTGGCCGGGGCGGCCGGCTGGTCCGCGCCGGGCGGCTGGGTCCGGTCGGTGGCATGGTCGAGCACCCGCAGGGCGGCCAACGCCGCCATCGGCACGGTGAGCGCCGCCGCCGCGCCGGCCACGTTCAACGCCGAGCCGCCGAGGACCCCGGCGATCAGCACGGCGACGACGACACCGGCCATCGCGGCCCGCATCGCCGGGTAGATGCCGAAGAGCCGCTTCAGACCACCCCAGGGCTGCAACAGGGCGAACCAGACCAGCACCGCCCCGGTGACGGCCAGGACCGTCAACGGGCTACCCACCAGGGCGTCCAGGTTCGCCGCACCGGACCGGTGCACGGTCAGTCCGCTGGTACCGTCGCCGACCGCGCCCAGGAACCGGCCCAGGGCGCCGCGTTCCTCCGCCGGCCGCCGCAGGTCGACCACCGCGAACCCGACGGTCACCGCGAGAGCGGCCAGGGTCGCCCAGGTCACCCGGGTGATGGTCAACCATCCGCCGCTGCTCATCGCGGCGGTGACGCTCACCCCGGCGGTCAGCGCCACCGCGCCGACCGGGTCCGCACCGAGGTAGGGGCTGCCCACGATCACCACGGCCAGCACACCGACCAGCACCACCACCGCAGGTCGCCAGGCCCGCCGGACCCGTTGGGCGAGCCAACCGGCGCTGAGCAGCGCCCCGGCCACGAAGACCCCGAGACCGACCGTGCCGAGACCGGCGTACCGGCCCCCCTGGAGGGCCGAGTAGCCGGCCACCCCGTTCAGTTGCAGCCGCGCTCCGGTCAGCACGTCCGCGCCGACCACCAGGGCGGCCAGGCCGGCCACCGCGCCCATCGGTCCGAGGGTACGACCGTGTCCGGGGGCGAACCGGACGGCGGCGGTCGCGGCGACCAGCAGCACGGCGGTCACGCCCGCGAAGTACCAGCCCGCGTGGGTGCCCCGCCACCACGGCACCGCGTCGGCCAGCAGCGCCGCCGGCACGGCCAGCGCCACCGCGATCAGCAGCAGCTCCACCCCGGCCACCACGGACGCCGGTACCGGCGGCGGTCCCCCCGGGCCGGCGTGCCGCCGGGCACGGCGCAGCAACGGCAGCACCGCCACCGCGAGGAGCACCTGGGCGCCGGCCAGCAGGACGAAGAACCAGTCCGCGACGTGCTTCTGCGCCCGGGCCTCCCGGTCGGCGTCCGCGGGCTGGGCGATGGCGGCGGCCAGGTCCGCCGGGCGCCCGGGTACGGCGGTCGCGGCCCGACCGAGGAAGAGCCGCTCCGGCATCGGCCGGCCCAGCGCGGCGAGCGCGGTCGGTGCCAGGTCCACCAGTTGCAGGTAGCCCTCCCGCCCGGTGGTCGGCGAGGTCAACCAGCCGCCCGCCCAGCCGGGTCCGTCGGCGACCGCGACGTGCAGCCGGGAGGTCCGGTCGGTGTCGCTGACCCCGGCGACGAGCACCAGGGACCGGGCCGGGCGGGCGGCGAGCACCCGGGCCAGGGCGGTGTCGGCCCGCCGGGCGGCGGCGGCGCGGACCGCCGGGTCCGTACCGGCCACCGTCCCGAGGTCGACGATGCTCAACCGGCAGGCGCCGAGCAGTTTGCGCGGGTCCTCGGGCAGGGTCGGGGCGTACCGGTCGACCCGGCCGAACGGGCGGGCGGCGGCCACCGCCGCGCCCGGCCCCACCGCGACGGTGCACCGCACCGACTCGGCGAGCGCGCCGGGCACCGCCCCCCAGGGTTGCTTCTCCTGGTTGTGCAGGACCACCGTCTCCTGGTCGGGCAGCTTCGCGCCGATCCGGTCCGGTCGTTCCACGGTCACGTCGGGGCGGCGGCAGGACGTGGGCACCGGGGCGCCGTCCCACGCGGCGTAGTTGCCGGCCCCCAGGGTGAGCCAGCCGTCGACCGGGCAGGTCGGGCGACGGGCCGACCGGACCGACAGCGAACCGATCGAGCCGCGCCCGGCCAGTTGCCACAGCGTCGGGGTGGTCTGCGGGTCGACGTCGTCCCAGCGCAGCCCGGCCACGCCCACCATGACCACGAAATCCGCCCGGTCGGGGGCCGAACCGGTGGCGGGACGGGTCACCAGCGCCGCCAGACCGACCGCGATGACGACCACGGTGAGCAGGGCGCTGACCAGACGGCGCAGCATCAGTGGCGTCCCGTCGGGGCCGGGCCGGCCGGAGCCGGGGCGAGTTCGGCGTAGAGGGCCACCAGTTGGGCGACCGTGTCCGCCTCGGTCGGCCAGGTCGCGGCCTGCGTCGGGCCACGGCGGGCCAGGTCGGAGCGGCGCTGCGGGTCGTCGAGCAGTCCCCGTACGGCGGTGTCGACGGCGTCCACGTCGCCCGGTGTTACCAGCACCGCGGCGTCCCCGACCAGCTCGGTCAGCCCGCCCACCGCGGTCGCCACCAGGGGTACCCCGGCCCGCAGCGCCTCCTGGGCGAAGAGCTGCCGGGCCTCCCAGTCGCTGGTGACCACGGCCAGGTCGGCACCGGTGAGCAGGTCCGCCACGTCGGTGCGGTGGCCGAGCAGGGTGACCGGGGCCCGGGCTGCGGAGATCCGCGCCGCGAGCGCCAGGTAGCTCGGCCCGCTCCCGGCGATCACCACCGCCGGCGGGGGGACCCGGTCCCGCCAGCGGGCGGCGGCGTCGACGAGGATGTCGTAGCGCTTCTGCGGGTGCAGCCGACCGACCGACAGGACCAACGGCTGGTCGGCGGTGACACCGAACTCGGCCCGGACCGCGGTACGGCGGCGGCGGGGCTGCGGCAGGACCGGGGCCGCCACCGGCGCCAGCCGGGCGTCGGCGGCGCCCAGGGCACGCGCCCGGTCGACCAGGTCCGCCGAGGCGCCGAGGGCGGTCCGGGCGGCCCGGGCGACCATCCGCTCGACGAGTCGGGACAGCCGGCCCCGCAGGCCACCGGCGAGGACCGCGTTGTGCCAGGTGACCACGAGGGGTACGCCGGGTCGGGCCAGTGCGGCGACCAGACCGGCGCGCAGCCCGTGCGCGTGCAGCACGTCGACCGGCGTGGCGGCGAGCGCCCGGCGCAGCGCCCCGACGGCCCGCCCGTCGGCCGGGGTCGGGTTGGCCGGGATCTCCACCGGCACGAACCGGGCGCCCGCGCCCGCGAAGTCGAACTGCTCCTGGACAGCGGCCGGACCGCAGACGAGCACCGACACGCCGGAGGCGACCAGCCCCCGGGTGACGGAGAGCACGTGCTGGCCGACACCGCCGGTGCTGGAGGCGAGCAGCAGAGCCACCGAGCCGGACCAACCGGGCTGCGCTTCTCCCGCGTTCACCGGGACCATCGTCTCCTCCCCGTCACCGGCGTTCCCGGCCGGTCGCTTCCGTACCGCTACCGTCCGCCGGATCCCGCCGGGCAGTGGGGCCGACGCGGGACAGCCGACCGGCCCGGCGGGCCAGGCCGGCGAGCAACGGACGCAGGTCGGACCGGTCCAGCAGGTACGCGACGGCGACGAAGACGGCGGCCACCACGACTGCGGACAGCATGCCCTGTAGCAGCGCGACGGGTTTCGTCGGGGTCCCGTCCCCCCCGGCGGCCAGCCAGGCCGCACCGCCGGCTCCGGCGAGCGCGGCGGTGGCCCCGGCGGCCAACCCGGCTGCGGCGGCGCGCCCGGCGCCGGCCAGTGCCGGCCGTCCCGCCCGGCGGGCCACGACGGCCACCAGCAGCGTACCGAGCACGAGCATGCCGGCCGAGTTGGCCAGCGCCACCGCGAGCACCCGGTCACCGGCCGGGAGCATCCCGGCGAGGAGCACGGCGCCGACCGGTACGACCAGCCACCCGGTGACGATCGCGGCGGTCGCGGGCCGGGTGTCGCCCCGGGCGTAGAGCGCCCGGGAGAGCACCGCGAACAGGCCGTAACCGAGCAGGCCGGGGGCGAACCCGGCGATGGCCGCCGCGGCGGTGTCGACGGTGTCGGCGCCGGTGAAGAAGAACGCCGCGACGGGCACTGCGGTACCGGCCAGTGCCGCCGCGCCGAGGCTGCTGAGCAGCAGCACCCCCCGGGTCGCCGGGGCGAGGGTCCGCCGGTAGGTGTCCTCGTCGCCGGCCGACCCGGCGGCGGCCAGGGTCGGGTACGCGGCGACGGCCAGCGGTACGGCCAGGACCGCCCAGGGCAGCAGGTACATCGTCTGGGCGAGGTTGTAGACGACCAGCGCGCCGGTGGGGCCGCCGGAGACCCGGTTGAGGATGACCAGCAGCGCGACCTGCTGGGCGGTGACGGTGGCCGCGCCGGCCAGGGCCAGCCCACCGACCCGGGCGCGGACCTCGGCGGTGAACGCGTAGCCGGGGCGCAGCCGCAGCCCCAGCCGGCGCACCGGGATCAGCAGGGACAGCGAGAGCACCACCACCCCGGCGGTGGTGCCGACGGAGAGGATCAACTCGCCGGCCCGGCTGACCTCGCCGATGGTCACCGCCCGTCCGGCCACCACGGCGAAGGTGAGGTAGGCCCCGATGACGGTGACGCTGGACAGCAGCGGCGCGATCACCGGCCAGGCGAACCGGCGGTGTGCCTGGAGCACCCCGGTGAGCACGATGCCGATGCCGTAGAGCGGCAGTTGGGGGGCGAAGACCCGCAGCATGCGGGCCCCGGTGGCCACCTCGGCCGCCGACGGGTCGTCGCCGATGACCGCGATGATCGGTCGGGCGAGGAGCGCCACCAGCACGGCGAGCGGCACCAGCAGGGTCAGCGTCCAGGTCAGCAGGGCCCCGGTGGTGGCGGCCACCGCCGGCCGGTCACCGGCCGCGACCGCTCCGGCCAGCAGCGGTACGACCAGACTGGCCAGCGCGCCACCGGCCACGATCTCGAAGATGATGTTGGGCACGGTGTTCGCGACCACGTACATGTCACCGAGGTCGGTGTCGCTGACCACCCAGGTGAACGTGGCGGTCCGGCCGAACCCGACGAGCCGGCTGACCACGGTCAGTACGGCGATCAGCGCGGCGGCGCCGGCCACGCGACCGGCGCCGGCCAGGGGTGGCGGGGTACCCACGTCAGGCGGGTCGCCGGCCCAGCGCGTCAAGTTCCCGCAGCACCGGGGTGTTCGCGATGACCTGGGTGAAGCTGACCTTCTCGCTGGCGGCGGTGAGCGCGGCGAGGGCGGCCAGCAGCACCGCCCGACCGACCGGCCCGCTGCGTGCGGCCAGGGCCACGCCGAGTTGGGCGCCGAGGGCGTTGGCGCCCGAGTCGCCGAGCATCACCCGCTCGTCGAGGTCGGCGGGGAGCAGACCGGCGGCGGCACCGGCGGCACCGGCGGCCACCCCACCGTGCACCCCGCCGGTCAGCGGCGCGGCGAGCAGCAGCCCCGACTTCAGGGCCCGCCCGGGGCGCAGGTCGAGCAGGTTGAGCAGGTTCGCGGTGCCGGCGATCACCCCGGCGCCCAGCAGGACGTCGACGGTCCGCCCGACCGGACCCTGCCGGCGGCGACGCCGGTGACCGGCCACCGTGGGGTCGGCGGCGAGCAGTGCGGCGGCCCCGAGTCCGGCCGCACCCACGCCGGCGATCTTGACCAGGCCGCTGGTGACCCGCCCTTCCCGCAGGGCGCCGAGGTGACCGGCGAAGCCCTTGGCGGTCTTCTGGTCGGGACGGGCACCGACCACGTCGTCGTAGAGGCCGACCGCACCGGCGGAGAGACCGGCGACCAGGGTCGCGCCGGCCGCCGGACGGCTCGACGCGCCGAGCGCCCCGGCCACGGCGGCACCGGCGGCCAGGGCCGGACCGGCGGCGAGGGTCACCGTACGGCCCCGGAAGTTGGTCCGCTCCAGGGTCGCACCGGCGGGACGGGCGGCGACGGCCCGCAGCGCGGCCCGACCCACCACGACCCCGGCGCCGACCGCCAGCAGTCGGCCGGCGATCCGCCGGGCGGTCACGCCGGTCCCCCGGCCGGGGCGGGAAGGTCACCGGGGA
>NZ_WVUH01000187.1 GCF_017614955.1 Micromonospora echinofusca
GGCCCAGCCCGCCCGCGCGTGGGTGACCACCGCGGCGTCCGGCGGCGTACTGCCGGCGGGGTGCACCAGGTGCGCGTCGACCCGGAGCGGACAGGAGGCGAGCGGGCCGCCACGCAACCCGTCGGTGAGTCGGTCGCGCACGGTCGCCCGGATGTCGTCGGGATCGTCACCGGGCACCGTTACCACGTACAGGTGCAGTTCGACCAGGCCGGGCAGCAGGTCCGGCTTCCCGGGCAGGCCGGCGCGGACGGCGCCGATGCCGACCTCCGGGCCGCACGGGCGGCGCGGATCGGCCCGGGCGGCCAGGTGGTCGCGCCGCCACCGTTCCAGGATCTCCAGTACCGGGCCGAGGTGGGCGAGGATGCCACCGGCCGGTACCTGCGCCTCCCGGGCCAGGACCGGCCGGAGCGGGCCGGAGAACTGGACGCGCAGGAACAGCGCGCCGGGTTCGGCGTACAGGATGCCCGCCGGGCCGGACTTCGCCACCACGGCGGCGGCCGGCGCGGGGTGGGCGTCGAGGTACGCCTCGACGCCGGTCCGGGGCGGCCCGGGCGGACCGTCGGCGTCGAACGGCGAGGCGTGGGTCCCGGCGCTGGCGAGCAGCAGGGTGAGCCGGTGCGGTAGTCCCGCCCGACGCAGCGCGGTCCCGGCCGCGACGAATCCGATCAGCGCGGCGGCGGCGGGGGCGCGGGCGACCCCCAGCCCGAAGCCGCTGAGCGTGGTACCGGTCGGGTCGGTCGTCACCAGCGGGCCAAGCGGTGCGGCGGAACCGGTGGCCCACCGGTCGAGCTGTGGGTCCCCGGTCAACGAGGTGTCGAGGTGGGAGTAGAGCAGCAGCTCGGCACCCGGATCGGTGGCGCCGCTGCGCGCGACCAGGTTCCCGCCCTCGGCACCCACCGGCTCGTGCCACCAGGTGGCGTCGGGCCACTGGCGGCGGCACCAGTCGGCGAGCCGGATGGCGAGCGGCAGTTCCCGGCCCCGCCGTACCGGTGTGCCGGCCAGTTCGTGGACGACCCGGGTGAGTCGTCCGGCGTCGATCGTGTCGTCCAGGGCGGCGAGGAGCCGGGCCAGCGGTTGACCTGCCATCGGTACCCCCATTTTCTCAATGCGAGATGCTATCTCGCATCTTGACAGCTAGGGAAGTGCCCTCCTAGGGTCCGTCCCATTGGCGCCCACCGCATGTGCGCAGCTGGCGAACGAGTCCGGCACCTCGCGGTCCGATGCGCCGACCCGAGCCGGCCTGCCCGTCACCCGGCGGCCCCGCTCACGTACCCAGGGGAGGATTGATGGTCTACGTCGTCACCGACGCGTGCCTCGACATACAGGACAGGTCCTGCATCGAGGAGTGCCCCGTCGACTGCATCTACGAAGGCGACCGGATGATGTACATCAATCCGGAGGAGTGCGTCGACTGCGGGCGGTGCGAGCCGGTCTGCCCGACCGTCTCGATCTTCCACCAGGACGACCTGCCCGCGCCCGCGAAGCACTTCGCCCAGATTAACGCCGAGTTCTTCACCGACCTCGGCATGCCCGGTGGCGCCCGCAAGGTGGGCCGGGTCGGCCACGACCACCCCGCCGTCGCCACCCCGGGCGCGGGCTCGTGACCGGCACGGTCCCCGGACCCGCCGGAGTCTCCGGCGACACCACCACCACCACCGCCACGCGGACCGTCGACGTCGACCTGGTGATCATCGGCGCCGGCCCGGCCGGACTGTACGGCGCCTACTACGCCGGGTTCCGGGGCATGTCGGTGGCCCTCGTCGACTCCCTGCCCGAGCCGGGCGGCCAGGTCGCCGCCCTCTACCCGGAGAAGGAGATCTTCGACATCGCCGGGCTGCCCGCCGTGAAGGGACAGCAGCTCGTCGACGCGCTGGTCACCCAGGCCCAGGAGGCCGACCCGGTCTTCCTGCTCGGCGAGAGCGCCACCGACCTGCGCAGCGGACCCGAGTCGGTGGAGGTGGTCACCGACGCCGGCACCCGGGTACGCGCCCGGGCCGCACTGCTGACCGGAGGCATCGGCACCTTCACCCCCCGGGAACTACCGGTCGGTGAGGCGTACCTCGGTCGTGGGCTGCGGTACTTCGTCCGCCGCCTCGACGACCTGGCCGACCAGGACGTGGTCGTGGTGGGTGGGGGCGACTCCGCGCTGGACTGGGCCCTCGCCCTCGAACCGATCAGCCGGTCGGTCACCCTGGTCCACCGGCGGCCCCAGTTCCGGGCCCACGAGCGGAGCGTGACGACCCTGCGGGCGTCCTCGGTGCGGGTGCTGACCCCGTTCGAGGTCGCCCGGATCAGCGGCGAGCCGCACCTGGACGAGGTGCTGGTCCGCGCCGTCACCGGCGGGGAGGAACTGCGACTCCCGGCCACCGCCGTGGTCGCCGCGCTGGGCTTCGTCGCCGACCTCGGGCCGATGATGAAGTGGGGACTGGACCTGAGCAAACGGCACATCCTGGTGGACCGCACGATGCGCACCAACCTGCCCCGGGTCTTCGCCGCCGGTGACATCACCGACTACGAGGGGAAGGTCCGGCTGATCTCGGTGGGCTTCGGCGAGGCCGCCGCCGCCGTCAACAACCTCGCGCCGCTGGTCGACCCGAGCCTGGGCACGGTACCCGGGCACTCCTCCGACCGGGCCTGACCGCGTCGCCGCGCCACCGGCTGCTCCTCACCGCGTCGCCGCGCCACCGCCACTGTTCCTCTGCCACCGACCCGCGACGTGCCGTCCGCTCCGGATCGACGTGCGGCTCGGTACAGTCCGGGTGGACGTACGGCCGGCGGGGCGAGGCGACTGCGGAGGCGATGTGGCGGAGAGGGAGCGCGTCGGGGGCGACGAGTCCCCGGCGATTCAGACCGTGCAGCGGGCGGCGCGCATCCTCGCGGCCTTCTCCGCGGCCCGGCCCCGGCTGAGCCTCAACGAGATCACCGAGTTGCTGGGCACCAGCAAGGCCACCGCCCACCGCTACACCAAGGCGCTGCGTACGGTGAACCTGCTGCGCTACGACCCGGGTACCGCCCGGTACTCCCTCGGTGCCCAGCTGCTCGCGCTGGAGGCCGCCGCGCGGGCCGGGCTGCCCATCGTGACCGCCGCCGAACCGTACCTGGACCGGCTGGTGCGGGAACTCGACCAGACCGTGGTCCTCAGCGTGTGGAACGGTGAGGGGCCGGTGGTGGTGCGGTGCGCCGACAACACCGGCGGGGACATCCGACTCAGCGTGCAGACCGGCACCCAGCTCGACCCGACCAGGTCGGCCCAGGGGCGGATCTTCTGCGCGTTCTTGCCACCGGCGGAGGTGCCGGGGCTCGCCCGGAAGCTCAAGACGTCGCCGGAGCTGCGCGAGGCGGTTGCCCGGGCCCGGCAGACCGGGATCGCGGTCAACTCGCCCACCGAGCACGGCGTACGGGTCCTCGCGTCCGGCGTCTTCGAGCAGGCCCCGGCCTCCGCCGACGAGGTACCGCAGGCCCGGTCGAAGCCGTCCGCCGCCCGGGAGCCCGGCACCGGGCCGTTCGAGGTGCCGGGTCGGTCCCGGATCGTCGCCGTGATGGCGGTGGTCGGTACCACGGCCGCGTTGACCGGCGAGCGGGAGGAGACCGCAGCGGTGGCGCTGCGCCGGGTCGCCCGCGAGCTGTCCCGGGACCTGGGCAGCGGCGCCCCCCGGTAACCGTCCCGGCCCTCGTCGTGGACTGTCGGCGCCCCGCCCCGCGCGGGACGGCTGCTCCGACCGCTCTCCCGCAGCCGGCTTGCATTGCGAGATGCGATATCGCATCTTGACACGCGAAACGCTTCCTCGTACGTTCACAGCATCTCCGCTGGTGAGCCGCGCGGCCCGGATTGTCCGGACCGGCACCGGCCACCGGAGGTGACGACAGGAGTCGGCCACCCGGCCGACCGGGACGTGCGGCGGACCCGGCTCCACCGCGTCGACATCACCCGGCACATCCGCGTACCGCGCCACCCGGCGCGGTGACCGGTCGTGCCCGGAGCCCGCCGCGACCCGGAACGCCGCGACCACGGCCGGGAACCCGGCGGCAGAGGAGCGACCATGCGACTGCGAGGTGCGGCACCGGTGAATCTCATCGCCACCACGGACGGGCTGGCCCGGATCGACGGCACCGAGGCCGCGCTGCTCGACCTGCCCTTCGACGACGTGGCCGCCCTGCTCGCCACGGGCGACGGGTTCGCCCCCGCCCACACGGCGGCGGTACGGCGGCGGATCCCGCTGGCCGACCTCGACGGCAAGCTGCTGGCCCCGCTGGCCGCGACCGGCGCCGTCTGGGGCGTCGGCCTGAACTACCACTGCAAGGCCCGGCTGACCGGTCGTCCCGTCCCGCCGGACCCCATCGTCTTCCTCAAGGCGCGCTCGGCCATGCCCGCCCCGGACGCGGACGTGGTGCTACCGCTGGACCGGATCGGCCAACCCGACTACGAGGGCGAGGTCGCCGTCGTCGTCGGCCGCCGGATGCAGGACACCCCCGCCGACGAGGTGTGGCAGCACATCGCCGGCATCACCGCCGCGAACGACATGACCGCCCGGGACGCCATGGCCGCCACCGGCAACCCGACCCTGGCCAAGAGCTTCGCCGGCTTCGGCGCGCTCGGTGCCTCCGTGCTCGACCTCACGGCCGTACCGGACCCCGCCGACATTCCGGTCGAGACCCTGGTCAACGGCGCCGTACGGCAGTCCAGCAGCACCGCCTCGCTGATCTTCGACGTGCCGGAACTGCTGGCCCGACTGACCCGGTTCGTCGTCCTCCAACCCGGCGACGTGGTGCTCACCGGCACCCCGGCCGGTACCGGCCAGGACCGCGACGACTTCCTGCGCCCCGGCGACCAGGTCGAGGTACGCGTCGGCGGGGTCCTGCCACTGCGTACCCGGTTCGTCGCCCGCGACGGTGGAACACCCGCCGACCCCGGCCCTTCGGACCCCCGCTCCTGACACCGTCGTCGCCGACGCGACGGTGCCCCAACCCGCGCCCCTGTGTGGCATTGACACGAAAGACAGGACATGACCGAAGAGCAGGTATTTGATCTCGTCCTCGCTGGCGGCACCGTCTACGACCCGGTCAGCGGTACCCACCAGATCGCCGACGTCGCCGTCACCGGTGACCGGATCAGCCAGATCGTGAACCGGACCGACAGCACCGGACCGTCGCCCGCCAGCCGGGCCCGGGAGGTCGTCGACTGCACGGGCGCGTACGTGCTGCCCGGCCTGGTCGAGGGACACACCCACATCTTCGCCGACGTCTCCAAGGTCGGCGCCCCGCCGGAGGAGGCCCACCTGCGCCGTGGCGTGGTCGCCGCCGCCGACGCCGGGACGGTCGGCGCCTCCACCTTCGCCGCCTTCCACCGCTACCTGGTGACCCCCTCGCCGATGCGGCTGGTCAACTTCCTCAACGTCTCGGTGCTCGGGCTCATCGACTTCCGCTTCGGTGAACTGCTCAACCCGGCGACCCTGGTCCCCGAGGACGCCCTCGCGGTCGCCCGGGCACACCCGGAGACGGTCCGTGGCTTCAAGATCCGGCTCTCCGAGGACGTGGTCGGTCACGCCTGGCGGCCCCTGCTGAAGGCGTCCCTGGAGTTGGCGGCCGACGCCGGTCTGCCGCTGATGATGCACATCGGCGAGACCGAGGAGCCGCTGCCGGTCGTGCTGGAGATGCTGCGCCCCGGCGACATCGTCAGCCACGCCTACACCGGCAAGCCGCACGGCATCCTGCGCGACGGGACGGTCCTCGACGAGGTCCGCGCGGCCCAGCAGCGCGGCGTCCTCTTCGACTGCGCGCACGGCCGCAGCAACCTCAGCTTCGAGGTGGCCCGGCCCGCCATCGCGCAGGGCTTCCTGCCCGACTTCATCTCCTCCGACACCAGCGCCCGCAACTGGCGCGGGCCGGTCTTCGACCTGGTCACCAGCATGGCGAAGCTCCGCGCGCTGGGCATGACCATGGATGAGATCGTGTCCCGGGTGACCATCGCCCCGGCCCGCGTCCTCGGCCTGGACGCCGAAGGGTACGGCACCCTTGTCCCCGGCGGCCCGGCCCACGTCACGGTGCTGCGTGACACCGAGGAGACCGTGCTGCCCGACGCCGCCGGCAACCAGATCGTCGCGCCCCGGCTCGAACCGGTCTTCGTCCTCAACGGCGGCCAGCGGGTCGAACTGACCGGCTGGCGGGGCCAGCCGGCGTGAACCCCCGGCAGCGCCTGCGGTCCGCCCTCACCGGGACCGGGCGGCTGGTCGGCACGTTCCTGAAACTGCCGGTCCTGGACAGCGTCGACATCGCCTGGCAGGCCGGACTGGACTTCGTGGTGGTCGACGGCGAGCACTCCCCGCTCGCCGAGGAGGCCATCACCCCCCTGGTCCGGCACGCCGCCACCCTCGGGCTGCCCGCACTGGTGCGGCTGCCCGAGGTCGACACCGGCCGGATCAACCGGCTGTTGGAGGCCGGCGCGGCCGGCGTGCAACTGTCCACCGTCCGGTCCCGGGCCGAGGTCGACGCGCTCGTCGCGGCCACCCGGTACCCGCCGCACGGCCAGCGCAGCGTCAGCCTCGCCCACCCGGCCGCCCGGTTCGGTGCGGTACCCCTGCCCGAGTACCTGGCCGACGCGCACCGGTACCCACCGGTGCTGGTGGTCCAGATCGAGACCGCGGACACCGTCGACCCGCTACCGTCCCTGCTCACCGGCGTGGACGTGGCCTTCGTCGGTACCACCGACCTGGCGGTCAGCCTCGGCGGCGGGCCGGACGTGCTCGCCGCGCGGATCGCCACCATCGCCGCCGCCGCGCACGCCGGGCAGGTCGTGTTCGGTGGCTGGGTCGCGGCCCCGGACCAGGCCGAGCGGGCCGGGCTGGGTGCGGCCCGTTACCTGATGGTCGGCTCCGACCTGCAACTGCTCGGCACCGCCCTGCGGGACCTGGCCCGCTCGGCGCGCGCCGAGCCGGGTACCCACCTGTGACGACGACCGGCGCACGCTGGCGGGAAGGACCACCCATGCTCAATCCTCTGCTGCACGCCGTGGCGGTCAACTGGGACGAGATCCCGGCGACCGTCATCCGTCCCGGGGTACGCCGCAAGGTGTACTCGACCGACGAGGTGATGCTCGCCTGGCACGAACTGAGTGTCGGCATGACCCTCAACCCGCACCGGCACGACGACTTCGACCAGCTCGTGCTGATCCTGGCCGGCCGGTGCGACTACTACGTCGACGGGGTGGCGCACGACATGACCGCCGGCTCGATGCTGCTGGTCCCCCGGGGCGCCGAGCACTACGTCGACCCCACCGAGGGCCCCTGCGTCAACGTCGACGTGTTCACCCCGCCCCGCGCGGACTTCCTGCCGCACGCCTGGCGTCCGGCAGACTGAACGAGGAGGTACGCCCGTGCCCGACATCGTCGTGGTCGGCAGCCTGAACCTGGACGTCACCGTCCCGCTGGACACGCTGCCCGGTCTGGGGCAGACCGTGCTCGGTGGGGACCACCTGCGCGGTGGCGGCGGCAAGGGCGGCAACCAGGCGGTCGCCGCCGCCCGGCTCGGCCGGTCGGTGGCCATGGTCGCCGCGGTCGGCGCCGACGCCGAAGGCGACCGGCTGCTCGACATCCTCGCCGCCGAGGGTGTCGACACCACCGCCGTACTGCGGGCCACCCGCCCCACCGGACAGGCCCTGGTCCTGGTCACCGCCGACGGGGACAGCACCATCGTGGTCAGCCCGGGGGCCAACATGTGGCTGGCACCCGAGCACCTCCGACCGGTGGCCGGAGTACTGTCCGGCGCCCGTTGCCTGCTGCTCCAGCACGAGATCAGCGCGCCGACCGTGGCCGCCGCCGTGGCGGCGGCGACCGGGCTGGTGGTGCTGAACCCGGCACCGGCCCGCCCGGTCGACCCGGCGGTCCTCGCCCGGGTCGACGTGCTGGTACCCAACCGGGGCGAACTCGCCGCGCTGGTCGGGGTGCCGGTGCCGGAGCAGGTACGGCTCGACGAGCTCGCCGGGATGGCCCGTGCGCTCGGCGTACGCGGGCAGGTGGTGGTGACCCTCGGCGCGGACGGGGCGGTCGTGGTGGACGCCGACGGGTACACCCTGGTGCCGGCGCGGCCGGTGCGGGCGGTGGACGCCACCGCGGCCGGGGACTCGTTCTGCGCGGCGCTGGCCGACGGACTGCTGGCCGGTCAGCCGATCGTCGAGGCGGCCCGGTGGGCGACCCGGGTCGCCGCGGTCACCGTGACCCGACCGGGCGCGATGGACAGCCTGCCCCACCGCGCCGAGGTCTGACCCGCCCACCCATTCCGCCGATCTTGCAGTTGCGGCCCACCTTATGACTGTTTTCAGGCATATGTCGGGGCCGCAATGCAAGATCGGCTGGGGGTGACGGTGTCGAAGCGTCAGAAGTGGGCCGCGAAGTCCGCCTTGCGGATCAGGCAGTGCACGCCCTTGACCGCGTCCACCACCTGGCTGACCTCGAAGTCGGCGGCGGCGCTGAGGTACGCCAGCGCCCGGGTCGGGGGCATGCCCTGGGTACGGCTCAGGAAGTCCACGGCGGCGCGGACCGCCCGGCGCATCGCCTCGTCGAGGTCGGTGTGCAGCCCGACCGGCACCCAGTGGGTGGCGGTCTCCACGAACGGTGCACCGACCCGGCCGACCAGTGCGCCGGCCTGCGCGGCGGGGATCACGGAGAGCCGCAGCGTGGCCCGCAACGGCGCCTCCAGCGCGGTGAGCGCCACCTCGCCGTCGCCCTGGGCGTAGTGCGGGTCCCCGGCGTAGAAGCCGGCCCCGGGTACCTGTACGGGCAGGTAGAGGCTGGAGCCGACGGTGAGTTCGTTGATGTCCAGGTTGCCGCCGTGGGTGCCGGGCGGCACCGAGTGCAGGGACTCCTCTGTGGCGGCGGTGACCCCCATCAGACCCAGGAACGGGGCGAGCGGGAAGCGGGCGGCCCGGCCGTCGCCGAACGGGATCACCCCGTGCAGCCGTCCCGCCTCCTCGACCACCTCGGTGAAGGTGAAGACGCTGTGGTGGTCGCGGCTGCCGTCGGGGCGGTACCCGGTGTCCGGCGGTGTCGTCGGGTACTCCCCGGGCAGGGCGCCGTAGCCGTGCCGGCTGCTGACGAAGCCGTACGGGGCGCGGATGAGCAGGCTCAGCACGTCGACCTTCAGCACGTCACCCGGTTCGGCGCCGTCGACGGTGATCGGGCCGGTCACCACGTGCGGCCCGTCGTCGTCGTAGTCGTGCGGCACCGGGGAGGCGGCCAGGTCCCGGGCGTCGACGAGGACGTCCTGGGCGGCCACGCCGTACCCGGCCAGGAACGTCACCGGGTCGCGGCCCTGGTCCTCGAGGATCCCCTCGTGGCTGAGGGTGTCGACGGTCACGGTCGCGCCCGACGCCACCCGCAGCACCGGCGGGTGGCCGGGGCCGGGCAGTCGGCCCCAGAGGCAGGACTCGGGGGTGGTGGGCAGGTAGTGCGCGCCGTCGATGCGGCCTTCCTTGGGCTGGAGCATTGTTCCTCCGATGGGGGCTCACCGGTACGGACCGCGCTGTCCGGGCGGCGGTGGGTGAACGATGCGGGGAATCGTCTCCGGCGCAAAGAGCAGTTTGTGTTCCAGCAGTATTAACGGTGGGTAACCGGGATTCCGGGCGCTGTGATCCGCTCTTGACACTGCGGGAGCGGTGGAGCAGCATCACATAGCGAGACGCTATCTCGGATGCTCGTTCAGCATCGAACGTCTTCCCGGTGTGGGCCGCCCGACGCGGCGGCCGGCGGTGGATCCGTAGAAAGGCAGGCCGGTGACGATGACCAACCACACGCAGGGAGCCCTCGCAGGGGCGCCCGCCAGCCCTGAGCCGGTCCCGGCAGGGCTCGGTAATGCGCTGGTGGAGGAGGACTGGGATGCGCTGACCTTCCGGGTGCACCGGTCGGCGTACCGGTCACAGAGCGTGTTTGACCGGGAGAAGGAGGAGATCTGGGGTCACACCTGGCTCTACCTCGGCCACGAAACCGAGGTGCCCAACCCCGGCGACTTCAAGACCCGCACCCTCGGCGGGCGCCCGCTGATCTTCTGCCGCGACGCGGCCGGTGAGATCCAGGTCTTCCTCAACGCCTGCACCCACCGGGGCACCATCCTGTGCCGGCACAACGAGGGCAACACCAAGTTCTTCCAGTGCTTCTACCACGCCTGGGTGTTCAGCAACTCCGGCGAACTCGCCGCCCTGCCCGGTGACGACGCCTACCCCGCCGGGGAGGAGTTCCGCGCGGCGATGCGGCTGCGCACCGTACCCCGGGTGCAGAGCCACGAGGGGTTCGTCTTCATCGCGTTCGACCCCGACGTACCGGACCTGCTCACCCACCTGGGTCAGGCCGCGCACTACATGTCGCTGACCGCGAACATCGGCCCGCAGGGCATGCAGACCCTTCCCGGCGTGCAGCTCTACAGCGTCAAGGGCAACTGGAAGCTCGCGGTGGAGAACGCGATGGACGGCTACCACTTCGCGCCCACCCACAACACCTTCGTCGGCTACCTGCGGGAGAGCGGCTTCGCGGTCACCGACGACGACCAGTACGCCTACGACCTGGGCTCCGGGCACGGCCTGCTGGTGCTCACCGGCCACAACGGCCGGATCGGGATGGTGTGGGAACCCCGCTTCGGCGAGGCCGAGAAGGCCCGGACCGTCGAGAAGCGGCAGGAGATGGTCGACCGGCTCGGCGCCGAGCGGGCCGCCGAGATCGCCGACGCCAGCCGCATCCTGTACGTCTTCCCGAACCTGCTGCTGTTCGACCTGGAGGCGCTCACCATCCGCCAGCTCGAACCGGTCGGACCCGGCCACACCGACGTGCGGGCCTGGCAGTTCGTCGAGGTCGGCGAGCCGCAGGAGGTACGCGAACTGCGCATCCGCACCATGGTCAGCTTCGTCGGGCCCGGTGGCCTGGCCACCCCCGACGACATCGAGGCGTACGAGGCGGTGCAGCGGGGCATCGAGGCCACCGCGAACGCGGCCGACCCCCGCCACGACTGGAGCGACATGTCCCGGGGCATGGGCAACGAGAAGGCCGGCAACCAGGGGCGCTCCA
Organism: Micromonospora echinofusca; assembly: GCF_017614955.1. Lineage (GTDB taxonomy): Bacteria > Actinomycetota > Actinomycetes > Mycobacteriales > Micromonosporaceae > Micromonospora > Micromonospora echinofusca_A. Next base: position 11,046 of record NZ_WVUH01000187.1, read on the forward strand.
TCGACGAGGGCGCGATGCGCAGCTTCTGGCGGCACTGGGCGGACCGGGTCGGCGACCCTGCCGGGCCCGCCACCGGTGCCGAGCCGGACGCAGCGGCGGAACGTCGATGACCGTGGACGAGGTGAAGGAGAGCAGCGTGGGCAGCCGGATCGTACGTCGCGCCGAGGTCGAGGAGTTCCTCTACCGGGAGGCGCTGCTGCTCGACGAGTGGCGGTTGGACGAGTGGCTGACCCTCTTCGAGGAGGGGGGCCGTTTCGAGGTGCCGACCACCGACTGGACCGGCTGGGACGCCGCCTCCGGTGGCGCGTTCGTCACCGACGACTACGACCTGATCAAGGCGCGGGTCAAGCGGCTCAAGAGCCGCAAGGCCCACGCGGAGAACCCGCACTCGCGCACCCACCGCATGATCTCCAACGTCGTCGTCCTGGAGCAGGGCGACGAGACCGTGTGGATCACCGCGAACTTCCTCATCCACCGGTACCGCGACGGCGGTGCCTTCACCTACGTCGGCCGGTACGAGCACGTGCTGCTCGTGTCCGACGAGGGACTGCGCTTCCGGGTCCGCCGGGCCGTCCTCGTCAACGAGGCGATGGAGCCGGGCGCCCGGCTCAGTTTCATCCTCTGATCCGAGCCGACAGATACGGTCACCAACCATGATCAAGCACATCGTGTTGTTCCGGTTCCGGGCGGACGTACCGGCCGCGACCGTCGAGGAACTCCTCGCCGAGCTGGACACCTTTCCCGCCCGGTACCCGGCGATGCGCAACTGGGCGCTCGGCGGCAACATCAGCACCCGGGACACCACCATGACCCACGGCTTCACCGTGGAGTTCGACACCGAGGCAGACCTGCACGACTACCTCACCAGCGGCAGTCACGAGGAGTTCGTCCGCGAACGCTGGCGACCGGTGATGGACAAGTGGGTCATCGTCAGCTTCCCGGTCACCGCACGTCAGGAAGAGGAACCCGCTTGACATCCTCCCCGTCCTGGAGGACGGGGAGTCCCGTGGTCGCCCCCGGGTTTTCCTGCTTCATAGCCTGCTGCCCCGTACGGAGGTTTCCCCGTTGAGGTCTTACGCCAGCTCCACAGGCAGTCACCGCCAGCCCGGCGGCCAGGATGTTGCGGGCCGCGTTGACGTCGCGGTCGTGGGCCTGCCCGCATCGGCAGGTCCACGTCCGGACGGTCAGCGGCATCCGCTGTGCGAGCGCACCACACGCGGAGCACAGCTTGGACGACGGGAACCAGTGGTCCACGACGACCAGGGTGCGGCCGTACCAGTCGGCCTTGTACTCCAGCATGGTGCGCACCTGTCGCCAGGCCGCGTCGCTGATCGCGCGGGCCAGGCGGTGGTTGCCGAGCATGTTGCGTACGGTCAGGTCCTCGATCACGATCGTTTGGGTCTCACGAACGAGTCGAGTGGTCAGTTTGTGCAGGTGGTCACGCCTGCGGTCGGTGATGCGGGCATGGATCCGGGCGACTGTGAGCCGGGCCTTGGCCCGGTTGTTCGAGCCCTTCTCCTTCCGTGCGAGGTTCCGCTGGGCGCGGGCGAGCGCGGCCCGGTCGCGGCGTTCGTGCCTCGGGTTGGTGATCTTCTCCCCGGTCGACAGGGTGAGCAGACTGTCGATCCCAGCGTCGATCCCGACCGCACCCGTGGCCGGGGTCTGCGCGATCACGTCGTCACAGAGCAGGGACACGAACCAGCGCCCGGCCGTGTCCTGCGACACGGTCACCGTGGACGGCGTCGCGCCGTCGGGCAGCGGCCGCGACCACACGATGTCCAGGGGTTCGGTCATCTTCGCCAGGGTCAGCCGACCCTCACGGTAGCGGAACGCGCTGGTGGTGTACTCCGCCGACCGGCGCGACTTCTTCCTGCTCTTGAACGTCGGATATTTGGCGCGTTTGGCGAAGAAGTTGGTGAACGCCGCCTGCAGGTGTCGCAGCGTCTGCTGCAACGGCACGGAGGACACCTCGTTGAGGAAGGCCAGTTCGGTGGTCTTCTTCCAGGCGGTCAGCATCGCCGAGGTGGCGTGGTAGGTGACCCGTTCCCGGCGCAGCGTCCACGCCTGCGTGCGGGCCGCGAGCGCCATGTTGTAGACCAGTCGGACGCAGCCGAACGTACGGGCGAGCTCGGCAGCCTGCCCGGCGGTCGGGTAGAAGCGGTACCTGAACGCCCGCTTCACCGCCCTGGCCACGGCTCACAGGCTAGCGAGCCGGCCGGTGAGCCTCACGGTGCCACGCCGGTGCACGCCCATCCGTCTCGGCGGCGGATCGGCTTTTTCTGCCCTGCTCCGCAGGGGATCCGTTTCCTCTCCGGCCTGAAGGCCGGAGTATCCACGGAAGGAATGCGATGAGCACGCACGCCGCCGGCCGCCCCCGGGCCCCCTACGGCATGGAGTACGCCCGGATCGTCGTACCGGACCTGGCCGCGACCCGGGAGTTCCTCCAGTACCACGTCGGCCTGCAACTGGAACAGCACGACGACGAGTACGCCTTCCTCCGCGCCGACATCGAACACCACTGCATCGAGCTGATCAGCGACCCCAGCCTCACCGAGTCCCGCACCGAGGCGGTCGGCTTCAGCGTCGAGTCCGACGCGGTCCTCGACGACCTGCGCGAGCGGATCACCGCGGCCGGACACGAGATCATCCCGCTGCACGACCGGATGAAGGGCCTGTGCGCGCGGGGATTCGGGGTCCGCGACCCCAACGGCCTCATCGTCGAACTGTTCACCGAGTTCGTCGAGTACGCCGAACCGCCGCTGATCGAACTCCGCCCGCTCGACCTGGTCCACCCGTTCCTGGCGACCAACAAGTACGACGAGACCGTCGAGTTCTACACCAGGGTGCTCGGGTTCCTGCCGTCCGACTACGTCGGTGACGTCACCGTCTTCCTGCGCGGCGAGGACCGGTACCACCACAGCCTGGCCCTGCAACGCAACGACGAGCACTACGTCGCGCACCTGTGCTTCATGATGAAGAGCTTCGACCACGTGATGCGTGGCCGGGCGCGGGCGCTGTACAAGCAGGTACCGATCGCCTCGGACATGGTCAACCACTCCGCGTCGACGTCGATCGCGTTCTACCTGTACGACCCGAAGCACGGCCCGCGCTACGAACTCTGCGACGGCCACCGGGTGTTCACCCCGGAGGAACACGAGACCCACCGGCCCCGCCGGATGGCCCTCGACCCGCGCAACATCGACGTGTGGCGGGCCGCCGCCGACGACTGGGGTCGCTTCTGATCCGGTGACCGCCGTCGGCACCCGTGGTGCCCCGGGGACGGACATCGGCGTCCCAACCGGGTCGACGCCCCCGTCAGCTCGCTGACGGGGGCGTCGACGTCGCCGTGCCCGTCCACCCCGCCCC
>NZ_WVUH01000188.1 GCF_017614955.1 Micromonospora echinofusca
GGGCGGCGAGGGTGCGGGGGGCCCGGGACAGGGCCCCCCGCAGGGAAGGGACGGCCGGCTGTGGCGACGACAGCCGTGGAAGGTCCGCCGGCAGGCGCCCGGTGACGGGCCGCCCGGCCACCTCCTCGCGGGACGCGACTGGCAACACGTCCACCCTGCTCAACGAGATCGGCGGCACCGGGCAACGGGCCACCACGCGGACAGGGCCCGCCGGTCGTCCGGCGGGCCCTGTCCGGGGTACGGCGTGATCAGGCGGCGAGCTGGCGCGCCAGGTTCTCGTCCAGCGCGTTCATGAACTCGTCCGTGGTCAGCCACGGCGCGTCGCGGGAGATCAGCAGCGCGAGGTCCTTGGTCATCTGACCGCCCTCGACGGTGTCGATGCAGACCTGCTCCAGCGTGTTGGCGAACTCGGTGACCGCCGGGGTGTTGTCCAGCTTGCCCCGGTGGGCCAGGCCACGGGTCCAGGCGAAGATCGAGGCGATCGGGTTGGTCGAGGTCTTCTCGCCCTTCTGCCACTGCCGGTAGTGCCGGGTGACCGTGCCGTGCGCGGCCTCCGCCTCGACGGTACGACCGTCCGGGGTCATCAGCACCGAGGTCATCAGGCCGAGCGAGCCGAAGCCCTGCGCGACGGTGTCCGACTGCACGTCACCGTCGTAGTTCTTGCAGGCCCAGACGAACCCGCCCTCCCACTTCAGCGCGGCGGCGACCATGTCGTCGATGAGCCGGTGCTCGTAGCTGATGCCGGCGGCCTCGAACTCGGCCTTGAACTCGTTCTCGAACACCTCGGCGAAGATGTCCTTGAAGCGGCCGTCGTACGCCTTCAAAATGGTGTTCTTCGTGGACAGGTAGACCGGGTAGCCCCGGTCGAGGCCGTACCGCATCGAGGCGCGGGCGAAGTCGCGGATCGACTCGTCGAAGTTGTACATGCCCATCGCGACGCCGCCGCCGGGGAAGTTGGCGACCTCCATCTCGATCGGGGCGCCGCCGTCGGTCGGGGTGTAGGTGATGGTGACCGTACCCGGACCCGGCACGACGAAGTCGGTGGCCTTGTACTGGTCGCCGTGGGCGTGCCGGCCGATGATGATCGGCTTCGTCCAGCCCGGCACCAGCCGCGGCACGTTGGACATGATGATCGGCTCGCGGAAGACGACGCCGCCGAGGATGTTACGGATGGTGCCGTTCGGCGACCGCCACATCTTCTTCAGGCCGAACTCCTCGACCCGGGCCTCGTCCGGGGTGATGGTCGCGCACTTGACGCCCACACCGTGCTGCTTGATGGCGTTGGCGGCATCGACGGTGACCTGGTCGTCAGTCTCGTCGCGGTACTGGATCGACAGGTCGTAGTAGTGCAGGTCGACGTCGAGGTAGGGCAGGATCAGCTGCTCTCGGATCTGCTTCCAGATGATCCGGGTCATCTCGTCGCCGTCGAGCTCTACGACCGGGTTGGTTACCTTGATCTTCGCCATCGGCCGGCGCTCCTCTCAGGGGACATGCTCAAGCAGTACGAGCGTACTGGAAGCGGCCGGCAGGCCCCACACTGACCGCCTCCGTACCGTCCGGTTGCCCACATTGCCACCTCCGCGCCGCCCCGGCAGTACCAACCGGCGACCCGACCGGCGACCCGACCGGCGACCCGACGCGGGCCGGGAAAGGACCTTGCCGGGCCGACGGGCCGCTGACACCCTCTACCGGTGCCGCTGATCCGACGGATGGACCGTGTCGAGCTGATCGCCCTGCTGGATGCGGTCGGCGTGTTCCCCGAACCGCGCGAGGTGGCGTTCCCCGGGGCGACCGACGAGCACTGGCGCGCGGCCGACCGGCGCGACCCGACCTCGGTGACCCCGGACGGCCGCTGGCACCTGGCGTTCCGGTGCTTCGCGTTGCGCCGGCCGGACGGTCGGACCATCCTGGTCGACGCGGGGATCGGGCCGGCCGGCGCACCGGCTGCCGACTGGGCACCGGTACCCGGACAGCTCCCCGCCGAACTCGCCGCCGCCGGCATCGACCCCGGTGACGTGGCCGCGGTCGTCCTCACCCACCTGCACACCGACCACATCGGCTGGGCGGTCACCGGCGAGCCGGGCCGCCCGTACTTCCGGAACGCCCGGTACCTGATGCAACAGGTGGAGATCGACCGGGTACGCCGGCAGGGCCGGCAGGGCCTCGGCGGACGGCTGCTCGATCCGCTGCTGGCCACCGGGCAGCTCCAGCCGGTCGACGGCACGGCCGACCTGGCGCCCGACCTCCGGTTGCTGCCGACCCCGGGGCACACGCCGGGACACCAGTCGGTCCTGCTCTCGACCCGGGACGGGACCGTGGCCGTCACCGGGGACCTGCTCACCCACACCGTCCAACTGGTCGAGCCGGCACTGACGTACGCGTACGAGGAGGACCCGGCGGCTGCCCGGGAGAGCCGGACCACCCTGCTCCGGACGCTGGCCGGGGCCGGGCCGGTGGTGCTGGCCACCCCGCACCTCGGGGAGCCCTTCGTCGCCCTGCCCACCGCTGCCCCGTCATGAACGCGGGCCGGACATGAACGCGGGCCGGACATGAACGCGGGCCGGACATGAACGCGGGCCGGGGCACCCGTCATGGTGACGGGTACCCCGGCCCGGGTGCGGCTCGGTGGTCAGAGGTTGGCGACGTCGCCCTGCTTGGCGCGTACCGCCTCGGCGGCCTCCTTGAGGCTGGCCAGCTCGTCCGCGTCCAGGTTGGTCTCGACGACCCGCTTGACGCCCCCGGCGCCGATCTCCGCCTCGACGCCCAGGTAGACGCCGGAGATGCCGTACTCGCCGTCCACCCAGGCGCAGACCGGCATGACCTCACCGGAGTCGGTGGCGACCGCCTTGGCCATCCGGGCGGCGGCGGCCGACGGCGCGTAGTACGCCGAACCGGTCTTCAGCAGCGCGACGACCTCGGCGCCGCCGTTGCGGGTCCGGACCACCAGTTCCTCGATCTTGTCCGCCGGCAGCACGTCCCGCAGCGGCTTGCCGTCGACGGTGCTCTGCGACGGGACCGGGACCATGGTGTCGCCGTGCGAACCGAGGGTGAGCGTGCGTACCGAGGCGACCGGTACGGCGAGCGTCTCGGCGACGAAGTTGGTGAACCGCGCGGTGTCCAGCATGCCGGCCTGGCCGAGCACCCGGTTCTTCGGGAACTGGGTGGCGATCTGCGCCAGCGCGGTCATCTCGTCGAGCGGGTTGGACACCACGATGACGACGGCGTTCGGGGCGTACTTGGCGACGTTCTCGGAGACCTGACGGACGATCTTGGCGTTGGTCTCCAGCAGGTCCATCCGGCTCATGCCCGGCTTACGGGGCAGACCGGCGGTGATCACCACGACGTCGGAGCCCTCGATGGCCTCGTAGCCCTCGCCGTTCGGGCCGGTGGTGGCGCCGACGACCTTGGTCTCGAAGCCCTCGATCGGGCGGGACTGGTTGAGGTCCAGGGCGAGACCTTCGGGCTTGCCCTCCACGATGTCGGTGATCACGACCGTGTCGAAGACGTCGTACTCGGCCAGGCGCTGCGCGGTGGTGGAGCCGTAGAAGCCGGCCCCGACGACAGTGACCTTTTTACCCATGGTCGTCCCACTCCCTGATGCCAGTCGGTTTTCCGGACCGTATCAGCCATGGTGGCACCGGACAGGCCAGGGGCGCCGAGGGTTGGGCAGATCACCCGACCGGGATGAAGGGGTTCCGGGCGGGTGCAATCCGCCGGCTGTCGCGGGCGCGTCGGCTCCCTGTCCCGGCGGTCAGCCGCGTTCGGCGCGCTCGACCACGTTGGCCAGGAGCATGGCCCGGGTCATCGGCCCGACACCACCCGGCATCGGTACGACCGCACCGGCCACCTCGGCGACGTCGGCGGCCACGTCACCGGTGTAACGCCCCTTGCCGTCGTCGCCGATCACCCGGGTGATGCCGACGTCCACCACCACCGCGCCCGGGTTGACCATGTCGGCGGTGAGCAGACCCGGTACGCCCGCCGCGACGATGACGATGTCGGCGGACCGGGTGTGCGAGGCGAGGTCCAGGGTGCCGGTGTGGCAGAGGGTCACGGTGGCGTTCTCGCTGCGCCGGGTGAGCAGCAGCCCCAGCGGCCGGCCGACCGTGTTGCCCCGGCCCACCACCGCGACCCGCGCGCCGCGCAGCGCGACGTCGTACCGGCGCAGCAGCTCCACGATGCCCCGGGGGGTGCAGGGCAGGGCGGCCTCGTACCCGAGCACGAGCCGGCCGAGGTTGACCGGGTGCAGGCCGTCGGCGTCCTTGTCCGGGTCGATGGACTCCAGCACCCGCTGCGTGTCGAGGTGCGCCGGGAGCGGCAACTGGACGATGTAGCCGTGACAGGCCGGATCGGCGTTCAGCTCGGCGATCACCTCGTCGACCTGCTGCTGGGTGGCGTCCGCCGGCAGCTCGCGACGGATCGAGGCGATGCCCACCTCGGCGCAGTCGCGGTGCTTGCCGTTGACGTACGCCTGCGAGCCGGGGTCCGTACCGACCAGGACCGTGCCGAGGCCGGGGACGACGCCCCGCTCCGCGAGCGCCTTGACCCGTACCCGCAGCTCGTCCTTGATCTCCGCTGCGGTCGCCTTGCCGTCCAGTACCGTCGCCGTCACCACCAGATCGTCTCATGCCGACCGACCCGGGCACGGAGTACCCGCATCGCCCGGACCCGGGGCACCTGCCGGGCACCGTCCGCCGTCTCTGGAGCCGAGGGTCAGATAACTCTGCGTGACGTGCGTTTAATCACCCAGGGTGACCGGTGGCACGGATCCCGGCGGTGTCACCGACCCGCGACCGGGCCACCGGTGACGCCGGGGGCGAATCCGGGCCCGGCGGCCGAAAGCGCGCGCGAGCACCCGGACCGATCGGTAACGGCATCCGCACGCGTCTTCCCACCAGCAGTTCCAGGAATCTGCTCTATCACCTTCGGGCCGTCGCCACCAACCCGCCGCCGCCGATCCGTTGCCAACCTGCAACCCGCAGGTGGCCGGCACCCCGGCCCACGACCTACCGTTGCCGATCGTTGCGCAGCGTCACCCAGCGTCGGGACCGACCGCGCAATGTGAGGATACGAGGAGGCATGATGCAGGTTCGTAGGCTCGCCGCCTGGACCGCCCTCCCGCTTGCGGTCACCCTGGGCCTGGCGGCCTGCGGTGGGAGCGGCGGCGGCACCGGTGAGAGCAACCCCGACGCGGCGGTCCGGATCGAGATCGCCGAGCCCCAGCACCTGGTGCCCACCAACACCAACGAGACCAGCGGCTCGCAGGTCCTGGCGGCGCTGTTCAGCCCGCTGGTCGACTACGACGCCGAGAACAAGCCGTACGAGGTCGCGGCCGAGTCGGTGACGTCGACCGACAACACCACCTGGACCGTCAAGCTCAAGCCGGGCTACACGTTCCACAACGGTGAGGCGGTCACCGCCGACAACTACCTCGACGCGTGGAACTACGGCGCGTACGGCCCGAACGGCCAGAACAGCAGTTACTTCTTCGAGAAGATCGCCGGGTACACCGACCTCCAGGCGGCCAGCGGCACCCCGAAGGCGAAGACGCTCAGCGGGCTGAAGAAGGTCGACGACCTGACCTTCACGGTCACCCTCTCCGAGCCGTACAGCGAGTTCAAGACGATGCTCGGGTACACCGCCTTCTACCCGCTGCCGAAGGCCGCGTTCTCCGCCCCGGGCGTCCTCGCCGAGGGCTACGAGCAGGCGCCGGTCGGTCAGGGCCCGTTCCGGATGAAGGGCACCTGGCAGCACGACGCCAAGGTCGAGGTCGAGAAGTACGACGCCTTCCCGGGTACGAAGCCGAAGGTGGCCGGAGTCGAGTTCCGGATCTACCAGCAGCCGACCGCCGCGTACGCGGACGTGCTCTCGGACAACCTGGACGTGATCAAGACGATCCCGACCGAGAACCTCTCCACCGCCGCGACCGACCTGGGCGACCGGTTCCAGCAGAGCCCGGCCTCCTCGCTCCAGGTGCTGGCCTTCCCGACGTTCCAGAAGGAGTTCAGCAACCCGGACGTGCGCAAGGCCATCTCGATGGCGATCGACCGGGACGAGATCACCAAGTCGATCTTCAAGGACTCGCAGCAGCCGGCCCGGTCGTTCGTGTCGCCGGTGGTCGCCGGGTACCGGGAGAACACCATCGGCGCGGCGGGCGAGTTCGACCCGGCCAAGGCCAAGGCGATGTACACCGCAGCCGGCGGTCCGGCGAAGATCGAACTGTCGTACAACGGCGACGGCGGGCACAAGGACTGGATCGACGCCACCTGCAACCAGCTCAAGGCCAACCTGGGCGTGGAGTGCGTCGGTAACGCCGAGCCGAAGTTCGCCGACCTGCTGACCAAACTGAAGGCGAAGGAGTCGGTGGGCCTGTTCCGGATGGGCTGGGTCATGGACTACCCGTCCATGGAGAACTACCTCGGCCCGCTGTACAGCAGCAACGGCTCGTCGAACTACTACGGCTACGCCAACCCGGAGTTCGACCAGCTCCTCGCCGAGGGCGCGAAGGCCGCGAACGAGGAAGCGGCGGTCAAGAAGTACCAGCAGGCGGAGGACCTCCTCGCCAAGGACCTGCCGGTGATCCCGCTGCGGTACGGCCAGAACAACTTCGGCCACTCGACCAAGGTCAAGAACGTGGAGATGGATCTCTTCGACCGGGTCGACCTGCTCAAGATCGAGGCCGTCAAGTAGTTGTTAAGAAGGGCCCCCTCCTATACCGAAAACGATAAGAGGGGGCCCTTCCTTGCATTTTCGGAGAGACTGCCTAGTATGTTCCGCTTCGTCGTGCGGCGCCTGCTCCAGATGGTCCTGGCCTTCTTCGGGACCACGCTGATCGTGTACGCGCTGATGTTCGCCGGTCAGGGTGACCCGATCCAGGCGCTCGCCGGCGAACGACCGGTCACCGAGGCCCAGCGGGCGTACCTGACCGAGAAGTACAACCTGGACCGGACCGGGGTGGGCGGGTTCTTCTACCGCTACTTCGACTACGTGGGCAACCTGCTCCGGGGTGACCTGGGCGAGTCGCTGACCGGCCGGTCGATCGGCGAGATCCTCACCACCGCCTGGCCGGTGACCCTGAAACTGGCGCTGATCGCGATGGCGGTCACCATCGTCGTCGGGGTCACCGCCGGCGTGGTCGCCGGCATGCGCCGGGCCAGTATCTTCGACAACTCGACCCTGCTGCTGACCCTGCTGGTGCTGGGCATCCCCACCATCGTGCTGGCCCCGCTGGCCCAGTACCTGCTCGGCGTGAAGTGGCAGGTCTTCCCGCCCACCGCCGGCGCCCAGCCCAGCCTGTACGCGCTGCTGCTGCCCGGCATCGTGCTCGGCTCGCTCTCGCTGGCCACCGCGCTGCGGCTGACCCGGACCTCGGTGGCGGAGAACCTGCGCGCCGACTACGTCCGGACCGCGAAGTCGAAGGGGCTGCTCCGGCGGCGGATCGTCAGCGTCCACGTGCTGCGCAACTCGCTCATCCCGGTGGTCACCTTCCTCGGCGTGGAACTGGGCAACCTGATGAGCGGCGCGATCATCACCGAGGGCGTGTTCAACATTCCGGGCGTGGGCTTCAACCTCTTCCGGGGCATCCGGACCGAGGACGGCCCCCTGGTGGTGGGCATCGTCAGCGTGCTGGTCGTGGTCTACCTGGTTGCCAACCTGCTGGTCGACGTCCTCTACGCCGTACTCGACCCGAGGATCCGCTATGAGTAGAGATGAGTGACTTCGAGACGGTCGCCGCGTCGGAGAACCAGGCCGCCCGGCGCGGGCCGTCCGGCGAACCGGGCGCCCCGAACCAGGTCGGCGTACCCGGGAAGGCCCGCAGTCTGGCCGGGGACGCCTGGCGCGACCTGCGCCGCAACCCCATCTTCTGGATCAGCCTGGCCCTGGTGGTCCTGGTCACCGCGATGGCGGCCGTCCCCGGCCTGTTCACCGGCAACGATCCCCGGGACTGCGCGCTCGCCCGGCAGCACGCCGGGCCGTCCGGCGCAGCGATCTTCGGGTACGACTTCCAGGGCTGCGACACCTACGCGCGCTCGGTCTACGGGGCCCGCGCGTCGCTGCTGGTCGGCGCCCTCTCGGCGCTGCTCACCGGGATCATCGCGCTGGTCGTCGGGATGGTCGCCGGCTATTTCGGCCGGTGGATCGACGCGGTGCTCTCCCGGGTGATCGACATCGTGCTCGGCATCCCCCTGCTGCTCGCCGCGATCGTGCTGCTCAAGCGGGTCAACAGCGACAGCTCCACGGTCCGGATCCTGGCGGTGGTCTTCGTCCTGGCCATCCTCGGCTGGACCACGGCGGCCCGGGTGGTCCGCTCGTCGGTGATCACCGCCAAGGGGCAGGACTACGTCGCGGCGGCCCGGATGCTCGGCGCCGGCGACGGCCGGATCATGTGGCGGCACATCCTGCCGAACTCGCTGGCCCCGGCGGTGGTGGTACTGACCATCGCACTCGGCTCGTTCATCGCCGCCGAGGCGACGCTCTCCTTCCTCGGCATCGGCCTGAAGGCGCCCACCATCTCCTGGGGCATCGACATCGACTCGGGCCGGGTGCACATGCGCGAGTCGGCGACGCCGCTGGTCGTACCGTCCACGTTCCTCGCCCTGACCGTGCTCGCCTTCATCATGCTCGGCGACGCGATCCGGGACGCCTTCGACCCGAAGCTGCGGTGATCAGACGATGGCAACGGCGCATCTGCTCGAAGTCGACGACCTGCACATCGAGTTCCGTACCCGGGACGGGGTGGCGAAGGTGATCAACGGGGTCAGTTACCACCTCGACCCGGGCGAGACGCTCGCCGTACTCGGCGAGTCGGGCTCCGGCAAGTCGGTGACCGCCCAGGCGATCATGGGCATCCTCGACATGCCACCTGCGGTGGTCACCGCCGGTGAGATCCGCTACCAGGGTCGGAACCTGCTCGCCCGGCCCGAGGAAGAGCGCCGGCAGGTACGCGGCCGGGAGATCGCGATGATCTTCCAGGATGCGCTCTCCGCGCTGAACCCGGTCTTCCCGGTCGGCTGGCAGATCGGTGAGACGCTGCGCCAGCGGGAGGGGCTGTCGCGTTCCGCCGCCCGGAACCGGGCCGTGGAGCTGATGGACCTGGTCCGCATCCCGGCCGCCCGGGAGCGGGTCGGCGACTACCCGCACCAGTTCTCCGGCGGGATGCGGCAACGGGTCATGATCGCGATGGCCCTGGCGATGAACCCGAAGGTGCTGATCGCCGACGAGCCGACCACCGCCCTCGACGTCACCGTCCAGGCCCAGATCATGGATCTCCTCGCCGACCTGCGCCGGGACCTGGACATGGCGATGATCCTGATCACCCACGACCTGGGGGTGGTCGCCGGGGTCGCGGACCGGATCGCGGTCATGTACGCCGGCCGGATCGTCGAGCACGCCGACGTCCGGTCGCTGTACCGGGCGCCGGCCCACCCGTACACGAAGGGGTTGCTGGAGTCGATCCCGCGCCTGGACGTACGCGGCCAGGAACTGGCCACGATCCGGGGCCTGCCGCCGAACCTGATGCGGATCCCGTCCGGTTGCCCGTTCCACCCTCGCTGCCCGTACGCCCAGCAGGTCTGCGTCGACGTGGTCCCGCACGATCTGGCACTGGACGACGGCCGGACCAGTGCCTGCCACTTCGCCCAGGAGGTACGCGATGCCAGCGCCCGCCGCTGACCGGACGAAGGTGCGGGGGGAGACCATCCTCTCCGTCGACCATCTGGTCAAGCACTTCCCGATCACCCAGGGGGTGCTGCTGCGCAAGCAGGTCGGCGCGGTACGGGCGGTGGACGGGGTCAGTTTCGAGCTGCGTCGGGGCGAGACGCTGGGCGTGGTCGGCGAGTCCGGCTGCGGCAAGTCGACCCTGGCCCGGCTGCTCATGCGCCTGGAGACACCGACCGCCGGCCGGGCCACCCTGCACGGGCGTGACCTGTTCCGGGCGTCCGGCGCCGAACTGCGTCGACTGCGCCGCAACATGCAGATGGTGATGCAGGACCCGTACACCTCGCTGAACCCGAGGATGACGGTCGGCGACATCGTCGGTGAGCCGTTCGAGATCCACCCGGACGCCGCGCCGCGCGGGTCGCGGGCCGGCCGGGTACAGGAGCTGCTGGAGGTGGTCGGGCTCAACCCGGAGCACATCAACCGGTACCCGCACCAGTTCTCCGGTGGTCAGCGGCAGCGCATCGGCATCGCCCGGGCGCTCGCCCTGCGCCCGGAGATCATCGTCTGCGACGAGCCGGTCTCCGCGCTGGACGTCTCCATCCAGGCCCAGGTGATCAACCTGCTGGAGCAGCTCCAGGACGAGTTCGGGCTCTCCTACGTCTTCATCGCCCACGACCTGTCGGTGGTGCGGCACATCTCGGACCGGGTGGCGGTGATGTACCTCGGGAAGATCGTGGAGATCGGTACCGAGGACGAGATCTACGAGCGGGCCACCCACCCGTACACCCAGGCCCTGCTGTCGGCGGTACCGGTGCCGGACCCGGAGGTACGCGACCAGCGGAACATCATCCGGCTCACCGGGGACGTACCCTCCCCCGCCGATCCGCCCTCGGGCTGTCGGTTCCGGACCCGGTGCTGGAAGGCGCAGGAGATCTGCGCCACCCAGGAACCGCATGCCGTGCTCCGGGCCGCCGACCCGCACCCGTCGGCCTGTCACTTCGCCGAGGTGGCACCCCGGCTGAGCTGAACAGCCGCCCCGGGTCGCGCGATCATGGAGTTGTGGTGCCCCACAGAAGGGGCTAAACGGGGCTGAACGCCCACCACAACTCCATGATCGACACCAGGTGGCAACGGCGTCGGTCGACGCGAACGGGTCAGTGGAAGAAGTGCCGGGTACCGGTGAGGTACATGGTCACCCCGGCGGCCTGGGCGGCGGCGACGACCTCCTCGTCGCGTACCGAACCACCGGGCTGGACCACCGCGCGCACCCCGGCGTCGAGGAGCACCTGGAGCCCGTCGGCGAACGGGAAGAACGCGTCCGAGGCGGCCACCGAACCCCGGGCCCGGTCGGCGCCGGCCCGGTTCACCGCCAGGTGCGCCGAGTCCACCCGGTTCACCTGGCCCATCCCGACACCCACCGTGGCACCGGCGCTGGCCAGCAGGATCGCGTTGCTCTTCACCGCGCGGACCGCCCGCCAGGCGAAGGCGAGGTCGGCCAGGACGTCGTCGGAGGCCGCCTCGCCGGCCACCAGCCGCCAGGTCGCCGGGTCGTCGCCGCTGGCGTCGATCCGGTCGGCCCGCTGGACCAGCACCCCGCCGCCGACCTGCCGCCACTCCACCGGCAGCGGCGCCCAGGCCGGGGCCTTCAACAGTCGGATGTTCTTCTTCACCGCGAGTACGTCGACCGCGCCCGGCTCGTAGTCCGGCGCCACGACCACCTCGGTGAAGATCTCCGCCACCTGCTCGGCGAGCGCCACCGACACCGGCCGGTTCACCGCGATGACCCCGCCGAACGCGGAGACCGGGTCACAGGCGTGCGCCCGGCGGTGCGCCTCGGCCACGTCGGCGCCGACCGCGATGCCGCACGGGTTGGCGTGCTTGATGATCGCCACCGCCGGCTGGTCGGGGAAGTCGTTCGCCGCCCGCCAGGCCGCGTCCGCGTCGACGTAGTTGTTGTAGGACATCTCCTTGCCGTGCAGCTGCTCGGCCTGGGCCAGCCCGGCCGGCGCCGCCGGGTCGGTGTAGAGGGCCGCCTGCTGGTGCGGGTTCTCCCCGTAGCGCAGCGTCCTCGTCGCCCGCAGGGCGAGCCCGGCGAACGCCGGCCAGTCCTGCTCCGCCGGCGCCAGCTGCACCGCGCACCACTCGGCGACCGCCACGTCGTACTCGGCGATGTCGGCGAACGCGCGGGCCGCGAGGGCCCGACGCTGCGCCAGGGTGAACCCGCCGCCGTCGAGGGCGGCGTGCACCAGCGGGTACGCCCCCACGGCGGTGACCACGGCGACCGAGGCATGGTTCTTCGCGGCGGCCCGGACCATCGCCGGCCCACCGATGTCGATCTGCTCGACGCACTCGTCGAGGCCCGCGCCGGAGGCGACCGTGGCCTGGAACGGGTAGAGGTTCGAGACCAGCAGGTCGAACGGCTGCACGCCCAGCTCGTCGAGCTGGCTGACGTGCGAGTCCTGCCGCAGGTCGGCGAGGAGACCGGCGTGCACCTTCGGGTGCAGGGTCTTGACCCGGCCGTCCAGGCACTCGGGGAAGCCGGTCACCGACTCGACCGGGGTGACCGGGACGCCCGCCTCGGCGATCCTGGTCGCGGTGCTGCCGGTCGAGACGATCTCCACCCCGGCGGCGTGCAGGGCCTGGGCCAGCTCGACCAGCCCGGTCTTGTCGTAGACGCTGATCAGGGCGCGCCGGATGGGGCGCCGGCCGTCGGTGGAACTCACGGGATGGTGACCTTTCTGCCGGTGATCGTCCAACCTTCGCGGACCAGCCGGCCGACCTGCTCGACGAGCTGGCGCCGCTCCGCTTCCTTGATGCGTTCGGTGAGGGTCTCCACGTCGTCGTCGTCGCACACCGGTACCGCGACCTGCGCGACGATCGGGCCGGTGTCCATGCCGGCGTCGACGAAGAAGAGCGTCGCCCCGGTCACCTTGACCCCGTAGGCCAGCGCGTCCCGGGGACCGTGGATGCCGGGGAACGCCGGCAGCAGCGTGTTGTGCGTGTTCAGGTAGCGGTCCCCGAAGGCGCCCAGGAACCGTGGCCCGACCAGCTTGAGGAACCCGGCCGAGACGACCAGGTCCGGTTGGTGGGCGGCGACGTGCGCGGTGAGCGAGGCGTCCCAGTCCTCGCGGGTGGGGTGGTCGGCGATCCGGTCGACGAAGGTGGGCACCCCCGCCGCCGCGGCCCGGTCGAGGCCGGCGATGCCGTCCCGGTCGGCGCCGACGGCGACGATCCGGGCGCCGTACGCCGGATCGGCCGTGGCGTCGAGCAACGCCTGGAGGTTGCTCCCGGAACCGGAGATGAGGACGACGACGCGGGCGACGGACGCAGGCTCGGTCACGTCAGCACCCTATCGGGCAGCCCACCTGGGCCGACCGTCGGGCGGCCGGCGCGGTCCGGAGTTCGGACATGGCACATCGGATGCCCCATGAAGGTCGCACCCACCAGGTAGGCTCCCGTCGCTCAGGCCACGACCGCAGCACCTCAGACCTGCGGATCGTGGTACGACGCTCAGCACAGTGTGACGATCAAGGAGTCCATCCCCATGCAGCCCGGTTACCAAGGCCAGCCGCCGCAACAGATCGATAACAACATGACGATGTCGATCGTCGCCATCTTCCTGTTCTGGCCGCTCGCCATCCCCGCCATCATCAACGCCTCCAAGGTCAAGCCGCTCATGGAGCAGGGCGACTACGCGGGCGCCCAGGCCGCCCTCGCCGCTTCGAAGAAGTGGTCCAAGCTGGCCCTGATCGTCGGTATCGCCTGGTACGTCATCGCCCTGCTGTGCTGCGTACTGGGTGGGGTTGCCGGAATCATGGGTGGCAGCACCACCACCTACTGACCGTCTGTCTCACCACCGAGGAGCAACCCGACATGCAGCCCGGTAACCCCGGCCAGGACCCGTACGGTCAGCAGCCGTACCAGGATCCGACCGCACCGCAGTACCAGGATCCGTACGCTGCGCCGCCTACGGCACCGTACGGGCAGCAGCCGAGCTACGGGCAGCAGCCGACCTCGGGACAGCCGTACGGCCAGCAACCCGAGTACGGCCAGCAGCCGGGTTACGGGCAGCAGCCCACGTCGGGGCAGCCGTACGGTCAGCAGTACCCGGACCCGTACGCCCAGCAGCAGCCGTACGGCGCGGCGCCGGGCTACCCGGCGGGCGGCTACGGCGCCCCCGCCGGCGGGCAGAACAACACCCTCGGCCTGATCGCGATGATCACCGGCATCGTGTCGATCGTGCTGGGGCTCTGCTGCCCGCTGCTCGGCGTCCCCGCCGGTGTGGCGGGCGTCGTGCTCGGCGTGCTCGGCGGCAAGAAGGTCGCCGAGGGCGTCGCCAACAACCCCGGTCAGGCCAAGGCGGGTCTGATCTGCGGCGCGGTCGGCGCGGTCATCGGTGTCGCGAACGCCATCCTCAGCGTGGTGCTCAACATCGGTGGCGGCTACAACTTCTCCTGACCGCCCACCGCATGAGACAGGGCGCCCCGGGTCACCGGGGCGCCCTGTCTCATGCGCTGAGGGTCGGACACAGCTCCGGGGTCGGCCCCGGACCCCCCGAGGGCTGGACTCAACTCCGGGGGGCCGGGCCGGGG
>NZ_WVUH01000189.1 GCF_017614955.1 Micromonospora echinofusca
CCCGTCATGAGCACTGCCCCTCCCCCGCCGGCGCCCGTACCCGGCAACCGGTCCTGTCCCGTACGACGCCGCCATCCAACCACCAGCCGGCAAACGGGGCAGAACGTCAGCGCCGGGCGTACGCCTTCGCGAGCCGGCGGTGCGCTGCATCGTCCGTACGCTCCGCGAGGGCACGCAGCTCGGCACGGGAGCGTTCCGGATCGTGCGCGTACCAGGCGTCCAGCAGTGCTGCGGCACTCGCCGGGTCGGTGTCCGCTGCCGTCGACACCACCACCTCGGCAGTCTCGTCGACGAATTCCTCGATGCCCGGCACGCGTAGGCCGAAGCTGCGGAGCTGGCCGGCGATCAGGGTGGCACCGAGCGGGGTCAACTCCACGTGCTGCCCGTCCACGGTCAGCACGCCGAGCTCCCCCAGCAGGTCGATCAGCAGGTCCGTGTCCCGGTCGGCACCCATCCGCCAGTACCGCTCCTGCTCCTCGTCCGGGGCGGGCACGTCCAGCACCGTGGCGTACACCAGGTCACGCAGGGCGGCTACCGGCACCGGGCCGGTGCTGGTGAACAGCGTCAACGCAAGCGTGGAGACTGCCTCGTCGACCTGCCAGCGCAGTATCGACTCGGCCCAGCCGCCGACACAGACCGTCGTACCGAAATCGCGGTCGAAGCAGGCGGCGAGGGCCCGGCGCGCCAGGGCGAGCGGATCGGCAACCACCTTCGCGGCGCTCTTGACCGGCAGTAGCCGCCCCTTGACCACCCGTACCACCCGGGCGGCGCGTGCCCACGCGACGTGGACCGACACCCCGTACAGGTCGTCGCTGCTCCGGGTCTTCCATACCCGGTCACCGATCACCGGGTCGAGGACATCCCCGGTCTCGAGTAGCTCCACCAGTTCACGGGCGTCGGCGAGCCGGAGCCGGCCGGTGGCGGTGAGGGTACGTCCGGCACCGACCCAGGCCACCAGACCGCGCAGCCGGCCTACGGCGACGGACTGCTCCGCCCAGGTACGCGCCACGTCGTCCGCCGGTGCGGCCACGAATGGCAGCGGTGGGGGCTGATCCGGGCTGCCCTCCAGGTGGTTGGCCATCACCTGGGCGAGCAGCGTCGGGTCGACCGGGACCCGGCCAGCATTGACCTCGTCGACGTAACGCTGGGTTGCCGCAGGGTCGTCCGGGTCGACACCCGCACCGAGCATCCGCATGGTCCAGAACTTCGCCGGGCCGTACCGGCGCTCGTCGGTCATCACCGCGTCGAACTCGTCGGTCATCTTGTCCAGCGCGGCATGCAGTTCTGCCTGGTCGGCACAGTGCCGGTCGGCCAGGTCCTGATCGAAGAGGAAGTCGACGAACGCGTGCACGGTCGGCAGGACGGTGCCGGTTTCCGCTGCCGCCAGGGTCACCTTGCGGGGGAACCAGTCGAGCAGTGTCACCTCGAAGTCGCCTGGCTGCCAACGTCCGAGCAGCCCGTCACCGTCGGACCAACGATGGTCGAGCAGCGCCATCACCACGAACGGGTCGACCGGTCGGCGCTGCCGCCGTGCCCAGGTGTCGAAGCGTCGGATCAACCTGTCCCGCGCCGGGGCGTACGCCTCCTCCGGCGCCAACCGGAACACCATCCGCATCGCGTCCACCCCTCCCGCCGGAATCCGCCGCCGTCTTCACGACACTGCCGGAAGATACCGGTGCCCCTCCGGGAGCACCCGCACGGAGAGTCCGTCGTCGTGGGGTGCCCCGAGGTGTGCAGCACCCACTCGGCCGGCCGGGGTTCAGCGACCCAGGTGCGTCAGGATCGACTGGTTCGCTTCCCAGCCGTCGGGGAACTTGATCGGAACGTCGAGGTGCACCGGCTCGGTCGACGGGTGGGCGTCCAGCAGTTCGGCGATCCCGGCCCGCGCCACCACGATGCAGGCGTGCCGGTGCCGGCTGGTCAGCACGCACAACCGCCCCGTCTCCAGGTGGAACGCGGTCGCGTCCCGCCGGCCGGAGAGCGGGTGCAGCACGATCGTCACGTCGTACTCCCGGCCCTGGAGCCGGTTGGCGGTGTCCACGGTGACGTCCGCCGCCGCCTCGCCGAGCTGCGCGCGGATGGCGGCGACCTGGTCGCGGTGCGCGGCGCCGACGGCGATCCGGGCCCCGTCGACCGGGGACGTGACGCCGGCCGAGAACGCCACCGCGTTGCGCTCCAGGATGCGCCGGGCCAGCGCGGCGCACGCCGACACCGCCTCGGTGTCGGTACGCGGAGTGTGCCGGGCCGGCAGCTCGTGCAGCGCCCAGCCGGTGGACGCGGCCCGCTCGACGGTCGCGTCGAGCTGGTCCCCCGGACCCGACCCGGTCAACGTCAGCACCCGCTCGTCCGGTCCGGTACCGGCCCGGAACGGGGTGAACGGGTAGAACGCCGCCGCCACCACCGGCGCCGCCGAGGCGGGCAACCGCCAGGAGACCGGCAGCCGGTGCACCGGCAACGCCGGGTTGTGCCGCAGCAGCACCGCCACCGCCGACTGCATCGGATCCCAGGTCAACCCGGTCCACCGCGCGGTCTCGACGGTGGAGAACGGGTCGAGTTGCCCCGGGTCGCCGACGAACAGGGCCCGTTCGAACCTGCCGGCCACGCGCAGCAGGGCGTCCGAGCGCATCTGGTACGCCTCGTCCACGATCGCCCAGGGCCACGATCCCTCGGTCACCGTGGCCCACTTGGCGGCCGTACCGATGATGACGGCCGGCTGGTCGAGTTGGGCGACCTTCGCACCGATCCGGACCGTCGGATGCCGGGTGATCCGCTCGGTCGGCTGGTACTCGGTGGCGGAGAGCCGACCGATGCGCAGGTCGGGTGCCTTCTGGGCGAGCCGGTCGATGAGGTCGTCGACCTGCTCGTTGGTCTGGGCGATGACAATCAGCGGCTCGCCGGCGGCGGCCAGCTCGGTGGCGGCCCGCACCACCAGGGTCGACTTGCCGGCCCCGGGCGGTGAGTCGACCACGACCCCCCGGTGGGCGCCGGAGCGCAGGTCGGCGAGCACGGCGGTGACCACGCGCTCGGCCTCGACCGCCGGTGGCAGTTCCAGTTCGGTACGCACCGTCGCCCCATCTCCCCACTGACGGTTCCCGGGCACCCTACCGGCCGTAGTCCGGTGAACGGGACCCCACGGCTCCGTCACTCAACTGTCGAACAGCTCCACCGCAGGGCTGGCCTTCCGGCAAGGTCTGCGGCGCTTCAGGTGATGTTCTGGATGCACCCCGGCGTTTGCCCTGCATGTGCGATGTGCTGAACGCTGGCAGGTACCGAGCCCAACACAGCCAGCCGACGCCTCAGGCCCGAAATGATCATCCGCCGGGCCGGTGGCTGTCAGCGATCCGACAGCATCGCCCACCTGCAGGCCACGCGGGCAAGCGGTCTGCCACACGGCTGGCCGATTCGTGTCGGACCGGGCTGGTAGAACGACCCACACGAGGAGGTGGCAGGTGATCGTCACGACACATCGCGACCTGCTGTCCGCCGATGCCGAGGCTCTCGTGAACCCGGTGAACACGGTGGGTGTCATGGGCCGAGGACTCGCCCTCCAGTTCAAGCGGACCCACCCGGCGAACTACCGGGCGTACCGCGACGCTTGCGCGGCCGGACAGGTCAGACTCGGTGAGATGCTCATCTTCGATTCGGGGAAGCCTGGTCGGGGCCGGTACGTGATCAACTTTCCGACCAAGGGCCACTGGCGCAACCAGGCCCGGCTCGACGACATCCGGCGCGGTGTCGACAGCCTAGTGGACACCGTGATCGGCCATCGGATCGGATCGATCGCTGTGCCGGCTCTCGGCTGCGGTCTCGGGGGCTTGGAGTGGTCGGACGTACGGCCGGTGATCGAGTGTGCCTTCGCTCCGCTGCCCGATGTCCGGGTACTACTCTTCCCGCCGCAGGCCGATCGGGCAGGAACGGCGCAGACCGACAGAGCCCACTAACCTTGCCCGGTGACCGACCTCCCCCGGGGCAGCTACGAACATCTGATCACGCAGGGACTCGCCGAACGGCTCCGGCACGTCGACCCCGAGCTGATCGACCGGGTCGACCTGGAACCGGCCGACGCCCACGAGCCGCTGGCCCGGCACATCGCCGACCTGGCCAGACGGGCGCTCCGGGCGGTTGCCGGCTCCGGAGACGAACGCACCGCCCGACAGGTGGCGCTGGCCAATCGGATGGCAGACGCAATCGCCGGGATCGATCCGCGTGCGGTGGACGCCGCCGATCGGATCGCGGACACCCGCCAACTGCTCACCGCGATCGCGGCCGCGCCGACTCTGCCCGCCGTCGCCACCTTTCCGGTACGCCCCAGCGTGCCGCTCGCCACCGGCGCGTTGCTGGTCAACGGCCGCAACCAGCCGCGCATCGGGCACGAGGTGGCCGCCGAGATGGCGTCGGCCGACGAGGTGGATCTGCTCTGCGCGTTCGTCAAGTGGCACGGGTTGCGACTGGTGGAAGCCCCGATCCGGGAGCTGATCGGGCGGGGCGGCCGACTCCGCGTCATCACCACGACCTACCTGGGGGCGACCGACCAGCGGGCCGTCGACCGGCTCGCCGAACTGGGCGCCGAGGTGAGGATCTCCTACGAGACCCGGACCACCCGGCTGCACGCCAAGGCGTGGCTGTTCCGTCGGCACAGCGGGGCCAGCACGGCGTACGTGGGCTCGTCGAACCTGTCGAAGGCGGCCCTGGTCGACGGGGTGGAGTGGAACATCCGGGTGTCCAACCTGGAACAGCCGTACCTCATCGACACCTTCGCCGCGACGTTCGACGGCTACTGGGCCGATTCGGTCTTCGAGGCGTACGACCCTGACCGGGACCGGGAGCGGCTGGGTCGGGCGCTGGGCGGGGAGCGGTCCGCTGGTGACGAGCGGATCGAGATCACCGGGCTGGACGTCCACCCGTACGGCTACCAGCAGGAGATTCTGGCCGAGCTGGACGCGGAACGGCTGGTGCACGGCCGGTACCGGAATCTGGTGGTGATGGCGACCGGCACCGGCAAGACCGTGGTGGCGGCGCTGGACTACCGACGCCTGCGGCAGGCCGGTACGGTCCGGTCGCTGCTCTTCGTCGCCCACCAGGAGCAGATCCTCCGGCAGAGCCGGTCGGTGTTCCGGCACGTCCTGCGGGACGGCAGCTTCGGCGAGATCCTGGTCGGCGGCGAGCGACCGGCAACCTGGACGCACGTCTTCGCCTCGGTCCAGTCCCTGCACCGGATGGAACTCGATCCGACCGCCTTCGACATGGTGATCGTCGACGAGTTCCACCATGCCGAGGCGCCGACGTACGCGAAGCTGCTGGACCGGCTGCAACCGCGCGTGCTGCTCGGCCTGACCGCCACCCCGGACCGGGCGGACGGCGGGGACGTCCGACGGTACTTCGACGGACGGGTTGCGGTGGAGTTGCCGCTCTGGGAGGCGTTGGAGCGGCAACTGCTGGCCCCGTTCCAGTATTTCGGGCTGCACGACGACGTGGACCTGTCCGGGGTGCGCTGGCAGCGGGGGCAGGGGTACGTACCCGGGGAACTGGACCGGCTCTACACCGGCAACCACGCGCGGGCCAGGATGGTCCTGCAAGCGGTACGGGACAGGGTCGACGTCGACCGGATGCGGGCGCTGGGCTTCTGCGTGAGCATCGCGCACGCCCGGTTCATGGCGGACTGGTTCACCCGGGCCGGGGTACCCTCCGCTGCGGTGACCTCGGCTGCCGGCCCTGCCGCCCGCGCCGCGTCGGTCCGCGCCTTCCGGGACGGCGAGCTGCGGGTGCTCTTCACGGTCGACCTGTTCAACGAGGGTGTCGACCTGCCGATGGTGGACACCCTGTTGATGCTGCGGCCCACCGAGAGCGCCACGGTGTTCCTCCAGCAGCTCGGCCGGGGGCTGCGTCTGGACGACGGTAAGCCCTGCCTGACCGTGCTGGACTTCATCGGTGGACAGCACGCGAACTTCCGGTTCGATCTGCGCTGGCGGGCGTTGACCGGAGTGAGTCGCCGCGCCGTCCGGGAGGCCGTCGCGGCGGACTTCCCGTACCTGCCCAGCGGCTGTCACATCGGGCTGGACCGGGTGGCGAAGGAGATCGTCCTCGGCAACCTGAGGAAGGCGGTCCCGTCGTCGAGGAACGGTCTGGTCGGGGAACTGCGACAGCTGGGGGACGTGTCTCTGGCCGATTTCCTGGCCGAGACCGGGCTGGAGGTCGAGGACCTCTACCGGTCGGCGAGCGTCGGTGGCTGGGCCGGCCTGCGGCGCCTGGCAGGCGTCGACCGGTCGGCGCCCGGACCGGACGACCGGGAGCTGAGCCGGGCCTTCGGCCGGATGCTGCACACCGACGACCCGGACCGGTTGGACCTGCTGGCCCGGGTCGCCGCTGGCGGGGACGTGCCGGACAGCCGCCTGGTGGACATGCTGCACTTCTCGCTCTGGGGTGGTGCAGCCCCGTTGACGGAGCGCGATGCCTTCATGGACCGGTTGCGGGCCGATCCGGCGCGGTGCGCCGAGCTGGCGGAGCTCGCCGGGGTGCTACGTGACCGGATCCACCGGGTCACCGGCGAGCCGCTGTCGGCCTCGGTACCGCTGCGGGTACATGCCCGGTACAGCCGCAACGAGGCCTGTGCCGGATTCGGCATGCCCAACCCGGGGCAACTGCGGGAGGGGGTGAAATGGCTGCCGGACGAGCAGGCCGACCTGTTCTTCGTGACCCTGGTCAAGTCGGACCGGCACTACTCCCCCAGCACCCGGTACGCCGACCGGGCGGTCAGCGCCGAGGTGTTCCAGTGGGAGTCGCAGAGCACCACGTCGACCCGGTCGGCCACCGGCCAGCGGTACGTGCAGCATGCCGCACGTGGATCGACGGTGCACCTCTTCGTCCGGGAGACCAAGGTCGCCGACGGCATCCTCGGGGCTCCGCCGTACCTGTATGCCGGACCGATGACGTACCTCTCGCACACCGGTGACCGGCCGATGCGGATCCGTTGGCGGCTGGCCCACCCGCTGCCGGCTGACCTGCTGGCCGTCGCCCGGACGGTGGCCGCGTGAGCCGGGACCGGGCGGTGTCGGACCGTCTCCTGTCGTTACGTCTGCACCAGCAGCACGGCCGGCGGGCACCGCACAAGCCGCTACTGGTGCTGCTGGCGCTCGGTCGGCTCGCCAACCACGGCACGAGCGAGTTGCCGTGGTCCACAGCGCGGGAGCGGCTGGGTGAGCTGATCGCCGAATTCGGGCCGGGTTCGCGGACCGGTCGGGCGCAGAGCGCCGCCTATCCGTTCACCCGGCTGCGCAGCGACGGGGTGTGGACACTCAGCCGGGACGTACCGATGGACAAGATCGCCCCGCTGGCGGCGGACGACGTCGTGGGGCGGCTGGACCTGACCATCGAGACGGCGCTGCACCGGGATCCGGCCCTGCTGTGGTCGACGGCCCGGGCACTGGTGGACGCCCACTTCCCACCGACGATCGCCCCGGACGTGCTGACCGCGACCGGGTTGGACGCCGAAGAGGTTCTCCGGGCCGCCGGGACGTTGGCCGGGCCGACCGACCGGCGTCGCCGGAACGCGGCCTGGCGGATGGATGTGCTGACCGCCTGGGACCGGCAGTGCGCATTCTGCGGGTACGACGGGCAACTCGACGGTGCGTCCGTGGGTGTCGAGGCGGCGCACGTCCGGTGGTTCGCCTTCGACGGTCCGGACAGTCTCGACAACGGGCTGGCGTTGTGCGTACTGCACCACAAGTTGTTCGACTTCGGTGCCCTGGGGATCGGCGACGATCTGCGGATCAGTGTGTCCGCCACGTTCACCGCACGCACTCCCGCCGGGCAGGCCCTGTACGACCTGCACGGGCGGGCCCTGCGTCCCCGTCCCGGTACCCCGGCGCCCGCACCGGAACACGTCGACTGGCACCGCCGGGAGGTCTTCAAGGGGCGTCCGCTCGCCGCCTGACCACCTCTCCGCAATGCCGCCGACCCGGTCCCGGCGGGGTGGGCAACCGGGTACGAGGCTGATACCGCTGGGGTATTTTCCTACCCCAGCGGTATCAGGCTCACCGGTCTACGCCCGGCTGATCGCGTTGGCGTGGATCGCCGCGCTCACGTACGCGGTCATCCCCGGCTTGATGTTCTCGTAGTACGCGGTGAAGCGCGAGTCGGCGAGGTACATGTCGGCCAGGCAGGTGTGCACCTGGTACGAGCAGTCGTAGAACCAGCGGCAGATGAGCTGGCGGTGCTCCTCGGCCAGCGCCATCGCCTCCGGGCTCTCCGGGGCGGCCCCGGAGTCCATCAGCGCGGTCAGCCGGGCACCCCAGTCGTCGTTCTCGGCCTTCTGGCGCAGCCAGTCCTCCTTGCTGTACCGGGCGGTCCGCTCCTGGGACTGCCGGTACTCCTCGCTTCCTCCCCAGCGCTGCTCGACCTCCTCGGCGTAGTCGTCCGGGTCGACGTCACCGAAGACCTCGAACCGCTCCTCCGGGGTCAGTCGGATCCCCATCTTCGTCGCCTCCATCGTTCGTTCGATCGCCTCGACCATCTCCCGGAGCCGCCTGATCCGGGCCGTCAGCAACTCGTGCTGGCGGCGCAGGTGGTCACGCGGACTCGCCCCCGGGTCGTCGAGGATCGTGGCGATCTCCTCAAGTGAGAACCCCAGCTCCCGGTAGAACAGGATCTGTTGCAGGCGGTCCAGGTCGGCGTCGTCGTACGACCGGTAGCCGGCGCTGGTCCGCCCGCTCGGCGACAGCAGCCCGATCTCGTCGTAGTGGTGCAGGGTACGCACCGTCACCCCGGCGAACCGGGCGACCGTGCCGACCGGATGGCCCATGGTTCTCTCCCTTCCGCCGACCAGGGTGGCGCCTGCCGTTACGTGAGGGTCAAGCCGGTTCGGCAGACGGGCCCAGGCGGGCGGCGACCTTGCCGGCCACCGCATCGAGGTGTTCCCGGGGGTCGAGCCCGAGGCTGGCGATCGCGACCAGCGCGGTGAACGCCACGTCGGCCAGTTCGGCGGCCACGTCCGCCCGACGGTGGGTGACCCCTTTGCGGGGATTCTGGCCGAGGACCCCGATCCAGGCGGCGGCGGCCTCGCCCGCCTCCTCGGTGACCTTGAGTATCCGGCAGGTCAGCTCGGCCGGGTCGGTGCCGTTCGCGGCGTCCAGCCAGGTGCGCGCCGCACCGACCGAGGCCCAGATCGTGTCGTCCACCGGCACACGGTACGACGACCACGGCCCCCTCCCCCGCACGTCCAGCGGGGAAGGGGGCCGTCGGCCGGGGAGGTCAGGCGGTGCGGTCCGGCTCCGGGGCACCGAAGGTCTCGCTCTTCGGGGTGCGGAAGGCGTGCAGCAGCCCGGCGATCGACAGCAGCAGGAGCAGGCCGGCACCGAGGTACATGGCCAGGGCGCCCTGGCTGGCCTTCACCCCGAACTCGCTGAAGCCGTACGAGGTGAGCAGCAGGCCGCGCAGCGTCTCGCCCTTGAAGACCGTGTCCCGCTGGCCGTTGATCGCGGCGAGTTCCTTCTGCAGGTCGGCCAGGGCCGGGTCGTTGGTCTGCTCGGCCTGGGCGACCTTGGCCTTCAGTTCGCTCTGCGGTGCGCCGAGGTCGGCGTACGTCTTGCCACCGGCGATCGACTTGAGGTGCAGGCCGATGTAGTCGTTGGCGTAGCACTCGGCCTGCTTGCCGGTGGTGAGCGGCTTGCCGGCGTACTCGACCAGGCACTTCGACTGCTTCTCCTCGGCGGAGAGCTTGTCGGCCGGGGTGAACGAGATGTGCTGCTCGCTGAGCTGGTCACGGACGTAGTCGTTGGCGAAGTTGGCGTTCGCGGTCAGGACCAGACCGACCACCAGCAGGAGTCCCGCCAGCGCCAGCCCGCCCAGGCTGAACAGGAAATCCAGGGTCCGACGCTGCATGACTCGACTCCAATGTGTTCGGGCGAACCTGACGGTTCGTTGTTACCGACAATGTTGCCGGCGCAGCGTTCCCGTCAGCAGAGACGAAGATCCTTCGGTCCCGGGACCTTCGGCCCCCGGTCGGCGGGGCCGACGGACCGCTGCCCGCCCGGCCGGGTACTACGTCGACACCGACGGGTGGGCCTGCATCGCCCGGCGCAGCTCGGCCAGGCTGCCCGGCCGGCCGTACCGGTACCCCTGTCCGCGCGGGCAGCCCACGGCGGTGACCGCCGCATGCTGCCGGTCGGTCTCCACCCCTTCGGCGACGACGACCAGGTCGAACGCGGTGGCGAGCCGGCTGATCATCTCGACGGTGGCGTACGCCCGGGGGTCGGCGTCGTCGAGGCGGGCCACGAAGGACCGGTCGATCTTCAGGTCGGTGGCCGGGATCCGGTGCAGGTAGCTGAGCGAGGAGTACCCGGTACCGAAGTCGTCGATGGCGATGCGTACCCCGAGGTCACGCAGTTCGCGCAGCCGGTCCAGCACCACGTCGGTACCGTCGATCAGGGCCGTCTCGGTCAGTTCCAGGGTGAGGGCGTGCGGGGCGAGACCGGCCGAGGTGGCCGCCTCGGCGACGGTGGCGGTGAGGTCGGCGCGGCGCAGGTGCGCCGGGGCGATGTTCACCGCCACGCTGGCTCCCGGTGCGATGTCCTGCCAGTCGGCGGCGGCCCGGCACGCCTGCCGCATCACCCAGCGGTCCATCGCGACGACCAGCCCGGTCTCCTCGGCCAGCGGCAGGAACACCGCCGGGGAGAGTAGTCCGCGCACCGGATGGTGCCAGCGCACCAGCGCCTCGGCGCCGCGTACCCGGCCGGTCGGCAGGTCGACGATCGGCTGGAACGCCAGCTCCAACTGCCCGCCCTCGTCGATCGCCCGCCGCAGGTCGGCGATCAGCTCGGCCCGGGTCACCGCCTCGTCGCGCAGCGCCGGGGTGCAGATCCGGTACGCCGACTTCCCGGCCGCCTTGGCCGCGTACATGGCGATGTCCGCGTCGCGGAGCAGGTCGGCCTGGCCGGCGTGCTGCGGGCCGTACTCGGCGATGCCGATGCTGGCCGACGGGTGTACCCCCACCACCTCCTCGTCGACGGACGGGCGCAGCGCGGTCAGCAGCCGCTGGGCGACCCGCTCGGGCGGGTTGGCCTCGTGCCCGCAGACGATGACCGCGAACTCGTCCCCGCCGACCCGGGCGATCATCGCGCTGGTCCCGACGGCGGTGAGCATCCGGGCGGCGATGCTCTTCAGCAGGTCGTCGCCGGAGGCGTGGCCGAACCGGTCGTTGACCTGCTTGAAGCCGTCGAGGTCGAGCAGCAGCACGGCGACCCGCTGCCGGTCGCGGATGGCCCGCTGGAGCATCAGGTTGAACATCAACCGGTTGGGCAGGCCGGTGAGCTGGTCGACGTAGGCCAGTTCGCGGAGCCGACCGGCGAGGCGGCTGTTCTCGTACGCGGCGAGGCCCTGTCGGACCGCCAGCGTGGCGAGCAGCGCCATGCCGCTCACCGAGATGAGGGTGGGGACGTACCCGGCGGGCTGCCGGGCCACCATGATCGCCACGATCGCGGCCCCGACCGGCAGGTACGGCAGGGTGAGGCGCCACCAGGGTACGACGGTCTGCGCGCACGGATCGTTTGTGCCGGTGACCGGTGCCGGTGGCGGGTACCCGGTGGCGAGGACGACCAGCAGGTAGCTCAGTGTCCAGTAGAGATCGGTGGGGTTGCCGTGCACGTAGGCGTCCCGGGCCACCAGCCAGAGGTGGCTGGTGTCGGCCAGTACGCCCAGCCCGAGGCTCGCCCCGATCAGGGTGAGGGGACGCCACATCGGCCGGTACGCCCCGGCGATCGAGACGAGCACGGTGAGCTGGATCAGGTCCAGCATCGGGTAGAGGAGCCCGATGGCCGGGAGCGGCTGTTCCCGGCCCGGTCCGGTCACGCCGCGCAGCACGACGATCCAGGCGACCGGCACCAGGGCCAGGCCGACGATCGCCCCGTCCAGCACGGTCCGGATCCGGCCCACTGCGGTACGTGGTGCCCCGTGGCAGGTGAGCAGGGCGGCGGTACCGGTCAGCACGGCGCCGAGGGAGAGCGCCCCGACGAGCAGGGGCACGGGTAGCCGGCCCGGACCCCCGACGAGCCCGACCAGGGTCCAGCTGCTCTGCCCGACGGCGGAGAGCGCGAGGCTGACCGCCATCAGCCGCCAGAACCGGCGCAGCCCCACCGGGTGCCGTCGGGCGACCCCGGCGCAGCAGAGCGCGGCGAGGCCGGCGGCGAGGCCGCCGCTGAGGTCGCTGACGGTGCCGCCCCCGGTCGGTACGAGGATCAGCCAGAGGGTCTGGAACAGCAGCAGGAGGGCACCGCCGAGGGCCGCCGTACGGTGCCATCGGGGTGGACGTGCGACGGGCCGGTGCGGTACGGCGGGGGTGGCGTCCGGCCGGCAGCCGGGTCCGGCGGTACGGTCGGGAACGACGCGCGGAGGAGACGCGATCGCTGGGCCCTCCTTCCGCCCCTGACGCAGCAGCGGCCGGGCCATCGACGGCGATGACCCGTGCGGACGGCAAGCTAACACAGAAACCTGGGGCACCGGCACACGACGGACCGGCCGGGAACGTGTGATGACACACGCTCCCGGCCGGCTGTTCGCGGGAACTATTGCACCGTCACGTTGTCCACGTAGACGGCGGATCCACCGCTGGCGCCGCCGCCGGGTACGAACTGCACCCCGATCTCGCGGACGTCACCGAGGTTGGCCACCGCACCGAGGTTCAGGGTCAGCGTGGCGCCGGCGGAGCTGACCGTCACGGCGCCGCCGTCGTACCACTGCCAGCTCCCACCGGTCTTGACGTACAGCTTGGCCTGGGTACCGCTGCCGTGGTTGCCCCACGGGGCGACCCGGGCGGTGGCCCGCAGGGTGGTGTACCCGGAGAGGCTGCGGGTCGCGATCCGGGCCAGGTAGCTGGCGCCCCCGGCCAGGTTGACGTCGGACTTCAGCGACCAGCTGCCGGTGGCGGCCCACTCGTTGACCCGCCACGGGCCGCCGGTGACGTTGACCCCGCTCCACCCGTCGGTGCCGGACTCGAAGCCGGCCAGCAGGGTGCCGCCGGTGGGCGGCGGGGTGGTGCCGCCACCGCCGGGCTCGGTGACGTCGCCGAGGACGATCTCGCCCCGGTTGACCGTCCACGAGTCGTTGAACAGGGTGCTGGCGCCCTGGTTGCGGGCCGGTCCCCACTGGTCGTTCCAGGCCAGGAAGTAGGTGGTCTGCGGGTAGCGCTGCTTGAACGCGGTGGCCCACCGGCCGTAGTCGAACGATCCGGAGGTGTCCGGCCCGATCTCGGAGAACGCGAACGGCTTGCCGAGCCCGACGAGTTCGCCGTACGCGGACTGGATACCGGCGGCCTGCGGGTCGTCGTCGTAGGCGTCCATGCCGACGACGTCCACGTAGGAGTTGCCGGGGTAGTAGGCGGTCCGGTTGCCCCGGCTGAAGTCGGCGGAGTAGACCCAGAGCACGTTGTCCAGGCCCTTGGTGCTGGTGAGGTAGGTGTACATCTGCTGCCACACCTGCTTGAACGTGTTGGGGTCGCGGTTGCCCCACCAGAACCAGTCGCCGTTTACCTCGTGGAACGGCCGGAACAGCACCGGCACGTCGGCGTTCTCCAGGTCCTGGAGGCCGGCGGCCATCTTGTCCATCATGGCGCGCCAGCGGGCCCCGGCGGCGGTGTTGGCGTCGAGCAGGTCGGAGAAGTTGCCCATCGGGGTGTTCAGGCCACCACCGTTGGCGTTGGCCGGGCTGGGCAGGTGCACGCTGATGGTGATCAGCCCGCCGCTGGCCGCGTACGACTTCAGGGTCGAGTTGCAGGAGTAGTCGATCAGCGAGGTGATGTCGCTGGCGGTGGCCCAGCCGGAGCCGTAGTCGCAGCTGAAGACCGCCGGGTACTGGCCGGTGGCGGCGCGCAGTTCCTCGGTCTGGTTCATCGAGAACCCGCTGTTGCTGTAGCCGCCGAAGAAGCCGGACGCCACCCGGTTGCTGCTGCGGTTGGGCAGGTGGGCCAGCCAGTTGAGGGTGTTCCGGGTCGCGGTGGAGGCGCTGGAGTTGACGGGCGAGACGGTGTGCGCGTCGGCCGGGCCGATCGTGGCGAGCACCGATGTCGCCACGAGCACGGACGCCGTCGCGCCGAGCGCGACCCGCAGTCTGCTGCTTCGCATGGTCACCTCATCAGGTCGGGGTGGGGGTACGGCCCCGTG
>NZ_WVUH01000018.1 GCF_017614955.1 Micromonospora echinofusca
CCACCCACCTGCCCGACCCGGTGCCGCCACCCGCGCGCCGGCCCCGTCGCGGCCCGCTCGCCCTGGTCAGCAGCGCCTGCCTGTTCGTACTCGTGGTGGCCGGCTACCTGTTCGCGGTCGGCCCCGGCACCGCCCACGCCGAACGGCTCGTACTCGACGAGGCCGACGTGGTGGTCTGGGGGCAGACGATCCGGCGGCCGGTGGAGATCGCCGCGGACCGGGTCACCCTGCGGCGGGTCAGTGTGCAGGCCGGCGGCGGGACGGCCATCCGGATCAGACCCGGGGTGACCGGAACGGTGATCGAGGACAGCGAGATCCGCTGCACCAGCCGGGGCACCGACGGCATCGCCGAGGGCAACTACTCCGCCATCCGGGTCCGGACCTTCGGCTGCCGGGAACCCTTCCGGGGCAGCCCGGACACGCCCGTCGCGGTGGTCGACTCGACCCGCGACGGTACGCCCTACCCGGACCGGTCGCCCGGCTCGGACCCGACGGACACGCTGGTCGCACCCGGACCGATCGGCAGCAGCGAGGCGGCCGGGACACGCGGGACGGTCGACGCACCGCCGGGGGTACAGGTCGCACCGACACCGATCACCTACTGGCCCGGCCCGACCACCACCGGCGTGCCGGCCGGCACGGTGCTGCGCAACTCCGGCTCGCTGACCCTGACCGTCCCGGGACAGGTCGTCAGCGGCCTCAACATCACCGGGTGCGTGACGGTCCAGGCGAGCAACGTCGTCATCCGGCGCTCGAAGATCACCTGCTCCAGCACCACCTACTCCATCCGGGTCCTCGCACCGGCGATCAACCTGGTGGTCGAGGACGTGGAGATCAACGGCACCGGCCGCACCTCGGCCACCGTCTGCTGCGGCGAGTACACCCTGCGCCGGGTGAACATCTACAACACCATCGACGGCCCCCGGCTGGGCAACCGGACGAACATCTTCGACTCCTGGATCCACGACCTGACCCGGGTCACCGGCTCGCACAACGACCTGATGCAGACCACCGGGGCCAGCAACATGGTGATCCGGCGCAACCGGCTCGACGCGTACAAGGTCAGCACCGCCGACCCGATGAACGCCTGCCTGATGATCGGATCCGAGATCGGGCCCTCGGTGACCAACCTGCTCTTCGAGGACAACTACTGCAACGGCGGCAACTACTCGATCGGGGTGCGCACCGACCTGGTCGGCTCGAACATCCGGTTCCGGATCAACAAGTTCGGCCGCAACTACCGGTACGGCATCATCTGGGACCGGCCCACCAACGTCTGGTTCGACAACGGACTCCCGGTGATCCCGTGAACCGCCGACGCGGTGGCCGCTGACCGCACCCCGGTTCAGCGTTCCCCGCGCCGGTGTCCGGTGTCCACGCCGACCGCCCGGGTGAGGATCTCGTCCAGTTGCGCACCGGCCCGCCGGACCACCTCCGGGGTACCCACGGCCAGGTCGGCGGCGGTGACCGCCCGGTCCCGCCAGGAGGTCAGCAGCACCTCCAGCAGTTCGTCGTCGCCGAGCCGGCGGGCGTCCGCGACGTGCCGCTGCTGTCCCAGGCAGGCGAAGACGCCCCGGGCCTTGCGGCTGTACGCCACGACCGCCGCCGGTACCGCCGAGGAGAGCGCGGCGATCGTGGCGTGCATCCGCATCCCGCAGAACCACGAGGTACGGGCGATCACCCACTTGGTCTGGTGCGGATCCAGCCCCCGGGGCAGCAGCAGTACCCGTCCGGGGTGGCGGGTGGCCAGCGCGGCGTACAGCTCGGCACTGGCGGCCGTGTCGTCGTCCGGTGCGCCCGGGGCCCACACGTGCGGCACGATCGCCACCCGGGTGTCCGGCTCGGCGAGCAGCCGCTCCCCCAGGCGCCGGGCCACCCGGCCCGGGTCGGCGGTCAGCCCGAACCGGGTCCGGCCCTCCGGTCGGGTGAGCAGCCCACTGACGTTGATCCCGGCGACCGGGCCGTCGGAGGCGGCGAACCAGCCGGCCAACCGGTGCCGGAGCGGCCCGTCCGGCGGGCGGGCGGCCAACGCGAACGCGACGTCGACCCCCTCCCGGTGCCGGGTCGGGTCGAGATCGGCGCCGAGCAGGTCGACCAGCGCGGCGTAGCTGTCCGGGTCCCGCGCCCAGGCCATCGCCGCGTCCCGGGTGAGCGCGGCGGCCTGGGCCCGTACCCGGGGGTGCCGGAACGGCCCGTAGGTCTGCGGGAGCAGCACCAGCGGCCGGTGACGCAGCAGGGCGAGCCGTTTCGGCCAGGCCACCGACCGGAACCGGTGCGCGCCGTAGAGGTCGCTGAAACTGTCCCCGCCGCTCGCGTCGAGTACCACGTCGGCGGCGTCGATCCGGGCCAGTCCGACGTTGCCGAGCCCGCCCAGGGCGGCGCTCACCCGCATGTTCAGGTAGGACTCGGGCCGGTGGTAGCGACGTGAGTGCCGCGCTCCCACCAGCTCGATCGGCACCGGACGGCCGGCCACGAAGGCCCGACCGACCCGCTCGCCCCACCCGTCGTCGAAGACGGTGACCCGGGCCTGCGGTGCCCGGGCGAGCACCGCACCCAGGGTGGCCGCGCGCAACGCGCCCACGCCGAGGTTGAGGTGCGCCCCGGGTACCCCGAACAGGCACACCGACAGGGCCCGGTCGGTACCCGGGAAGGTCTGACTGATCAAATCCGGACCACCGCTTTCTCGCAGCGGTACGCCTCGGCGTACCGCGATCGGCATTCCACGCCCCGCAGCCGGGCCAGTCCGAGGAAGACCTCGTCGTCCCACCAGTCCCGCCCGGACTGTGACGGGAAGTGCCGGTGCAGCAGTTCGACCTTCCGCCGGGCCTGGTCCCCGGTCAGTGGCAGGTAGACGTTGCGCCGGCCCAGGTCCCCGTCCCACTTGGGGATCTCGTAGTGCAGCACGGTGCCGGACCGGAACGCGGTGGGCGCCAGGGCCGCGACGGTGCGGTGGTCCTGGTGGGCGTCGCCGGGGTCGGGGGCGACGACCAGGTCGACGGGGCCGCTCCGGGCCACCGCCTCGACAGCGGCCTTCGCCTCGGCCCAGTGCGCCGGTAGCCGGCCGTCGGGCAGATCGTGCAGGGTGAAGGTCACCTCGGCGCCGGTCAGGAAGGCGGTGGCGGCGGCCCGCGCCTCGGCGTGCCGGTGCGGCGTACCGGTCAGCAGGACGTAGTGCACCCGCAGCCCGGTGGTCGCGGCGAGAGCCAGCAGCAGGCCGCCGGCCCCGATCTCGATGTCGTCCGGGTGGGCGCCGAGCAGCACCACGTCGCGTACCCCGGTCAGCTGCAACGCCGGCATCAACCGCTCATCGCCGGGGAGCCCGACCGCCCGAGGTCCCAGAGCATCCACGGGCAGCGTGCGGAGCGGTGACACTCCTCCAACTCGGCACGGTCCTTGAAGGTGTCCGCGGCCCGCCAGAAGCCGGTGTACCGCTGGGCCAGCAACCGCCCGTACGGCAGCAGCCGGGCGAACGCGTGCGGCACCAGGTCCTCCCCCTCCCGCAGGACGGAGAAGATCTCCGGGCGGAGGATGAAGTAGCCGCCGTTCTCCCACTGCATCAGCTCCCGGATCGGGCGGATCCGGGTCACCCGGTCCCCCGGGTCGACGTCGACGACGTGGTGGGTGGACTGGACCGGTACGGCCAGCAGGCTGGCGGTGGCCCCGGAGGCGGCGAACCGGTCCACCAGGTCGGGCAGCGGGGCGTCGGTGAGGGTGTCCGCGTAGTTGGCCAGGAACATCGGCTCGTCCTGTACGTGCCGGCGGACCCGGGCCAGGCGTTCACCGACACTCGTGTCCAGCCCGGTGTCGATGAAGGTGATGTTCCAGTCGGTGATGTCGGTGGCGAAGAGCCGGATGTCCCGCCCGCCCCGGGCCAGGGTGAAGTCGTTCGACAGGGTCTCGTCGTAGTGCAGGAAGTAGTCCTTGACCGCCGCCGCCCCGTAGCCGAGGCAGAGGATGAAGTCGGTGTGCCCGAAGTGCGCGTAGTAGCGCATCACGTGCCAGAGCAGGGGCCGGTCCCCGATCATCGCCATCGGCTTCGGCGCGGAACCGGTGCCCTCGCGCATCCGCATGCCCAGCCCGCCGCAGAACAGCACCACCTTCACGGCGCGATCTCCAGCCGGGGGATGGGGAAGACCAGCCGGCCGCCCCACCGGCGGACGTACGCCAACTGCCCGGTCAGTTCGGCGCGCAGGTTCCAGGGCAGCACCAGCACGTAGTCGGGACGGTCGGCGGCGATCCGCTCCGGCGGGTGGACCGGGATGTGCGTACCGGGGAGGTACCTGCCCTGTTTGTGCGGGCTGCGGTCCACCGTGTAGGCCAGCAGGTCGGACCGGATGCCGCAGTGGTTGAGCAGGGTGTTGCCCTTGCCCGGGGCGCCGTAGCCGACCACCCGGCGCCCGGCCGCCCGCGCCGCCAGCAGGAATTCCAGCAGTTCCCGTTTGATGGTGAAGACCGCCTCGGCGAAGCCGGCGTGGCCGGCGAGGGTGTGCAGGCCGGCGTCGGCCTCGGCGGCGAGGACGGCCTTGACGTTCGTCGACGCCTCACCGCCGGCGCCGGGGCGGGCGTGCACCCGCAGCGACCCGCCGTGGGTGGGCAGTTCCTCGACGTCGGTCACCGCCAGCCCGGCGGTGGCCAGGGCGCGTCGGGCGGTCGCCAGGGAGAGGTACTGGTAGTGCTCGTGGTAGATGGTGTCGAACTGGCGTCCCTCGATCAGCCGAAGCAGGTGCGGGAACTCCAGTGTCACCAGCCCGGTCGGTTTCACCAGCGCGGCCAGTCCGGCGGTGAAGCCGAGCAGGTCCGGCACGTGGGCGTAGACGTTGTTGGCCACCACCAGGTCGGCCCGGCCGTACCGGTCGGCCAGGTCGGCACCGGTCCGCGCGCCGAGGAAGCAGGTCTCGGTGCGGACGCCGACCGACCGGGCCACCTCGGCGACGTTGGCCGCCGGTTCCACCCCGAGCACCGGCACCCCGGCCGCCACGAAGTGCCGGAGCAGGTATCCGTCGTTGCTGGCGACCTCGGTGACCAGGTGCCCCGGCCCGAGCCCGAGGGCGTCGACCATCGTCCCGGCGTACCGGCGGGCGTGCGCGACCCAGGAATCCGAATAGGACGAGAAATACGCGTAATCCGAGAATATCTCGCCGCCGGACACGTACTCCGGTAACTGCACGAGAAGGCAGGACGGACAGATCCTGACATGCAGGGGATAGAAATTCTCCGGCCCATCCAACGACTCGGAAGACAAATAGCTCTCACATAACGGAGACATGCCCAGATCAACGAAGGTCTCCGTGGCCGGTACGCCACAGAGTCGACACCTGACGTCCGCCATGCCGGTCACCTCGGAAGAATAAGCAGCTCAGCGCAGCAATCGTCGACGCGCTCCGGTCACGCTAGCCAGCCGGCAAGAACCTCGACGACTAGAGTAGAAAATCTGACAGTCAACGGGTTGATCTGTTTACCGAACCTAAACTCGCCTTCTCGATCCACCTCACTCCGCCGACTTACCGGAGCCTCGTGTGCGTGTTCTCGTGACCGGCCACCACGGCTATATCGGAACTGTTCTGACGGAACTTCTACGCGCTGCGGGTCACGAGGTGACGGGCCTGGACACCGACCTCTTCGCCGACTGCCTGCTCGGCCCGGCGCCGACCGGGGTGCCGGCCCTGCGGGTCGACCTGCGGGACGTCCGCCCCGAGCACTGCGCGGGCTTCGACGCGGTCTGCCACCTCGCGGCCCTCTGCAACGACCCGGTGGGCAACCTGAACCCGGAGCTGACCTACGAGATCAACGACTGGGCCACGATCCGGTTGGCCGGTGCGGCGAAGGCCGCCGGGGTGACCCGCTTCCTCTTCTCCTCCTCGTGCAGCCTCTACGGTTCGGGGGCCGACGACCGGCCGCTCACCGAGACCGCCCCGTTCGCCCCGGTCACCCCGTACGGCGAGTCGAAGATCGGCGCCGAGCGGAGCCTCACCGCCCTGGCCGACGACGACTTCTCCCCGGTCTTCCTGCGCAACGCCACCGCCTACGGGTACTCCCCCCGGCTCCGGGGCGACCTGGTGGTCAACGACCTCACCGGACACGCGCTGCTCACCGGCGAGGTACGGCTGCGCTCCGACGGCTCCGCGTGGCGACCGCTGGTGCACGTGCAGGACATCGCCGGGGCGTTCCTCGCCCTGCTCACCGCCCCCCGCGACCGGGTCCACGCGCGCGCCTACAACATCGGCTCGACCAGCGAGAACTACCTGATCCGCCAGGTCGCCGAACTGGTCTCCGACGTGGTCGTCGGGTCCCGGATCACCTACCTCGGTGCCGCCTCGGCGGACCTGCGCAACTACCGGGTCGACTGCGACCGGATCGCCACCGAGGTGCCCGGCTTCCGTCCGCGCTGGACGGTACGCAAGGGCATCGAGGAACTGGTCGAGGCGTACCAGCGGTACGGGTTGACGCTGGCCGACCTGACCGGCGAGCGGTACCAGCGGCTGCACCGGCTGCGGGCCCTGCGGGCGGCCGGCCGGCTGGACAGCGGGCTGCGGTGGACCGACGGGCCGACGGTGAGCGGCGGGTTGCGCTGGGCCGAGGGGGTCCGGTGACCGGGTCGGCCATCACCGGTTGCGCCGCCTGCGGGGGTGGCCCGCTGGTGCGCTTCGCCGACCTGGGGACGATCCCGGTGCAGTGCGGGGTGCACTTCGCCACCCGCGCCGAGGCCACCGCCGCACCGCTGGGCCGGATGACCCTCGGCCACTGCCCGGGCTGCGGGTACGTCCGCAACCTCGACTTCGACCCGGACCTGCTGGTCTACGACACCACGATGGACACCGACCTGCACCACTCGCCGGCCTTCCGGGCGTTCTCCACCGAACTGGTCAAACGACTGGTCGAGCGGTACCCGCTGCACGGCGCGACGGTGCTGGACATCGGCTGCGGGCAGGGCGAGTTCCTCCGCGAGCTGTGCCACGCGGCCGGTGCCCGGGGCCTCGGCTACGACGCGATGTACGCCGGCCCGCCCGGCCCGGACCCGTCCGGCGCGGTCCTGCACACCGGACACGCCCCGCTGGACGGCGACCTGCCCCCGTTCGACCTGGTCACCTCGCGGCACTGGTTCGAGCACCTGACCGACCCGTACGGCTTCCTGGTCCGGCTACGGGAGCTGGCCGGCGACCGGCCGGTCCACGGCTACCTGGAGGTACCGGACGCCGGGTACGACCTGGCCACCGCCGGCTGGGAGGTGATCTACCCGCACGTCTCCTACTTCGACGGGTACGCGCTCTGCCGGATCGTCGAGCGGGCCGGGTGGACGGTCTTGGACACCGGGCAGCTCTTCGCCGGCATGTTCCGCTACGTGGAGTTCGGGGTGAACACCGGCACCGGCACCAGTCCGGTGACCCGCCGCCCAGCTGCCGCCGACCGGGACCGGCAGCTCGCCGCGATCGCCGGGTTCGCCGACCGGCACGCCACGGAACGGCACCGGTGGGCCGACGAGCTGGACCGGCGGATCGCCGCCGGGGACCGGCCGGTGCTCTGGGGTGCCGGTTCGCGGGGCGTGCAGTTCCTGCACCTGGCCGACCCGGAGTGCCGGCTCGGCGCGGTGGTCGACGTCAACCCGCGCAAGTGGGGCCGGTACCTGCCGGTGACCGGGCACCAGGTGACCGCCCCGGACACCCTCGGCACGCTCCGGCCGCGCAGCGTCGTCATCACCAACCCGGCGTACCGCGCGGAGATCGGCGCCGCGCTGCGCCGGCTCGGCGTCACCGCCGAACTGCTGGTCGCCTGAGCGGGGCCGGTCGATGCCCGACACCGCACCACGGGTGAGCCTCGGCGTGCCGCTCTACAACGCCGAGCGCTACCTCGAAGGCTGCCTGGACGCCCTGCTCGCCCAGGATCACCCGGACTTCGAGATCGTCGTCAGCGACAACGCGTCCACCGACCGGACCTGGCGGATCTGCCGGGCGTACGCGGCCCGGGACGACCGGATCCGGCTGTACCGCAATCCCCGGAACCTCGGCGGCCACGTCAACTACACGAAAGTCGTCGAGCTGGCCCGGGGTGAGCTGTTCAAGTGGGTCGCCTACGACGACATCTGCCTCCCCGGGTTCGTCAGCGCCTGCGTGGCCGCCCTCGACGCGGCCGGTCCCCGGGCGGTGCTCGCCTACCCCCGTACCCTGCTGATCGACGGCTCCGGCGAGCCGATCGGCCCGTACCCCGACCGGCTGGGCTGCGCCGACCCCCGGCCCTGGCGGCGGGTCGCGCAGGTGGCCCGCTACCTCAGCCTCTGCCACGCCCACTTCGGGGTGTTCCGGATCGCCACGCTGCGCCGTACCCGGTTGATCCGGCCGTTCCTCTCCTCCGACTACTCCTTCGTCGCCGAGGTCGCCGCGCTCGGTGAGATCCACGAGGTGCCGCAGCAACTGTTCCTGCGCCGGCTGCACGTCGCCTCCACCCGGCAGTCCCCCACCGGCACCCTGGCCGACGCGGTCAGCTGGTTCGCCCCGGAGGGGCGGCGGGTGCTGGCACCCCGGCTGCGGATGCTGGCCGAGACGCTGCGCACCCTGGCCACCGCCGACGTCGACCCGGCCACCCGGCTCAGCTGCGCCCTGGCCTTCGCCGCCACCTGGGGTACCCGGCGGGTCCGGGTACACACCGGCCGGTGGCGGCGGCAGCTCACCGGGCGTCCCACGTCGGCCCCGTTCGGCGGTGGTGGCCGGTGACCGCGACCGGAGCGGCCGACACCCGGCCGGCACCGGCCGGGCGGTCCCGGGTCCGGGCGGCGATCGGCTGGTCGTACCTGCTCACCGCCGGCCGGGTCGGCTCGTCGATCCTGGTCACCTTCCTGCTCGCCCGACTGCTCGGGCCGACCGAGTTCGGGCTGCTCGCGATGGCCCTGGTGTTCATCACCATCGCGCAGACCCTCATCCAGCAGGGACTCGTGTCGGCGATCGTGCAACGTGACGTGCTCACCCCGGCGCACCTGGACGCGGCCTTCGGGGTGCTCGTCCTCGCCGGGGTCGGGATCGGCCTGCTCACCGCCGCCGCCAGCCCGCTCTGGGCCCTGCTCAACGGCACCCCCGGGCTGACCGTGATCTGCCTCGCCCTCAGCCCGCTGGTACCGGTCCAGGCCCTGGCGATCGTGCCGGAGGCGTTGCTCCGCCGCGAGTTGCGCTTCCGCGCGGTGGCCCAGCGCACCCTGCTGGCCGCCGTGCTCAGCGGGATCGTCGGGGTGGCCCTCGCGCTGGCCGGGGCCGGCGTGTGGGCGCTGGTCGGGCAGCAGTTGGTCAACGGCGTGGTCAGCATGGTGGTGGTCTGGCTGGTCTGCCCGTGGCGACCGGGCCGGCGGCTGCGGCTGGGCGCCATCCGGGAACTGTGGGCGTTCTCCGCCCACTCGGCGAGCGCGGGGCTGGGCGTCCTGCTCAGCAAC
This sequence comes from Micromonospora echinofusca, assembly GCF_017614955.1. Classification (GTDB taxonomy): domain Bacteria; phylum Actinomycetota; class Actinomycetes; order Mycobacteriales; family Micromonosporaceae; genus Micromonospora; species Micromonospora echinofusca_A. The sequence continues at coordinate 9,413 of NZ_WVUH01000018.1, forward strand.
CGGGCCGACGTCATCGTCACCGGCATCTTCTTCGGCCCGGTCGCCACCGGCATCTACCGGCTCGCCGCCCGGCTGCCGGACCTGCTGGTCGACGTCGCGGTCCGCTCGCTGCAGCAGGTGGCGCTGCCGTCGCTGTCCCGGCTGCAACGGGACCGGGCCGCCCTCGCCGCCCACCTGACCGGGTTGCAGCACCTCGGTGCGGTCGCCGGGCTGCCGGTGCTCGGGATCCTCGCGGCGACCGCCGGGCCGCTGGTCGCACTGCTCGGCCCGCAGTGGGCCGGTACCGAGACACCGCTGCGGCTGCTCTGCCTCTACGGTGCGGTCAACGTCTACGGGGTGCTGCTCGGCCCGGCGTTGCAGGCGGTCGGCGAACCCGGCCGGCTGGCCGTGATCACCTGGCTGCGGGCGGTCCTCGGCGTGACCGTACTGGTCACCCTGGGTCTGTTGCTGACCGGTCTCGACGACATCCGCCAGGCCAGCGCGGTCGCCCTGGCCGGTATCGGCCTCCAGGCCCTGGTCAACGCGCTGGCCATCTGGTTGACCGTGCACCGCACCGTCGGCGCCCCGGTGGCCCGTTTCCTCGCGCCCACCGTGCCGGCCGCGCTGGCGGCGACCGCCACCGCCCTGCTCGCCCCGCCCCTGGTCGACCGGCTCGGCCTGGCCGCGCTACCGCCGTTGGCCGCCATCGGACTGGTCGGTGGTGGCGCCACGCTGTTCACCGCCGCCCTGCTGGCCGCCACCGACCGTCGGCTCCGCCAACTGGTAAGGAAGGGCCCCTTCCTATCGCATTCGGTATAGGAAGGGCCCCTTCCTAACAGCTCAGCAGATCGTCAGGAGACGACGGGGTGGAAGGTGATCGCGGTGCCGTTGGCCAGCGCCGCCCGGTTGACCGAGTGGACCACCGCCCCGGTACCCGGATCGTTCTCCAGGCCCACCGTGGCGCTGTCCCCCCGCTCCCGGGGCTTGGTCGTGCTCAGGTCGGCGTAGTGGAAGGTGATCGTGCCGGTCTCGGCGAACACCACGGAGAAACTGATCCGCGCCGACGACGAGCCGTACAGGCCGATGTTGTGCCACTCGACGACGAACCGGCGCTGCCCGACGGCGCCGGACCAGCCGGTCCGCACCGCGGAGTCGGCGCGGACCACCAGGTCGTCCCAGAACGGCGCGACCAGGGCGTTCGGCGCCGCCGGATCGGGCAGCGTCCCGTTGAGCGGCTGCGACCCACCGGGGTCCACGAACGCCAGGAACCCGTTGCTGGAGACCCAGGCGGTCGTCCGGTCGCGGCCGTGGAACGGCACCGGGAACGGCAGCGTGATCCGGGTCGACACGTCGTCCCCGGCCAACGGCAGCACGGGGCCGTCGGCACCGACGTACGGCTGACCGACCTCGGTGGTCAGCCGGTACCCGGTGGCCCCGCATCCGGTACCGGTGAAGGTCGCCGTCCAGGTGCCGCCGTCAGCGGGCGCGGCCAGCGCGTGGGTCTGCGCACCGCCGTCCGACCAGTCGGCGAAGACGCAGTCGCCCTGCGGGCTGGGCGCGCTCAGCGTGGTGGTCGCCCCGATGATCACCCGGGCCGCCGCCGGGGTGGTCAGCTCGGTGCCGTTGACGTTGACCCGCAGCCCGGACGGGACGGTGGTGAACGCCAGGTCGACGGTGGCCGGGTCGAGCCGGAGCGTCGTGCTCCCGGTGAGACCGGCGCTGTCGGTCGCGGTCAGGGTCAGTTCGAGGTACGACGGGTACTCGTGGTCGGGGCCGGGGAACGACCCGCCGGTCACCCCGGTGAGTTCCTGCATGACGTGGCTGTGACAGTCCCCGTCGGTGGTGCAGTGCCGGTTGACCAGCCGCCAGCGCAGCGCCGACGCGGGCAGCGGCCCGTCCTGCGGGTCGGTGGCGTGCCCGGCGAAGGTGACGGGTTGCCCGACCCGCCAGCGCAGCCCGGGATCCGGCAGGTCGATCACCGGAACCGGGGCCCCGATCCCGACCAGGATCTGCACGCCGGCCGTGTCGGAGAGGCCACCGGGGTCGGTGACCCGCAACCGGGCGGTGTACGTGCCGACCGTCGGGTACGTGTGCGCCACCCGCACCCCGGTGGCGTCCCAGGTCCCGTCCCCGGTGAAGTCCCACTCGTAGCCGAGCACGTCCCCGGCGTCCGGGTCGGTCGAGCCGGACGCGTCGAAGGTGACGGTCAGTGGTGCCGGGCCGGAGACCGGGGTGGCCCGGAGGTCGGCGACCGGTGGCTGGTTGCCGGCGGTGTGGTGGAACCGACGGACCGTACCGCCGGGCAGGTCGACGTAGTAGACGTCGCCGTCCGCACCCACCTGGAGATCGACGGCGAACGCGGTGGCGGAGAAGCCGGTGATCCGGGCCGGGTCGGGCAGCCCGTCGGCACCGACCCGCATCGCCCAGACGCAGCGCCGGGAGTAGTCGGCGAAGAAGAGCGCCCCCGCGTACTCGGCCGGGTAGGCCCCGCCGCTGCGCGGGTAGAAGGCCACCCCGCTCGGCGACGACCCGCCGGTGGGGCAGCCGTCGCCGGACGCGACCACCTGGTTGTGCGCGTAGGTGTAGTAGGGGGCGGTCACCGTACCGGCGGGGGCCCGGTACAGGCTCTCGCAGAGGTCGAGGTTGGCCGCGTCGAAACCGTTCTGCCGGTTGTTCCCCTCGTAGCAGGGCCAGCCGTAGTTGGGCACCGGTCCGGCCAGCGGGTCGGGCAGCCGGTTGATCTCCTCCCAGTTGCGCCACCCGACGTCGCCGAGCCAGACCTCCCGGGTACCCGGCCGGAACGTCCACCGGTACGCGTTGCGAAGGCCGTGGGCGACGATCCGGCGGGTGTTCCGGTCGGTGCTGCCGGCCAGCGGGTTGTCCGGTCGGGCGGCGCCGGTCGCCGGGTCGATCCGGATCAGGGTGCCACCCAGTCCGGTCGGGTCGCCGGGGGTACGCAGGTCCTGCGAACGCAGCGCGCCCCCTTCGGCGGTGGGCGGGGTGGGCGCGGTCCCGGCGGGTACCGGCGGGTCGCCGCACGGGTTGGCGGGGCTGCCGCCCTGCCCGTAGTCGGTGTAGGAGGCGGCGGCACCGTCACCGCCGGTGACGTAGAGGGCACCGTCCGGGCCGAAGTGCAGGTCGCCGACGGAGTGGGTGTCGCTCTGCGTGCACCAGTCGTGGAGCAGCACCTGTTCGGCCCCGGTCGTCACGTCACCGGCGGCCCGCAGCCGGCTGACCCGGGCGCTGGACCGGCAGTTGCCGAGCCTCGGGCAGGTGTCGTGGTAGGTGGGGGCGCTGCCGTCGACCACCCCGTCGTAGCTGTAGCTGACGTAGACGTACGGGTCGGCCGGGAAGCTGGGTGCCAGGGTGAGGCCGAGCAGGCCCAGGTCGGTGTAGTCGTACACCTGCGGGCGCAGGTCGGCGAAGACCACCGGGGTGGGGTCGCCGGGGCCGTCGAAGACCTTGACGAGCCCGGCCTTCTCGGCGACGAAGATCCGCCCGTCGGGCGAAAAGGCGAGTTTCGTGGGTTGGGTGAGCCCGGCGAGCACGGTCTGGTCGGTGAAGCCGGCGGGCAGTGCGGCGGTGACAGGTGGACCAGCGGAGAGCGTGGGGGCGGCCGGTTGACCACCCGACCGGGCCGTGGCGGCCGGTGGACCAGCGGACGACGCCGTGGCGGCCGGTGGACGGCCGGGCGGGCCGCCGACGGCGGCCGGCAGGAGCAGGACGAGTGCTGCCAACAAAGCCGACAAGCGGATCATGGAACGTGACACAACTGCCCTCCTAAATGTTTTGTCGAGCCATTGGCCCGACCCGGCAGCTGTTCATCAGAATGACGCTCTGCACACCGGTCCGGTGTCATGGGCCCGACCGTCGCCGGTCCACCCATCGGCGCGAAACCGACGACCGATCAGGCAGCTCGCCGTACCGCCATGGACTCTTCTCAACAGGCAGAGTCGCAGCTCAGGACGGCATTGACGGGCTGCCAACATGAAGGATCATCGAATACTCTGAGCCGCTGGACAGTTTTCGGAAAAGCCCTCGGATGAATCACATTCATTTTCCGATCAGCCCCGGAACTGCAATCCCCCGATCAGCTCCATCCGCTGCCTGAAACTGGACACCGGGTGGCGGGCACGCCGCCTTGCCGACAGCCATTTCATCCAGCAGGGTCGGAAACGGTACGGAGTTTCCTCAACAAATCAGCGGTGCGAGTCGGTGCCGGACGATGGGAGTGACGGATGGCGGACCGGCAGCCGCACGTGGTGATCGTGGTTGTCAACCTGCCCGCCGAGCGGGACCGTCGGGTGATCCGGGAGTGCCGGGCCCTCGAATCCGCCGGCTACCGGGCCACCGTGATCTGTCCCCGGGGCCCGGCCCGGCCCACCGTCCTGCCCGGCACGGCCGGTACCGCGATCCGGTCCTTCCCGCAGCCGCTGGCCGGTACCGGGGTGCTCTCCTTCGCCCTGGAGTTCGCCTGGGCCCTGACCGCGGTCGCCGTACGGCTGCTCGCCCTCATGCTGCGCACCCGGGTCGACGCCGTGCAGGTCTGCAACCCGCCGGACATCTTCTGGCCGCTCGCCCTGCTGGTCCGGGCCGTCGGCCGGCCCTTCGTCTTCGACCACCACGACCTCTCCCCCGAGCTGTACGAATGCAAGACCGACCGACCGCATCCGGCGGTGCTCCGGATCCTCCGGCTCTGTGAACGGCTCTCCTGGCGCTGCGCCTCGGCGGTGGTCGCCACCAACGAGTCCTACCGGCAGCTGGCCGTCACCCGGGGCGGCTGCCACCCGGACCGGGTGGTGGTGGTCCGCAACGGCCCCACCCTGGCCGAGGTCGGATCGGGTCCACCGGCCCACGCTGAACCGGCCGGACTGATCCCGTCGCCCCGCGCCGAATCGGGTCCGGTCCGCCGGACCATCGTCTACCTCGGCGTGATCAACCCCCAGGACCACGTCGAGACCGCCGTCCTGGCCGCCGAGGAACTCGCCCGACGGCGCGGCCGGACCGACTGGCGGCTGGTGGTGGCCGGGGACGGCGAGAGCCTGCCGGAGTTGCGCCGGCTGAGCGCCGAACGGGGCATCGACGACGTCGTGGAGTTCACCGGCTGGCTGGAGGCCGACGAGGTGGACGGGCTGTTGCGCACCGCCACCCTGGCGGTCCAGCCGGATCCGCCGACCCGGATGGCCCAGCTCTCCACGATGGCCAAGACGGTGGAGTACGTCGCCCGGGGACTGCCGGTGGTCGCGGTCGACCTGCTGGAGACCCGGCGGACCGCCGGCGAGGCGGCCCGGTACGTGCCCAACGGCACCCCCGACGAACTGGCCGGGGCGCTGGACACCCTGCTCGACGACGCCCCGACCCGGGCCGAGATGAGCCGGGTGGCCCGGGACCGGTTCACCGACAGCCTGGCCTGGGACCACCAGGAGCGGGCCTACCTCGCGCTGTGGCAGCGGCTGCTGACCGGTACCGCCGCCGCGCCGACGACGACCGACCGAAAGGCCACCCGATGGACCTCCTCGACCTCCTGAGACTGATGTTCCGGCGGTGGTACGTCACGGTTCCGGTCCTGCTCGGCGCGCTCGGTGCGGCAACCGGCCTCGGCATCTCCATCCAGCCGGAGTACAAGACGAGCGCCGCCGTCCTGCTGGTGCCGCCCACCACCGCGGTACCCGCACCGGCCCCGGGGGCCAGTCCGCAGCCGGGCAACCCCTGGCTGCGGGTCGGCGAGAACGCGATGGCCCAGGCGGTACAGATCTCCGCCTCGTCCCACGACTTCCGGGACCGGGTGCGGGCCGCCGGTGGCGATCCCGACTACGAGGTGGGGCTGGTCACCCGCAGTTCGATCCTGACCATCGACGTGACGGCGGGGAACCGGGCGGCGGCAGCCGCCACGGTCGCCGCGGTGACCCGGTTGATCAGTGAGGAGGTGGCCGGCCGGCAGGCGGAGTACCGGCCGCGCTCCGGCGAGCAGATCACCACCGAGGTCCTCGACCCGGGCCGCAACGTCGTCCCCTCCCGGTCCAACGTGCTGCGCGCCCAGATCGTGGTGGCCGGGGTGGGCGCGCTGCTCGCGGCGGCCCTCGCCGTGCTCTTCGACGCGTGGGCCCGCCGCCGGTCCGCCGCCGGGCGCCGTCGCCGCGACGCCCGGACCGTCGGCGACACCGGTCACGCCCGGGTGGTACCGCAGCGGCCACAGCCCCCGGCCGGGCCGGCCGGGACCGCACCGCCGGCTGTGGTACGCCCGCCGCTCAACCCGGCCGTCCGGCCGAAACCGGTCAGCCGACCGCAGTCGGACGACACGGAACTGCTCACCGTCGTACGGCCCGTGACCGACGACGCGGACCGATGAGCGCGCCGACGCCCCTGCCGGCGGGATGACCGTGCGGACCTACCTCTCGGCGCGCCGGTCGACCACCGTCTACGACGGGGTCACCGGCGCGGTACGCCCCTTCCCCGACGCGAGTGCCGGGATCGTCCTCGCGCTGCTGCTGTCGTACCTGCTGCCGGCGCGACTGATCTTTCCGCCGCTGACCACCCTGGGCCGGCCGGGCGTGCTGCTCGGGCTGGGTCTGTTCGTCTGGTGGGCGCTGACCCGGCTGCATCCGGTGCTGGCCACCCGGAACCGCCAGCCGATGCGCTGGGCGCTCGCCGGCTACCTGGGCACCCTGGCCCTCTCCTACGCCGCCGGCCAGGCCCGGGGGCTGCCGCCGTTGGAGGCCAACAGCACGGACCGGACGGTCCTGATGGCCCTCGCCGGGGCGGGGATCCTGCTGGCCGCCGCGGACGGGGTGCTCACCCGGCAGCGGATCGACACCGTGCTGCGCTGCCTCTGCTGGTGCGCCACGCTGATGGCGCTGGTCGCGCTGAGCCAGTTCGCGCTGCGCCTGGATCTGACCGTCTACCTGAAACTGCCACCGGTACTGGTCTTCCAGCGGGACCTGGTCGGCTTCGACGACCGGGGTGGCGGCGGGCTGGTCCGGGTGGCCGGCACCGCCGGACACTTCATCGAGTTCAGCGTGCTCATGGTGGTCGGGCTGATGGTGGCGATCCACTACGCCCGGTTCTCGACGTCCCGCCGGAGCCGGCAGGTCTACACCACCCTGGCGATCGTCCAGGCCGGGGCGGTCCCGATCGCCCTGTCCCGGACCGGGGTCCTCGCCCTCGCCGCGGCGGTCGGGGTGTTCGTCCTGCTCTGGCCGCTGCGGACCACCCTCAACGTGCTGGCCGTCGGCGTGCTGCTCGCCGCGGTGATCCAGGTCGTCCGACCGGGGCTGCTGGCCACCCTGCGGGCGCTGCTGCTGGCCGGCGACCGGGATCCGAGTGTGCAGGGCCGGCTGGAGGACTACGACGTCGTGACCCCGTTCATCCGGGAGCGCCCCTGGCTGGGCCGGGGGGTGGGCAGCTGGCTGCCGGAGACCTACCAACTGCTCGACAACCAGTGGCTGGTCAGCCTGGTCACCACCGGGCTGGTCGGGGTGGCCGGGCTGGTCGGACTGTTCGGGACCGGGGTGGTACTCGCCGGCCGGATGGTCCGGCTGGCCGCCGACCGTCGGGACCGGGACCTGGCCGCCGTCCTGGCGGTGACCATCACGGTCGCGGCCACCTCGGCGTTCACCTTCGACGCGCTCTACTTCTCCACCTATCTCGTCACCATCCACCTGCTGCTCGGGCTGGTCGGCGCGCTCTGGCGGGTCACCCGGGCGGACCGGATCAACCAGGGCGGAAACCCATGATCGACATCTTGATGATCACCTACAACCGGCCGGAGTACGTCCGCATGTCCCTGCCCCGGCTGCTCGACGTCTGCCCGGACGACGGCCGGGTCTGGGTCTGGCACAACGGCGACGACCAGGCCACCCTGGACGCGGTCGGAGAGTTCCGCGACCATCCCCGGCTGCACCGGTTCCACCACAGTCCGGCCAACGCCGGGCTGCGGGAGCCGACCAACTGGCTCTGGGCGGAGGCGACCGGCGAGTACCTCGGCAAGGTCGACGACGACTGCCTGGAGGACCCGGCCTGGCTGCCCACCCTGCGCCGGGCCCACACCGACGTGGCCGAGTTCGGGGTGATCGCCGCCTGGCGCTTCCCGGACAGCGACGTCGACCCGGAGCTGATGGCCCCCAAACTGGCCGACTTCCCGGGTGGGCACCGGCTGCTGCGCAACCACTGGGTGCAGGGCAGCGGCTACCTGGTCAAGCGGGAGGTGGTCCGACAGGTCGGCCCGATCGCCGCCGACGAGTCGTTCACCACCTGGTGCCTGCGCGCCGCCCGGCTCGGCTGGGTCAACGGCTGGTACCACCCGTTCATCCGGGAGGACCACATGGACGACCCGCGCAGCCCGCACACCATCTACCGGACCGACGCCGACCTGGCCGCCCGGCTGCCGCTGTCGGCCCGCAGCACCGGGGTACGCACCGTCGCCGAATGGACCGAGCACATGCGGCACTCCGCCCGGCTCGTCCAGGGCGCCTCCCTCGACCTGCGGCACTACCAGGGCTGGCGGCTGCGCCGGCAGATCGTCACCCGTCGCATCCGGCGGGCGTTCACCGGGCGGGCCCCATGGTGACCAGCGTGGTGATCGCCGCGCACAACGAGGAGGGGGTCCTCGGCCGGGGGCTGCGCCGGCTGCTCGGCGACGCCCGGCCGGGCGAGTTCGAGGTGATCGTGGTGGCCAACGGCTGCACCGACGGCACGGCGGAACTGGCGCGGAGCGTACCCGGGGTGCGGGTGCTGGAACTGCCGGCGGCCGGCAAGCCGGCCGCGTTGAACGCCGGGGACGCGGCGGCGAGCGGTTTTCCCCGGCTCTACCTCGACGCCGACGTCGAGTTGGACACCGACGGGGTCCGGGCGCTGGCCGCCGCGGTCGACGGCCCCGCCGCGCTGGCCGCCGCACCCCGCCGGGTGCTCGACACCACCGGCCGGCCGCTGCTGGTCCGGGCCTACTTCGCGGTACACGGCCGGTTGCCGGTCTTCCGGGGCGCGCTCTTCGGCCGGGGTGCGGTGGCCGTCTCCCGCGCCGGGCGGGCCCGGTTCGACCGGTTTCCCGACCAGGTGGCCGACGACCTCTTCCTCGACTCGCTCTTCCTGCCCGGTGAGCGGCGGGAACTGGACGACGTGGACTGTGTGGTGGCCACCCCGCGCCGGACCGCCGACCTGCTGCGCCGGTTGGTCCGGGTCCGGGCCGGCAACACCGCGCTGCGGCGCAGCGGCCTCACCGGGGTACGCCGGTCCCGGCGGGCCTCCTGGCTGGTCGACGTGGTGCTCCCCCGGCCCTGGCTGCTCCCGGCCGGTGCCTGTTACGCCGTGCTGAGCGTGCTGGCCGGGCTGGCCGCGCGGCGCAGCGGCGGCCGGGCCACCTGGGGCCGGGACGAGTCCAGCCGTACGCCGGAGGGGGCGGTACGGTGACCCCGACGGTCTCGGTGATCATGGTGTCGTACCAGACCCGACGGCTGATCCTGCGGGCGCTGGCCACCCTGCGGGACGCCACCCCGACGGTCCCGTACGAGGTGATCGTGGTCGACAACGCCTCCACCGACGGTTCCGCGCACGCGGTCCGCGCCGAGCACCCCGAGGTCCGGGTGATCCGGCTGGCCCGGAACATCGGCTTCGGCCGGGCGGTCAACGTCGGGGCGGCCCGGGCCCGGGGCGGGTACCTGCTGCTGCTCAACCCGGACACCGAGCCGGTCGGTGACCCGGTCGGCGCCCTCGTCGGGTACGCCCGCACCCACCCGGGGCACCGGATCTACGCGGGCCGGACGCTGCACCCCGACGGCACCGACGACGGCCGGTCGGTCTTCGGCTTCCCGTCCCTGTGGGGGCACGTCTGCTACGCCACCGGACTGTCCAGCATGTTCCGTCGGCTCCGGTGGACCAATCCGGAGGAACTACCCGGGCTGGACCGGCGGGTCGGCGGTCCGGTACCCGCCGCCTCCGGCTGCCTGCTGCTGGTCGACCGGGCGCTCTTCACCACGCTCGGCGGCTTCACCCCGGACTATTTCATGTACAGCGAGGATGTCGACCTGTGCCACCGGGCGACGGCCCACGGCGCGCAGCCGGTGCTGGTACCGGCCGCCCGGGTGGTGCACCTCAACGGGGCCGCCTCCACCGGCGTCCGGAAACGGGTGATGCTGCTCCGGGGCCGGATCACCTACCTGCGGCTACGCTGGCCGGCCCGGCGGGCCCGGATCGCCGAGGGGCTGCTCGTCGCCGGAGTGGCGGCACGGGCCCTGGCCGCCCAGCTGTGCGGGCGGGACAGCCCGGTACGCGAGGTGTGGCGGCAGCGGGCCGACTGGCGGGCCGGGTGGCCCCCGGCCGCGTCGCTGGACCCGGTGGAGATCCTCGACGGCGACCCGGCCCAGCCGGTCTGAGCGGCCACGGTGGCCAGCCGGCCGGTGACCCGCGCGCTGGTCAGCCGCACTTGCCGGCGGGTGGCGGCCGGCGATCCGGCCGGACACCTTCGGCCGCTTTGCTCTGCTTCACCCACGGCAACACCGCGTCCGGCTGACTGTTGCCTCCGCTGAAGCAGAGCAAAGCGTCGGAGCAGGTGTGCCACGGGGAGCAGCACCCCAGACCGAAGCAGAGCGCAGCACCGGAGCAGGTCTGTCAGGGCAAGCAGGGCAACCGCAGGCGGCCGGACCGGTCCGGACGGGCCGCTCAGTCCGCGCGGCCGGCCTGCGGTCCGGGTACCGGAAGGTCGGCGAAGGCCGCCACGGTCCGGTCGGCGTAGGCGCTCACGTCGCCGGTCTCCATCGGACCGTCCCAGGTCTTCGGCAGCGGCACCGGCACCCCCGGGGCCACCCGCCGGACGATCTCGTCGAGCACCTTCTCGGCGTCACCGACCCAGAGGTGCTTGGCGCCGGCCATCCCGACCACCTCGGCCTGCGGAACGGCGGCGAACCGCTGCCGGGCCTCGTCCGGGCGGAGATAGTCGTCGAACTCCGGGACCAGCGCGGTCAACGGCTTGCCGGTCTCCGCCCAGACTGCCAGGTCCCCGGGCGTGGAGAAGCGCAGCGGCGGGGAGAGCAGGATCGCCCCGGCCACCGCCGGATCGCAGCCGTACTTCAGGGCCAGGTCGGTGCCGAACGACCAGCCGACCAGCCAGCGGTTGGGCAGCTCGGCGAACTCGGCGTACTCGATCGCGGCAGCCACGTCGTACCGCTCGCCGACGGCGCCGTCGAAACTGCCCTCGCTGGTCCCCCGGACGCTGCTGGTGCCCCGGGTGTTGAACCGGAGCACGGCCAGGTCGGCCAGCGCGGGCAGCCGCCAGGCCGCCTTGCGGAAGATGTGGCTGTCCATCATCCCGCCGTGCGTGGGCAGCGGGTGCAGACAGATCAGGGTGCCGACCGGCTCCCGGTCGGCGGGGCGGGCCAGCTCGCCCACCAGCCGCAGTCCGTCGGCGGTGTGCAGCTCGATCTCCTCCCGGTGGCCGGGCAGGATCGACGACGCGCGGATGGGTGCACTCACCCGACCAGTTTCGCCGGTCACCCGGCAGGCCCGCCCGGCGGGGCCGGAACCGGGTGACGCAGATCGCCGCCGGAGCGCGCCGGAACCGGGTGCGGCGGATCGCCGCCCGGGTGGTCAGCCGTACCGGGGCCCCCGGCCGCGCTGGATGTTCGGACCGCGCCGGTCCCGGGCCCGCCAGCACCCGCTGTGCCAGTGCCGCCGGTCGCTGAGGTCGCCCCGCCCGTCGGCCGGCCAGGCCACCACGTGCGCGACCCCGGGGCGGATCTCCTGGTCGCAGCCGGGGCAGCGGTACGTCTTCGTCGCCGCCCCGCCCGGAATCCCGCGTACCTGCCACTCACCGTCCCGCCAGCCCTGCACCGACTCGACACCGTGCCGGGCCCGGTCGGCGTCGAACCGGTCCGTCTGCTCGGGGCGGGGGCGGTTGCGACGTGGACTCACCCGTCGAGGGTACGCAGCGGTCATCCGGTCACCGAAGAGTGATCAACCAGCCGGACAACAGCGGATCAGCTGTCGGATCACGGTCAGGTCATGGCAAATTCCGGCAAAGCCGGTCTAACGTCCTGATAGTTACCGGAAGCGCGTCCGGCTAGGAGGTAGGGGACATGAAGCATGCCATCCGGGGCGCGGGGCGCATCGTCCTGTTCACCGTGGGCGCCCTGCTGGCGGTGAACCTGTGGGTGCCGGCCGCCTCAGCCAGCGGGCGGTACCAGCCGATCACGGCCGACGTCACCGGCGACGGCCGGAACGACCTGTCCACCCTGACCGAGGCGGTGCCCCCGGACGTGGGCACCGCGGACCATGTCCGGGTCTGCCAGGTCGTGGTCCGCCCCGGCCTGCCCGGCGGCGGTTACGGCACCCCGCAGGCCCACCCGTACCTCACCATGCCCGAGGAGGACACCTACTGCCCGGACATGGGCACCTGGACGGACATCGAAGGCGACCGGGCCGACGAACTGCTGGCCACCTGGTTCACCGGCCCGCCACCGGGGTTCGAGCAGAACCTGATCACCATCGACGACTTCCGGGTCACCGACTTCTCCGTCGGGCTGTTCCAGCCGAGCTTCATCGGTACCGCCAACCTGGACTCGCAGGGCCTGCCGGACATCTACGAATGGACCGACCAGGGTGACGGCTTCGCCACCTTCCTCAACGACGGGTCCGGCGGCTTCGTCCCCGGCCCGATGCGCTGGTGCGCCAACCCGCGCAGCGTTCAGTTGGCCGACTTCGACGGCGACGGGGTGCAGAGCGCGGTGATCAGCTACTTCGAGCGGTGCACCGACTTCTCCAGCGGCGTGGTGGTGCTGCTGGAGGACGGCAGCGTACGCCAACTCGAACAGGACCCGCTCGGCCTGGTGACCTGGACCGTGACGGTGGCCGACTACGACAACGACGGGCGGCTCGACGTGCGTACCGTCAACGACGTCACCGGCGCGGTCCACGTCTTCCCCGGACTGGGCGACGACTCCTTCGGCGAGTCGCAGCCCTGACCGGCCCGGAACGCGCTGCGGGCCCTCCGGTCCGGGAGGGCCCGCAGTGCGTCACTCAGCGGTTGGTGTGGTCGCGGAAGCCCCGGCCACTCTTGCGGCCCAGGTAGCCGGCGGTGACCAGGTGCTCCAGCAGCGGCGCCGGGGCGAAGCCGGGCTCCCGCAACTCCAGGTACAGCTCCCGCTGGATGGCCAGCGACACGTCCAGCCCGACCACGTCGAGCAGCTCGAACGGACCCATCGGGTACCCGCAGCCGAGCTTCATCGCGTGGTCGATGTCGTCGGCCGTGGAGTAGCTCGCCTCCAGCATCTTCACCGCGTCGTTGAGGTACGGGAAGAGCAGCGCGTTGACGATGAACCCGGACCGGTCCCCGCAGGCGACCCCGGTCTTGCCCAGCGTGGCGCAGACCGCCTGGGCGGTCGTCACGGTCTCCGCCGAGGTGCGGATGGTGCGCACGATCTCCACCAGCGGCATCACCGGCGCCGGGTTGAAGAAGTGCAGCCCGACCACGTCCGCCGGCCGGTGGGTGGCCATCGCCACGTCGATCACCGGCAGGGAGGAGGTGGTGGTGGCGAGCACGACGCCCGGCTTGCAGATCTCGTCGAGGCTGGCGAAGAGGGCCTTCTTGACGCTCAGCTCCTCGACCACCGCCTCCACCACCAGGTCCACGTCGGCCAGGTGTTCCAGCACCGCCGACCAGGTGATCCGACCGAGTGCGGCGTCCCGGTCGGCCTCGCTGAGCCTGCCGCGTACGACGCCCTTGTTGAGCGAGGTCTTGACCGCCTCGCAGACCCGGGCGGACTTCTCCGCACCCCGGGTGACCGAGACGACCTCGTAGCCGGCCTTCGCGAAGACCTCGATGATGCCGGTCGCCATCGTGCCCGAGCCGACCACCCCGACCTTCGAGATCCCCCGGGCGCCGTCGGCGACTGCCCCGTCCACCCGGGCCGGGGTCTGCTCGTCGGGTACGACCACCGGGGAACCCGGCCGCTCGTAGGTGTAGAAGCCCCGGCCGGACTTGCGGCCGAGCAGCCCGGCGGTGACCATCTGCTTGATCAGCGGTACCGGGGCGTGCCGGCGGTCCCGCCCGCCCCGCCGGTACATGGTGTCCAGGATCTCGTACGCGGTGTCCAGCCCGATCAGGTCCATCAGCGCCAACGGGCCCATCGGCAGGCCGCAGCCGAGCTTCATCGCCGCGTCGATGTCCTCCCGGGTCGCGTAGTGCTGTTCGAGCATCCCGACGGCGTGGTTGAGGTACCCGAAGAGCAGCGCGTTGGCGATGAAGCCGGCCCGGTCGCTGATGGTGACGTCGACCTTGCCGAGCCGGGCGCAGAGCGCCTCGACGTCGGCCACCACCTCCGCCGAGGTGACCACCGTCCGGACCACCTCGACCAGCTTCATCACCGGCGCCGGGTTGAAGAAGTGGATGCCGATGACCTGGTTGGGCCGGCTGGTGGCCACCGAGATCTCGGTGACACTGAGCGACGAGGTGTTGGTGGCGAGGATCGCCTCGGGCTTGCACACCCGGTCCAGTTCGCCGAAGATGCGCTGCTTCAGGTCGAGGTGCTCGGGGACCGCCTCGATGACCAGGTCGACCGAGTGCAGCGCGGCCAGGCCGACCGCGAAGGTGACCCGGGACAGCAGGGCGTCCCGGTCGGCGGGGTCGAGCTTGCCCTTGGCGACCGCCCGGTCGGTGGAGCGGGTCAGCGTGGTCCGGCCCCGGTCCAGCGCGGCGTCGGAGATCTCGACGGCCAGCACGTCGATGCCGTTGCGCGCGAACACCTCGACGATGCCGGCACCCATGGTGCCCAGCCCGACGACGCCGATGCTGGTGAACTCGCGTGCCACGGTCCGCCTCCACTCGCTCGGGCCGCCGTCTGAACGGCCGCTAAGGTTCTGCGCGCGAGTCTGCCACGTCACGCTCCGAAGTCGGAACCGCGTGGGGTGGGGACGGCGTGGGAAATGTCACCGGACGATGCCAGATCGAGCAGTTCGGCGACGAACTCGGCCGGCCGTTCCAGGTGCGGGCAGTGGCCACAGCCGGCCAGCACCACCTCCCGGTACCGGCCACCGGCCGCCGCGTACCGGTCCAGTACCGCCCGGGTCTGCCCGACCATCGGCTGCGGCGGGTACGCCTCGACGCCCGGCCAGCCGGGCACCATGCCGAGCGAGCCGAGGTACGCCAGGTCGAGCAGGGCGGCGTCGGAGACGATCGCGTCGGCGTCACCGCGTACCCAGACCACCGGTGGCTTGGCGGCGACGGCGACCAGGTCGTCGGCGATCCGGAAGTGCGCCGGGGAGAGCGCGTTGAGCACGCCCCGGTCCCCGGGGGCGGTACCCGGCCAGTTCGGTGAGGTGACCGCCGTACCCGGGTAGTTGTCGTCCCCGGTGGCGGTGGAGAGCATGCTGTCCAGCAGCAGTTCCTCGTCGTCGCCGAGACTGGCCGGATCAGCCACGTAGAGCGTCCGGAGCACGTTGCGGGGGCTGGTCGGGGTGTCCGCGCCCCGGTCGGCGGCGGCCAGCCGGTGCACCAGGTCGGAGTTGGCGGTGCCGCCCCCGGTACCGGCGAAGTCGGCGCTGACCGGGATCCCGTCGGGGCCGGCGGTACCGCCGTAGCCGTACGGCGACACCGGCGCCTCCAGCAGTAGGCCGCCGACCCGGTCCGGGTGGTCGACCAGCAACCGCATGGCCACTCCCCCGCCGAGCGAGTGGCCGACCACGACCGGGCGGGCCGGACCGGCCACGGTTGGGCTGCCGAACAGCTCCGGGACGTCGAGCAACGCGGCCAGGTCGTCGGCGAAGTCGGCCAGTCCCCGGGTCGCGTCCACCGGGGCGGTCTCCGTCCCGCCGTACCCGCGCAGGTCCGGGGCGACGATCCGCAGCGTCTCCGGCAGCCGCCGGATCAGGGGCAGCCAGAACGCCGCCGACGAGCAGTTGCCGTGCACGAGCAGGACCGGAGTCCCGTCCACCGGCCCGGCGACGAGCACCGACTGCCGGATGCCCCCGGCCTGCACACTGATCCGCTCGGTTTCCACCCGCCGGATGCTGCCACCGACGTCCCGCCGGTTCAATGGCGGTGACCACCACCCGGATACAGGTCGGGGCAGGTCCGGGCCACACCATCCGGTGGCCGGGCGGGTCCGGGCCGCGCGGCCGGACCCGCGCCGGTTGGCGCGACCGGCAACAGGGCGGTCGCTCCTACTGGAACATCAGGTACGCGCCGGTGATGCCACCGGCCGCCGCGATCCCCGCCCCGAGGGCGAGCAGTACCCGGTGCGGACGGCCGGCGGAGTCGGTGACGATGGCGTCGGTCGGCCCGACGAGCGCGGCCGAGGGCGGTCGGGGCGGTGCGGGGGCGACCGGCGGGACGCGGAAGCCGTTGACCGGTACGGTCACCGCCGACGACGGGTCGAAGAACCGCAGCTCGACTCCACCCACCCGGATCCGGTCGCCGTCGGTGAGCCGCTCCACGCCGTTGAGCCGCTGGTCGTTGAGCCAGGTGCCGTTGGTGGACCCCATGTCGGCGAGGGAGACCTGCCCGCCGGCGAGCCGGACCGCCGCGTGCCGGCGACTGACCTGGAGATCGTCGATGACGATGTCCGCGCTCTCCACCCGGCCGATGACCCGGGAGCCGGGCGAGAGCCGGAAACTGGTGCCCCGCATGGACCCGCTGACGATGGTCAGCATGGGCAGCAGACCCGGCTCGTCCATCATGGATAGTCCCTCCACCACGCCGGTACGGCCCGGCGGGCCAAGCTTTCCAGTCCCGCGTCGCGGGGCCCAGCTACCCAGCGGTGGACTTGGCCGACCGGCCGGGTAGACAAGGGTCGACGATTCGGCGGACCTCGGGTAGCGAATCGATTTCGCAGCGTAGTAGTTCCATGACCATCCTGCCATCCGGCCCCGCCTCGCGTCGAGGAGGGTCGATCGCCGAGGGCCCGGGTGACCCGCTGCCGGCACACGTGCGGACCGAAACCCTACCCACCGGTAATCTGCGGGTCTAGACTGCCGCCATGACGGCTGTCCAGGTCCCCGGCGTTCCGGTTGTCGACAACGGCCTGCTGATCTCGACGAATCCGGCGACCGGCGCGGAGGCCGGCCGGTTCCCGGTCAGCGACCCGGCCGGGGTCGCTGCGGCGGTGCGCCGCGCCGCCACCGCCGGGGACTGGTGGGCCGGCCTGGGCTTCGCCGGCCGACGGGACCGGCTGCTGCGCTGGCGGTCGACCCTGGCCCGACGGATCGAGGAACTCGCGGCACTCTGCCACGCCGAGACCGGCAAGCCGGTGGCCGACGCCATCGTCGAGGTCATCACCGCGGTCGAGCACATCGACTGGGCCG
Source organism: Micromonospora echinofusca (assembly GCF_017614955.1). Classification (GTDB taxonomy): domain Bacteria; phylum Actinomycetota; class Actinomycetes; order Mycobacteriales; family Micromonosporaceae; genus Micromonospora; species Micromonospora echinofusca_A. The sequence continues at coordinate 26,678 of NZ_WVUH01000018.1, forward strand.
CGCGGAACGCCCGTCGGGTGCTCGGGCCCCGCCGGGTCCGGTCCCGGCTGCTGCTCGTCGAGTTCGGCGCGCACCTGGAGTACCAGCCCTACGGTGTCGTCGGCGTGATCGGCCCGTGGAACTACCCGGTCTTCACCCCGATCGGTTCGGCCGCGTACGCCCTGGCCGCCGGGAACGCGGTGGTCTTCAAACCCAGCGAGTACACCCCGACGGTCGGGCAGTGGCTGGCGGACACCTTCGCCGAGGTGGTGCCGGAGCACCCGGTGCTCCAGGTCGTGCACGGCCTCGGTGACGTCGGCGCCGCGCTCTGCCGTTCCGGGGTGGGCAAGGTGGCCTTCACCGGCTCCACCGCCACGGCCAGGAAGGTGATGGCCGCCTGCGCCGACTCGCTCACCCCGGTGCTGCTGGAGGCGGGCGGCAAGGACGCGATGATCGTCGACGACGACGCCGACCTGGACGCCGCCGCCGAGGCGTGCGTGTGGGGCGCGCTCACCAACGCCGGGCAGACCTGCATCGGCATCGAACGGGTCTACGCCGTCGACGCGGTGCACGACCGGTTCGTCGCCAAGGTGGTCGAACGGGCCGGCCGGCTGACCGTGGGCGCGGACGGCGCGGACATCGGACCGATCACCATGCCGAGCCAGGTGGACGTGATCCGGCGGCACATCGACGACGCGGTGGCCCGGGGTGGCCGGGCGGTCCTGGGTGGGCCGGAGGCGGTGCAGCCGCCGTTCGTGCACCCGACCGTTCTGGTGGACGTCCCGGAGGACGCCGCCGCGGTACGCGAGGAGACGTTCGGCCCGACGATCGTCATCAACCGGGTGTCCGACGTGGACGAGGCGGTCGACCGGGCCAACGCCGTCCGGTACGGGCTGGGTGGTTCGGTCTTCGGCCGGCGGCGTGCGGTGGAGGCGGCCCGTCGGCTGCGCTCCGGGATGACCGCGATCAACTCCACCCTCAGCTTCGCCGGCATGTCCACCCTGCCGTTCGGCGGGACGGGCGAGTCCGGCTTCGGCCGGATCCACGGCGACGACGGGCTGCGCGAGTTCGGCCGGGCCAAGGCGGTCACCCGACGGCGCGCACCGTCGCTGATGCCGGCGATGACCTTCGAGCGGACCCCGGCGCAGGTGGCCCGGCTGGTCAGGACGATCAAGGCGATCTACGGTCGGTGACTGTCGGATAACCGATGGTCCGGTGGAATCGGAAGATTCAGAGATTCCACCTGGGTAGGGCCATCGGTACATTGCCGACATGGGCCTGCACTCGCTGCGTTTCCAGCTGGTCGACAACGAGGACTCCTGGGCGGCCCGCCGCCGGCAACGCCGGGCCGGCTGGCTCGCCGAGACGTTCCCCCGGTTGGCGGAGATGTCGGTGCTCGACCTCGGCGGCCGGGTCGACACCTGGCTCCGTGCCCCGGTACGCCCCGCGCACGTGCACGTGGTCAACCTGGAGCCCGCCCCGGCGGAGGTACCCGACTGGGCGGAGGTGGACCACGCCGACGCCTGCGAACTGCCGTCGGACATCACCCGTCGCCGCTACGACCTGGTCTTCTCCAACTCGGTCCTGGAGCACGTGGGCGGGCACGAGCGGCGACTGCGGTTCGCCGCAGCGGTGCGGACCCTGGCCGACGCGCACTGGGTGCAGACCCCGTACCGCTACTTCCCGGTCGAGCCGCACTGGCTCGCCCCCGGGATGCAGTTCCTACCGGTGCGGGCCCGCACCATGGTGGCCCGGCACTGGCCGCTGGCGCACTCCCCGGCGAAGAGCCACGAGGCCGCCATCGCCCAGGTGCTCTGGACCGAGTTGCTGGACCGCTCGCAGCTCCGGCACTACTTCCCCGACTCGACGATCCGGGTCGAACGCCTCGCCGGCCTGCCCAAGTCCCTCATCGCCGTGCGGGCGTAGCCGGTCAGAACAGGGTCAGCTCGTCCCGCTCGATGCCCCGCAGCTTGTCGTAGTCGACCACGACGCACCGGATACCCCGGTCGGTGGCGAGTACCCGCGCCTGCGGCTTGATCTCCTGCGCGGCGAACACGCCGGCCACCGGTGCGAGCAGCGGATCCCGGTTGAGCAGTTCGAGGTAACGGGTGAGCTGCTCCACCCCGTCGATCTCGCCACGCCGCTTGACCTCGACCGCCACGGTGCCGGACTCGGCATCCCGGCAGAGCAGGTCCACCGGCCCGATCGCGGTCATGTACTCCCGGCGGACCAGCGTGTACCCCTCGCCGAGGGTGGCCGGGTTCGCGGCCAGCAACTCCTGGAGGTGCGCCTCCACCCCGTCCTTCCGCAGCCCGGGATCGATCCCCAGCTCGTACGAGGTGTCCTGGAAGATCTCCTCCAGGGTGATCCGCAGCTCCTCACCGGCCTTGTTGACCACCCGCCACACCCCGGGCGCCTCCTCCAGCCGGCAGGGCGGGCTCATCCAGTTCAGCGGCTTGTAGGCCCGGTCGTCCGCATGGATGGAGACCGAGCCGTCGGCCTTCACCATCAGGAGCCTGGTGGCGGTCGGCAGATGCGCCGAGAGCCGTCCGACATAGTCCACTGAGCACCGCGCAATCACCAACCGCACCCGACGAGGGTAGCGGAGCCGGTCGGCCGCCCCGCCACGCGACGCGGCACCACCGCGCCCGGTCCCGGCGGTACGGCCGATCGCGCCGAGCGGTACTGGCGCCCCGGTGGGATGCTGGGACACGTGCTCGAAGTGCTGACCGGCGCCGGTCTCGCCGCCTCGGCGGGGTTGAACGCCTACATCCCTCTGCTCGCCCTCGGCCTGCTCGCCCGCTACACCGACCTGATCAACCTGCCGGCCGGCTCCCAGTGGCTCGCCAACGGCTGGGTGATCGCCATTCTCGTGGTCCTGCTGGCGGTGGAGGTGGTCGCGGACAAGGTGCCGGTCGTCGACCACGTCAACGACGTGTTGCAGACCGTGGTCCGGCCCACCGCGGGCGGGCTGGCCTTCGGTGCCGGCTCGGCCTCGGAGACGGTGACGGTCACCGACCCGGGTCAGTTCTTCTCCTCGCACCAGTGGGTGCCGATCGCGGTCGGGATGGTGATGGCGTTCGGGGTGCACGGACTGAAGGCCGCCGCGCGCCCGGTGATCAACGCCACCACCGGCGGGGTCGGCGCTCCGGTGGCGAGTACCGCCGAGGACGCCACCTCCGTGGTCATGTCCCTGGTCGCCATCGTCCTGCCGGTGCTGGTCCTCGTGTTCCTGGTCGCCCTGCTCGGCTTCGCCTTCTGGATCGTGCGCCGCCGCCGGTCCCGACGACGCGAGCGGCAGGCGGCCCGGGCGGCCAGCCGGCTCTGACCGCCAGCCCTGCCGGGTCTGACCACCGGCCCCGCCACGTCTGACCGACAGCCCCGCCAGGGCCGGGTGGCACCGCCCGGCCCGCCCCTGGTTGACCCGCTGTCGAGCTGCTGGCAGAAACGGAGCGCGGCCCACCCGCCGATCCGCTAGCACATCCGGAGCAGCTCGACAGCGTCCCCGCAGCACCGTGCCGCTCCAGTCGACGGCCCCGCCCGGGCGGCGCTCCGGTCGATCCGTCCCGGCGGGTCCGGTCGATCCGTCCGGCCAGACCGGTCGGCCCCCGTCCGGGTGAGGCTCGGGCCCGGGGCAGCCGGTACCCCACCGCGCTTGCCATGATCGAGCCGTGCAGGTGAAGAATTTTCGGACATTGCTGGTCATCATGGTCGCGGTCAGCGTACTCGGCGCGCTCATCCTCACGCTGGGGCTGGTCCGCAGGTCGGGACCGGATGCCGCAGCCCCGGACTTCGTCCCTGCGGAGGCCGGCTCCGGACGCCCGACCACCCCGACCAGCAGTCCGACCAGCAGTCCGACCGGTACCCCGACCGCCCCACCGACGGGGACCGGCCGACCCGGCGCCACCCGGCCGGGTACCCGCCCACCCGTGGTCGACCACGGTCCACGGACCGGCAACCGGGTGGCGCTGACCTTCGACGCGGACATGACCGACGGGATGCTGTTCAACCTGCGCAGCGGCAAGGTCGCCTCGTACGCCAACCTGAAGATCCTGGACCTGCTGGAACGCGACCAGGTGCCGGCCACCTTCTTCCTGACCGGCAAATGGGTCGAGCGGTACCCGGAGGTGACCGCCCGGATCGCCGGCAACCCCCGGTTCGAGCTGGCCAACCACACCTACGGGCACCTGGCGTTCACCGGCGACTGCTACGGCCTGCCCCGGATCCCCACCCAGCAGATGACCCAGGACGTGGCGAGGACCTTCACGATCGTCGAGCGGTACGGCGGCCGGCAGACCCGGTACTTCCGCTTCCCCGGTCTCTGCCACGACGGCGCGGCGCTGGCCGCGCTGGCCCCGCTCGGCGTCACCGTGGTGGACGGGGACGTGGTCAGCGGTGACCCGTTCGCCACCGCCTGGCAGCCCATCGTCCGGGCGGTACTGGACACGGTCCGCCCCGGGTCGGTGATCATCCTGCACGTCACCGAGGCGAACGCGGCGATGACCGACGAGGCCCTGCCGCACATCCTGGCCGGACTGGCCGCCCGGGGCCTCACCCCGGCTCCACTCTCCGCCGTACTGGGTGACGGACCTGCGGATTCCTGACCGGAAAACTGATCAAAGCCTAATATCGGGACAAGAAACCCGAGGAGGCCGAGATGACCGCAGCGATGGAGATGCCACCGGTGCAGGAGTGCACGGTGACGAAGTGCTCGTACAACCACCGGCAGGGCTGCCGCGCGTTCGCCATCACCGTCGGCAGCAGCGACCATGCCCGCTGCCACACCTTCATCGAGATGCCCACCAAGGGCGGCGTGGGTTCGTTGACCGCCCAGGTCGGCGCCTGCCAGCGGGCGGACTGCCGGCACAACGCCGACCTGGAGTGCCGGGCGCCGGGCATCCGGGTCGGCGCGGCCATGGCCGACTGCCTGACCTACGAGATGGCCTGACCCACGGGGCACGACCTGCCCCGGCCCGGTCACCCGGTCCCGGCCGCCGGCAGGTCGGCTCAGCCGGACAGGCCGTTGGCCTCGCGGACCACGGTGACCAGTTCGTCGATGATGCCGGTCAGGGCGAAGTCCTTCGGGGTGAAGACCCGGGCCACCCCGGCGGCCCGCAACTGCCCGGCGTCCCCGGCGGGGATGATCCCGCCGACCACCACCGGCAGGTCGGCCCGGCCGGCGGCCCGCAGGCCGGCCAGCACCGCCGGTACCGCCGCCAGATGTGATCCGGAGAGGACGGAGAGCCCCACCAGGTCGACGTCCTCCTCCACCGCCGCCGCCACGATCTGCCCGGCGGTGAGCCGGATGCCCTGGTAGACCACCTCGAAACCGGCGTCCCGGGCGCGTACCGCGATCTGCTCGGCGCCGTTGGAGTGCCCGTCCAGGCCGGGCTTGCCGACCAGCAGACGCAGCCGGCCGGTACCCAGCTCGCGGGCGGTCGCCGCGACCCGCTCCCGGACCCCGGCCAGGCCGGCGTCGCCACCCGCCCCGGGCCCACCGGCCAGGCCGGTCGGCGCCCGGTACTCGCCGAACACGCCGCGCAGCGCGCCGGCCCACTCGCCGGTGGTCACCCCGGCCCGCACGCAGGCCAGCGTCGCCGGCATCAGGTTCACGGCGGTCGCGGCGTCCGCGCGCAGCCGGTCCAGGGCGACGGCCACCGCGTCCGCGTCCCGGGCGGCCCGCCACTCGCGTACGCTCCGCACGGCCGCCTCCTCCACCGCCGGGTCGACCTGCTGCACCGCCTCGGCACCGGCGGCGGTCAGCGGGGACGGCTCGGTCTCGGTGAACCGGTTGACGCCCACCACCACGTCGGTGCCGGCCTCCATCCGGCGCCGCCGCTCGGCCAGCGAGCCGACCAGGGCGCTCTTGAGGTAACCGGTCTCCACCGCGGCGACCACGCCGCCCATCTCCAGTACCCGGTCCAACTCGACCCGCGCCCCGGCCACGATCTCGTCCACCAGGGCGGTCACCACGTACGAGCCGTCGAAGAGGTCCGGGTACTCCAGCAGGTCCGACTCGTACGCCAGCACCTGCTGCATGCGCAGCGACCACTGCTGGTCCCAGGGGCGGGGCAGACCCAGCGCCTCGTTCCACGCCGGCAACTGCACCGCACGGGCCCGGGCGTCGCGGGACAGCGTCACACCGAGCATCTCCAGCACGATGCGCTGGATGTTGTTCTCCGGCTGCGCCTCGGTCAGGCCCAGCGAGTTGACCTGCACCCCGTACCGGAACCGGCGCTGCTTCGGGTCGGTCACGCCGTACCGCTCGGCGGTGATCTCGTTCCAGAGCCGGCCGAAGGCCCGCATCTTCGCCATCTCCTCGACGAAGCGCACCCCGGCGTTGACGAAGAACGAGATCCGCTGCACCACGTCCCCGAGCCGCTCGGCGGGCACCTGGCCGGAGTCGCGTACCGCGTCGAGCACCGCCACGGCGGTGGCCAGCGCGAACCCGACCTCCTGCACCGGGGTGGCCCCGGCCTCCTGGAGGTGGTACGAGCAGATGTTCACCGGGTTCCAGCGGGGCATCGCGGTCAACGTGTACGCGACGACGTCGGCGGTCAGCCGCAACGACGCCGCCGGCGGGAAGATGTACGTCCCCCGGGAGAGGTACTCCTTGATGATGTCGTTCTGCGTGGTGCCGGCGAACCGGGCCGGCTCGGCGCCCTGCTCCTCGCCCACCGTGGCGTAGAGGGCGAGCAGCCACATCGCCGGGGCGTTGATCGTCATGGACGTGTTCATGTCGGCCAGCGGGATGCCGTCGAACAGGGCCCGCAGGTCACCGAGGTGGGCCACCGGCACCCCGACCCGACCCACCTCACCGGCGGCCAGCTCGTGGTCCGGGTCGTACCCGGTCTGGGTGGGCAGGTCGAAGGCGACGGAGAGGCCGGTCTGCCCCTTGGCCAGGTTGCGGCGGAAGAGCGCGTTCGTCGCGGCGGCCGACGAATGCCCGGCATAGGTGCGCATGACCCAGGGCCGGTCCCGCTCGGGCAGCCGGCCCGACACTGCCTTGTCGTCCATGGCCGGAGTCTAAGTTACCGTTCAGTACCCCGCGTCGGTGAAAAACCACACAGGTCAACGCCCCGACGTGTGCGACGCGACTCCCCGCCCCGGATCGTTGCACTCCGCCCCGACCACGCATAGTTGACGGCATGCATGACGAGCTGGCGATCTCGGTCCGTGGCCTGCGCAAGTCGTACGGCGGCAACCCGGCCGTGGCCGGCGTCGACCTCGACGTCCGCCGGGGCGAGGTGTTCGCGCTGCTCGGGCCGAACGGCGCCGGCAAGACCACCACCGTCGAGATCCTGGAGGGGTACCGGCAGCGGGACGACGGAACGGTGCGCGTCCTCGGCAGCGACCCCGCCGACCCGGCGCCGGACTGGCGGTCCCGGGTGGGCATCGTGCTCCAGGGCACCGGCGAGTTCGACGAACTGACCGTCGCCGAGGTGGTGCACCACTTCGCCGGCTTCTACGCCGGCGCCGACGACCCCGACAAGGTCATCGAGCGGGTCGGGCTGGCCGGCAAGGCCCGGGCCCGCACGCACACCCTCTCCGGCGGGCAGAAACGCCGGCTCGACGTGGCGCTCGGCATCATCGGCCGCCCCGAACTGCTCTTCCTCGACGAGCCGACCACCGGGTTCGACCCGGAGGCCCGCCGGGAGTTCTGGGAGCTGATCCGGGACCTCTCCGCCGCCGGCACCACCATCGTGCTCACCACCCACTACCTGGACGAGGCGGAGACCCTCGCCGACCGGGTCGGGGTGATCAGTTCCGGCCGGGTGATCGAGGTCGCCACCCCGGCCCAGCTCGGCAACCGGCAGGACGCCCAGGCGACGGTCTCCTGGCGTACCCCGGACGGGACGGCGCAGAGCGCGCAGAGCGCCACGCCGACGGCGCTGGTCGCCGAACTCGCCGCGCGCTTCGGCGGCGAGGTGCCGGGGCTGACCGTCACCCGGCCCACCCTGGAGGACATCTACCTGCGCATGATCGGACACCGATGAGCACCACGCTGAAGCCGGCCGCGCCGACCACCACCACCGCGCCCCGCCGGCCCGGTCCGCTGGCCCTGGCGGCCCGGCAGGGCCGGCTGGAGATCCGGCAGTTCCTGCGCAGCCGGGAGTCCGTGGTCTTCACCATGGGCTTCCCGATCATCATGATCCTGATCTTCGCGGCGATCTTCGACGACGAGATCGGCCCCGGGGTCAGCTACACGCAGTACTTCATCACCGGCATGATCGCCACCGGCCTGATGACGGTCAGCTTCCAGAACCTCGGCATCTGGATCCCGATCGAACGGGACCGGGGGGTGCTCAAGCGGCTGCGCGGTACGCCGATGCCCAAGTGGGTCTACTTCGCCGGCAAGGTGATCATGGTGGTGGCGATCGGCATCGCCGAAACCGCCCTGCTGCTCGCCGTCTCCGTCGCCCTGTTCGACCTCGAACTGCCCGGCACCGCCGCCAAGTGGTTCACCTTCGCCTGGGTCTCGGTGCTCGGCGTCACCGCCTGCACCCTCTGCGGCATCGCCATCTCGTCCCTGGCGCGTACCGCCCGCAGCGGCTCCGCCGTGGTCACCCCGGTCGCCCTGGTCCTCCAGTTCATCTCCGGGGTGTTCTTCGTCTTCACCAGCCTGCCCAGCTGGATGCAGCAGGTCGCGGCCCTCTTCCCGCTCAAGTGGATGTGCCAGGGCCTGCGCTCGGTCTTCCTGCCCGACGCGTTCGGCACCCAGGAACCGGGCGGCTCGTTCGAACTGGGCCGGGTCGCCCTGGTCCTGGCCGCCTGGTGCGTGATCGGCCTGCTGCTCTGCCTCGGCACCTTCCGCTGGACCACCCGCCGCGACGGCTGAGGTGTAAGGAAGGGCCCCTTCTTAACGCTTTCGGTAGAGGAAGGGGCCCTTGTTAACACCTCACCGGCCGGCGCGTGACAGGTGGGGCGTGTGACACGTGACCGGCCGGGCGGGTCGCGCGACACCGGCCGGGCGCGTGACCCGCCCCGGAACCGGCCGGGCGCGGCTCAGTACGTGTAGAAGCCCTTGCCGGTCTTGCGGCCCAGGTCCCCGGCGGTGACCATCCGCTGCAACAGCTCCGGCGGGAAGAACTTCTCGTCGGCCGTGTCGGTGTAGATGTTCTTCGAGGCGTGCAGCAGCACGTCCACGCCGGTCAGGTCACAGGTGGCCAGCGGCCCCATCGCGTGACCGAAGCCGAGCCGGCAGGCGGTGTCCAGGTCCTCGGGCGAGACCACGCCCGACTCGACCAGCTTGACCGCCTCCACCACCAGTGCGGCGATCAGCCGGGTGGTGACGAAGCCGGCGATGTCCCGGTTGACCACCACCACCGTCTTGCCGATGCCTTCGGCGAACTCCCGGGCGGTGGCCAACGTCTCGTCCGACGTCTTGTACCCGCGTACCAGCTCGCAGAGCTTCATCATCGGCACCGGCGAGAAGAAGTGCGTACCCACCACCGACTCGGGCCGCTCGGTGACCGCAGCGATCTGCGTCACCGGAATGGCCGACGTGTTCGTGGCGAGCACCGTACCCGGCTTGCAGAGCTTGTCCAGCGCCCGGAACACCTCCTGCTTGACGTCCAGCCGCTCGAAGACCGCCTCGACGACCAGGTCCGCTTCCGCGACCGCCTCCAACTCGGTGGTCGGGGTGATCCGCCCGAGCGCCGCCTCGACGTCGTCCGCCGCGATCGTGCCCTTGGCTGCGAACTTCTCCAGCGACCTACGGATCCCGTCGAGACCGCGCTGCGTCGCCGCGTCGTCCAGGTCCCGCAGTGTGACCTGCCAGCCCGCCTGGGCGGCCACCTGAGCGATACCCGCACCCATCAACCCGGCCCCGACGACCGCGAGTCGACCCGCCATCTCTTTCTCCCTCGCCTGGATTGGCTGCAGTGTCAGCAATTAGCTGCGCTGTCAGCGATCGGCTGCACTGTCAGCACCCTAGCGGGCACCCCTGAACGATGGCTAAGCGCGACCGGTGGTGGGGATGGCGAAGACGGGCGGGCCGGCAGCCCTGCGTCGATCATGGACTTGTGGTGCCCCGCAAAAGCCGTATAACGCCTGAAAATTCCCTCCACAACTCCATGATCGGCGCGCCGGGGCGGGGGCAGGACGGGCC
>NZ_WVUH01000190.1 GCF_017614955.1 Micromonospora echinofusca
GACCCCCGCCCTGCTCGACCCGCCGCCCGTGGTGGTGGCCCTCCTCGCCGCCGTCTGCGGGTTCGCCGTCGCCGGCATGATGCCGGTGACCAACGGTCTCTTCGTCCGGGCCCTGCCGGACGGCTTCCGGGCCCGGGCCTTCGGCGTGATGGCCACCGGGGTCCAGGTGATCCAGGGTCTGGCCGTCCTGATGACCGGGCTGCTCGCCGAACGGTTCCCGATCCCGCTGGTGGTCGGCGGCTGGAGCATCGCCGGGGTGCTGCTCATGATGGTCACGGCGGCGCAGTGGCCGAGCCGGGAGCGGTTCGACGAGGCGATCGCCGCTGCGGCGGCCAGCCGGGACGAGCCGGCCGGCCACCGGGCGCCGGCCCCGGAGCCGACCGGCCCGGCGGGCCGGGGCGCCCCGACGACCACCGAGGCCCCGGGGAACGGGGCACGGCGGCCGCACACGGTGGGCTGAGCCGCACCGCACCGGCCTGGCAGGATGGAACGGTGGATCCCTCAGCTGAGCACGGCACGGCACGGCCGGAGATGACGTTCTACGAGGCGATCGGCGGCGAGCCGACCTTCCGTAGGCTGGTCGACGAGTTCTACGCGGGCGTCGCCACCGATCCGCTGCTGCGCCCGATGTACCCGGAGGCCGACCTGGAGCCGGCCGCCGACCGGCTGGCGCTGTTCCTGATGCAGTACTGGGGCGGCCCGGGGACCTACTCCGCCCAACGGGGCCATCCCCGGCTCCGGATGCGGCACGCGCCGTTCCGGGTGGACGCCGTCGCCCGCGACGCGTGGCTGCTGCACATGCGTCGGGCCGTCGACAGTCTGGACCTGCCACCGCAGTACGCCACGGCGCTCTGGGAGTACCTGGAGCGCGCCGCGTACTTCATGGTCAACACGATGGACGAGGAGCCGGGCTCCAACCCCCACTGAGGACGGCAGGCCGCTGATCCGGGTACCGCGCGGGTACCCGGATCAGCGGCGTGGCAGGTGTGGGACGGCGCTCAGAGGAGCGCCCCCTCGTCGTGCAGCCAGTCGACGAACGTCGTCGCGACGGCGGCACCGCAGTCGAGCATCTCGACCAGCAGGGCGTCGTGCGCCCCGGCACCCAGGGGCACCTGCAACTCGGCGTAGATGGGCAGTTGACCCCGTTCGGTGGGGTCACCGACGTACGCCTTGCAGAACCGCCTGGTGTGGTTCCACTCGTTGACCACCCGGTAGGCCCGGTCGGCCCAGTCCGGTGGCACGGTCGCGTGTGGACGGGCCCGCATCACCAGGATCTCGTCCTCCGGACCCTCCAGGGTGAACAGCACGGCGTGCCGCTCCCACATGGCCAGCAGGCTGCCGTCGCCGTCCGCGAGGTACCGCACGTCGAGCAGGTCGAGTGCGTCGCCGACCCGGCGCAGGGTCACCGGCGCGACCGTCGCCGGCATGTCCTTCATGTCCTTGATGGCGCACCGGTCGATCGGTGCGCAGTCGTCCTCGGGCTCCCGAGGCGCGGGCGGTCCGACCCGGACGGTGCCCTCCTCAGAGATTCTGCTTCGCGTATCCGGCTCGCTGCCACCGACGTGACCAGGGCGCCATGACCACCACGGCATCTCTCGCGCACCTCACTCCCCAGCGGATCCGGTCGCCTACAGTGCGTTGGATCCGAGGGACGACGGTACCCGGACAGTCCACTTGAAGCATCCCCCCAACGGCAGCACCGAACCAGACGGGCCATGAGGGATCATACTTTCGGTGGATCTCCAGCCGGACGAACCACCAACTGCTTCGCATTGAGCCACCAGACAGCTCCATAGGGTGCATAAAGGCCGGTCCACCGACCGCTCCGGCACACCCGTACCAGGCCCGCGTCGTCCACCGGCCGCGCCCCGGCCGGCCGACCCGGTGCCGTCGACGGCCCGAGGAAACCCATCCGGGCGACCGCCTGCACCAGTCGCTGCGGGATCTCCACCCGTTCCGGGTCCGGCCCGTCGACGGTCACCACGACCGCGACGTGGTCCAGCAGGGCATCCCGGAGCATCCGCTGGCCCACCGCCCGGCCACCGACCCCGTGCGTGGCGGCAGCGCGGAGGGTACCGGCTGCGGCGGCGGCCAGCCGGTGCACCTCGGGGACCGGGATGCTCTCCACCGTCCGGACGGCCGGCGGCGGTAGCGGCGAGCGCCACTGCAGGTCCCGCCGCTCGGGCAGCACCCCGCCGGACCGTTCCAGCTCGGCGAGCAGCCCGGCGGCGGAGACGGTGGCGTCCCCGGGGCCGGTGCCGGCGACCGTCCGGACCGCCAGCGTGTCCCAGGGCAGTCGGGCCCAGAGGGCGGTCCGCCCGGCGCCGGTGGACCGGAGCCGGACCACCGCCGCCGGGTCGAGCCGGGTCAACCGGGCCAGGAAGGCACCGGCGTCGGCCACCCCGGTGAGACCGTGGCCCGTCGCGCCGACCGGCACCGGGGCACTCCCGGCGGTACCGGCCGGCGCGGACCGGATCGCCGTCGGCTCGGCACCCGCCGGCCCGGCGCCGGCCACGGTCACACCCCGGTCCCGGCGGTGTCGTGCGCGTACGGCAGCAGGAAGGCCCGTTCCGCCTCGGTCAGCCGCCGGGGTCGCTGACGTTCCAGATCGAACGGGACCAGCACCGAACGGGCGGTACTGGCCAGCACCTCGCCGTCGTACAGCTCGTAGGCGACGGTGAAGCTGGAGACCCGGATCTCCTCGATCCACATCTCGATCCGGACCGTCGGTGCCGCCTCGGCGGTGGCCCGGCCGAGCGCGTAGTCGACCGGGCGCAGGTAGTCGATCTCGTGCCGGCGGATGACCACCCCGTCGGCGAACGAGCCGACCCCCCAGGCCCGGCCGCCGGAGAACATCAGCGCGACCCGGGCCTCCTCGTAGAGGGTCAGGAAGCGGGCGTTGTTGATGTGCCCGTACGCGTCCAGGTCGGACCAGCGCAGGGTGCAGTGGTAGACGAACCGGTCAGACAAGGGTCGCCACCGCTCAGTCCCGGGTGAGCTTGCGGTAGGTCACCCGGTGCGGCCGGGCCGCCTCCGCGCCGAGCCGGTCGATCTTGTTCTTCTCGTACGCCTCGAAGTTGCCCTCGAACCAGAACCACTTCGCCGGGTCCTGGTCGTCGCCCTCCCAGGCCAGGATGTGCGTGGCGACCCGGTCCAGGAACATCCGGTCGTGCGAGATGACCACGGCGCAGCCGGGGAACTCCAGCAGCGCGTTCTCCAGGCTGGAGAGGGTCTCCACGTCCAGGTCGTTGGTCGGCTCGTCGAGCAGGATGACGTTTCCGCCGATCTTCAGGGTGAGCGCCAGGTTGAGCCGGTTCCGCTCGCCGCCGGAGAGCACCTTGGTCGGCTTCTGCTGGTCCGGCCCCTTGAACCCGAAGGCCGCGATGTAGGCCCGGGACGGCATCTCGACCCTGCCCACCATCAGGTGGTCGAGCCCGTCGGAGACGACCTCCCAGACGGTCTTGTCGCCGGCCAGGCCCTGCCGGTTCTGGTCGACGTACGACAGCGAGACGGTGTCACCGACCTTCACCGAGCCGGCGGTCGGCTGCTCCAGCCCGACGATGGTCTTGAACAGGGTGGTCTTGCCGACGCCGTTCGGGCCGATGATGCCGACGATGCCGTTGCGGGGCAGCGAGAAGCTGAGGTTGTCGATCAGGATCCGGTCGCCGAAGCCCTTGGTCAGGTTGTGCGCCTCGATCACCGTGTTGCCCAACCGGGGGCCCGGCGGGATCTGGATCTCCTCGAAGTCCAGCTTGCGGGTCTTCTCCGCCTCGCTGGCCATCTCCTCGTACCGGTCGAGGCGGGCCTTGGACTTGGTCTGCCGGGCCTTGGCGTTGGAGCGGACCCATTCGAGTTCCTCGGTGAGCCGCTTCTTCATCTTGGCGTCGCGCCGGCCCTCGACGGCCAGTCGGGCGGCCTTCTTCTCCAGGTAGGTGGAGTAGTTGCCCTCGTACCCGACGGCCCGGCCCCGGTCCAGCTCCAGGATCCAGCCGGCCACGTTGTCCAGGAAGTACCGGTCGTGGGTGATCGCCAGGACGGTGCCCGCGTACTTGGCCAGGTGCTGCTCCAGCCACTGCACGCTCTCCGCGTCCAGGTGGTTGGTGGGCTCGTCGAGCAGCAGCAGGTCGGGCGCCTCCAGCAGCAGCTTGCACAGCGCGACCCGGCGACGCTCACCACCGGAGAGCTGGGTGACGTCGGCGTCCGGCGGCGGGCAGCGCAGCGCGTCCATGGCCAGTTCGAGCTTGGAGTCGATGTCCCAGGCGTCGGCGTGGTCCAGCTCCTCCTGGAGCCGGCCCATCTCCTCCATCAGCTCGTCGGAGTAGTCGGTGGCCATCTGCTCGGCGATCGAGTTGAACCGCTCCAGCTTGGCCTTGGTCTCGGCCACCGCCTCCTCGATGTTGCCGAGCACGGTCTTGCTGTCGTTGAGCGGCGGCTCCTGCGCCAGCAGGCCGACGGTGAAGCCGGGCATCAGCCGGGCCTCGCCGTTGCTGGGCCGGTCCAGCCCTGCCATGATCTTGAGCAGGCTGGACTTACCCGCGCCGTTCGGACCGACCACACCGATCTTGGCTCCGGGCAGGAAGCTCAGCGTCACGTTGTCCAGCACGACCTTGTCGCCGTGCGCCTTGCGCGCCTTTTCCAGGACGTAGATGTACTGGGCCACGGTGCGGCCTACCTCCGTATGTCTGCGTGGGTCGCCGGGACCGCCCGGGCGGGTGTCCGTCCCCGGTCGGCGGCGAGAGTGGTACCACGAATGCCGTCGTCAATCCTGACAGGTGGCGACCGGTGCGCCCACATCACCCCGGGCGTGGCTACCGGTGCGCCCACCTCACCCCGGCGGTGGCGACCAGCGGGTGGGACGACCCGGACCCGTGGGCGGGACGGCACCGCCCCGGGGCGCAGGGGCCCGACCGGCGGCCGGACCGGACATTTACCACCCGGCGGGACGTTCGCCCACCCGCTGTCGGCAGGATCACGAGGGGTTTTAGCGTTCTGTCGGACAGGGCAGATAAACAGGGCACGGGGGCGCAGACACCGCAGCTACGCTCAGTACGCTCGTGCGGTGAACCCGTAATCACCGGAGGTGTGCGATCGTGACGGTCCGAAGCTCGTTTGTCGTCGTAGCGAATCGCCTGCCGGTCGACGAGGTGAACACCCCGGAGGGGCGGCAGTGGCGACGCAGCCCCGGCGGCCTGGTGACCGCCCTGCACCCGGTGCTCGCCGAGCACCGGGGGACCTGGGTGGGCTGGGCCGGCGGCACGGGTGCGGCACCGGACCCGTTCGACCTGGAGGGCATCCGGCTGCACCCGGTGCCGCTGAGCGCCGACGAGCTGGAGCGCTACTACGAGGGGCAGTCGAACGCCACGATCTGGCCGCTGTACCACGACGCCGTGGAGACCCCGGTCTACAAGCGCCGCTGGCGCGAGGCGTACCGGCTGGTGAACGCCCGCTTCGCGGAGGCCGCGGCGGACGTCGCGGCCGAGGGGGCGACCGTCTGGGTGCAGGACTACCAGCTCCAGCTGGTCCCGGCGATGCTCCGGGAGCTGCGGCCGGACCTGCGGATCGGCTTCTTCCTGCACATCCCGTTCCCGCCGATCGAGCTGTTCATGCAGATGCCGCTGCGGGCCGAGGTGCTGCGCGGCCTGCTCGGCGCCGACCTGGTCGGCTTCCAGCAGCGGCTGGCCGCGCAGAACTTCGTCCGGCTGGCCCGGCACCTGCTCGGCCTGCGGTACGAGGGGCAGATGATCCAGGTCGACGGGCGCCGGGTGAAGGCCGGCGCCTTCCCGATCTCCATCGACGTGCGGGAGATGGAGCGGATGGCCGCCGACCCGGCGGTGCAGGCCCGCGCCAAGCAGATCCGGGCGGAGCTGGGTGACCCGAAGACGATCATCCTGGGCGTGGACCGGCTCGACTACACCAAGGGCATCGAGTTGCGGCTCAAGGCGTTCCGCGAGCTACTTTCTGACAAAAAGTTGACAGTTCCCGAGGCGGTCATGGTGCAGGTGGCCACGCCGAGCCGGGAGCGGGTCGAGCACTACCAGGCACTTCGGGTCAAGGTCGAGCGCGAAGTCGGTCGGATCAATGGGGAATTCGGCAAGGTCGGCGTGCCGGCCGTGCATTACCTCCATCAGTCGTACAGTCGCAGTGAGCTGGCGGCGTTGTACTGTGCCGCGGACGTGATGATGGTGACCCCGCTGCGAGACGGAATGAATTTGGTGGCCAAGGAGTACGTTGCATCGCGCGCCGACAGTGGCGGCGCGCTCGTGCTCAGCGAGTTTGCCGGCGCTGCGACCGAGCTGCGCCAGGCATTCCTGTGTAACCCGCACGACCCGGAGGGTGTCAAGGACGCACTGTTGCGTGCCGTACATGTGGAACAGCCGGAGGCACGCCGTCGTATGCGGTTGATGCAACGTCACCTGCGGAGCCACGACGTCGGCCACTGGGCCAAGTCCTTCCTCACCGAACTGGGCGTGCCGGACACCGACACCGAACCCGGACCGGAGGCGGTGTGAACACCCCGGCCACCGACGCGCCCACCGGCACCGGTCTCCTCGACCCCGAGCTGAAGTCCGCGCTCGGCCGGATCGCCCGGGTGCCGCAGCTCCTCATCGCCTGCGACTACGACGGCACGCTCGCCCCGATCGTCGAGGACCCGAGCAAGGCCGTGCCGCTGCCCGAGTCGGTCGCCGCCGTACGCGCCCTGGCCGCCCTGCCGCAGACCACCGTCGCGGTCGTTTCCGGGCGCGCGCTGCGCGACCTGGCCGCGCTCTCCCGGCTGCCCAGCGAGGTGCACCTGGTCGGCAGCCACGGCTCCGAGTTCGACATCGGTTTCGTCGAGCGGCTCTCCCCCGAGCTGGTCGCGGTCCGTACCCGGCTGCGCGACGCGCTGCGCCAGATCGCCGCCGACCATCCCGGGGTACGTCTGGAACGCAAGCCGGCCAGCGTCGCGGTGCACACCCGGGGCCTGCCCCCGGAGGTGGCCGCGTCCGCCGTGGAGGCGGTCCGGTCCGGGCCGGCCCGCTGGGAGGACGTCACCGTCACCCAGGGCAAGGAGGTCATCGAGCTGTCGGTGGTCGCCACCCACAAGGGCACCGCGGTCGACCAGCTCCGCACCCAGCTCTCCGCGAGCGCGGTGCTCTTCATCGGCGACGACGTCACCGACGAGAACGCCTTCGGCAACCTGCACGGGCCGGACGTGGGCATCAAGATCGGCCCCGGCGACACCCGGGCGGACTACCGGGTGGCCGAGCCGATCGAGGCGGCCCGCGCCCTCGGGCTGCTGCTGGAGACCCGCCGGCACTGGCTCTTCGGCGAGCGGGCCGTCCCGATCGAGCGGCACTCGATGCTGGCCAACGGCCGGACGGTCGCCCTGCTCACCCCCGAAGCCAAGGTCACCTGGCTCTGCCACCCCAAGCCGGACTCGGCGGCGATCTTCGCCGACCTGGTCGGCGGCAGCCCGGCCGGGCACTTCAGCGTGCTGCCGGAACGCGGCGGCATCCCGCTCGGCCAGCGCTACCGGCCGGGCACCATGACCGTGGAGACCCGCTGGTCCGGGCTCACCGTCACCGACTGGCTGGACCGCCCGTCCAGCGACAACGTGCCCACCGGGTCGAGCGTCGTCTCCGGTGACTCCACGCTCGTCCGGGTACTCAGCGGCAGCGGCCGGGTCCGCCTGGAGTTCGCCCCCCGGCCCGAGTTCGGTCAGGTCGCCGTCCAGCTCCAGCCGCTCGGCGACGGGCTGCTGGTGCTCGGCTCCAACGAGCCGGTCGCGCTCTACTCCCCCGGGGTGGAGTGGCAGGTCACCAACGACGGCGGGTACGAGACCGCCAAGGCGGTCGTGGACCTCGCCGCCGCCGGAGGCACGATCACCTGCGAGCTGCGCTTCGGCACGCACAGCCTGGAACACCACCGGGTACCGGTGCACGAGCGGCAGGCCACCGCCGAGCAGCCCTGGAAGGACTGGGTGGCCAGCCTGCGGCTGCCGAACACCGAACGGGACCTGGTCGCCCGCAGCGCGCTGACCCTGCGCGGGCTCTGCCACGAGGCCACCGGCTCGATCCTGGCCGCCGCCACCACCTCGCTCCCCGAGGAGCTGGGCGGGGTCCGCAACTGGGACTACCGGTACTGCTGGCTGCGGGACGCGGCGATGACCGCCCGGGTGCTGGTCGACCTCGGTTCGATCACCGAGGCCGAGGCGCTGCTGCGCTGGGTGGACGGTTGTGTCGAACGCACCGGCGGGCACCCTGAGCGGCTGCACCCGCTCTACACCGTCGACGGGTACGAGCTGGGTGCCGAGGCGGTCATCGACACCCTGCCCGGGTACGCCGGTTCCCGGCCGGTCCGGGTCGGCAACCTGGCCAACCACCAGCTCCAGCTCGACGTGTTCGGCCCGATCGCCGACCTGCTCGCCGCCGTGGCCGACCTGCGCGGCTCGGTACGCGAGACCGAGTGGCGGGTGCTGGAGTCGATGGTCGAGGCGGTCCGCCGCCGCTGGCACGAGCCCGACCACGGGCTCTGGGAGGCCCGGCTGCCTCCCCGGCACCACGTCTTCTCGAAGGTCATGTGCTGGATGACCGTGGACCGGGCGCTGCACGTGGTACGCCGGCACGGCAACGAGGACCGCCCGGAGTGGGTGGAACTGCGCGACCGGATCGGTGCCAACGTGCTGGAGCACGGCTGGCACGAGGGCGCCCGCGCGTACAGCGTGGCCTACGGGGACGAGGAGATGGACGCCTCGTCGCTGTGGATCGGCCTGTCCGGGCTGCTGCCCAACGACGACCCGCGCTTCCTCTCCACGGTCCTCAAGATCGAGGCGGATCTGCGCAGCGGTCCGGTCGTCTACCGGTACCACTGGGACGACGGGCTGCCCGGCCGCGAGGGCGGTTTCCACATCTGCACGGCGTGGCTGATCGAGGCGTACCTGCGCACCGGTCGGCGGGCCGACGCCGAGGAGCTGTTCCGGCAGATGATCGACACCGCCGGCCCGACCGGTCTGCTCCCCGAGCAGTACGACCCGCTGGCCGAGCGCGGGCTGGGCAACCACCCGCAGGCGTACAGCCACCTGGGTCTGATCCGCTGCGCGCTGCTGCTGGACAACATGGTCAAGTAGTCGTACGACGACCGGGGCGCCCCGGGTGACCCTGTCGGGTCACCCGGGGCGTTCCGTCTTCTCGCTACCGGGGTCAGTGCGGCGCGTTGACGCCGGTCGGAGTGCTCTCGTGGTGCAGCCGGGACACCGCCGTGACCAGGTAGGTCACCTCGCCGACCGGCGGCGGGGCCGGATCGGTGAACCGCTGGGTGCCGGTGCCGACCGCCCGGGGTACCGCGATCAGGTTCCGCCCGGCCTCGATGCCGCAGCCGGCACCGTCCGCCCGGTACACGGCGAAGTAGGTGGCGGCGGTGCCGCCCGTGCCGGCCGTCCAGCTCAGTTCGATCCCGGTCGCGGTCCGTCGGGCGGTCAGCCCGGTCGGGGCGTACGGGGCGGTGCCGCCGAGCCGGGCGTTGACCGGGACCAGCGCCGGGTTCCGGTAGAAGTCGGTCCGCAGCCGGTCCGCGAAGCCCAGCGGGTTGGCCAGCAGCTCCTTGACCGAGTAGTGGATGTCCCCGGAGACCCGGTGGTCCCGGTTCAGCACCAGGTGCCGGGGCATCTCCTCCGGGTCCCCCCAGGTGGGGATCCGGTACGTGGCCTGGCCGACGTAGAGCTGCACGTCGGTGCCGGCGACCACGTCCGACCACCAGGGCACCAGCACCTCGTACGGGGCGGCGGTGAAGCCGATCGGCCAGTAGAGCTGCGGTGCCAGGTAGTCGACCCAGCCCTGCTTCACCCACCGGCGACTGTCCGCGTAGATCGCGTCGTAGGACTGGAGGCCGGAGGTGGCCGAGCCGAGCGGGTCGGTCGAGGCGTTGCGCCAGATGCCGAACGGCGAGATGCCGAACCGGACGTGCGGCTTGACCTGCCGGATCCGGGCCGCCACCTCCTGCACCATGGTGTCGACGTTGGCCCGGCGCCAGTCGGCCAGCGAGCGTCCGGCACCGTGGGCGGCGTACTCGGCGGCGTCGTCGAAGACCTGACCGCTGACCGGGTACGGGTAGAAGTAGTCGTCGAAGTGCACGCCGTCCAGGTCGTACCGGCTGACCGCGTCCATGATCGCGTCGACGGTGTGCCGCCGGGCCGCCGGTACCCCGGGGTTGTAGAAGAGCTTGCCGTCGTACCGCTCGACCCAGGTCGGGTTGGTCCGGGCCGGATGCCCGGCGGCGAGCTTCGTGACGTCCGGCTGGGTGCTCACCCGGTACGGGTTGAACCAGCCGTGCAGTTCCAGGTTGCGGGCGTGCGCCTCGGTGACCGCGAAGGCGAGCGGGTCATAGCCCGGATTCCCGCCCTGGGTGCCGGTCAGGTACTGCGACCAGGGCTCGTACGGCGACGGCCAGAAGGCGTCTGCGGCCGGGCGGATCTGGAGGAAGACCGCGTTGAGCCGGAGCGCCTTCGCCTGGTCGAGCAGGCTGCGCAGCTCGGCCTGCTGGGCGGCGGCGGTCAATCCGGTCCTGGACGGCCAGTTGATGTTGCTGACCGAGGCGATCCAGGTGCCCCGGAGCTGCCGCTTGGGCAGCTCACCGACCGGGCACCCATCGGCGGCGACCGTAGTCGTGTCCCCGACGGCAGGCGATGCCGCACTGCCGACCGTGGGGGCTGCGAGCCCCAGGCCGGCGAGCAGGGCCAGCGCCAGTGTCACCCCTGTCCGAACCCGGCCGGGTCGCATCCCACCGCGCATCGCCGCACCTCCGCCGTCACCGCCGCCCGCCCACGGGCGTACCACCCCGATCGGCGACCGGTGTCACCACGGAATGGCGACAAGCTTCGCGCAGGTTCATCGCCATGTAAAGATGTTTCGATGTATTGCGGTCGCGGCGGTCGCCGGGGCGGGTCAGTCGGCGAGGGCGTGCACCACGTCGCCGACCACCACCACGGCCGGCGGACGCAGTCCGGCCGCCCCGGCCTCCTCGGCCACCCGGCCGAGCGTGGACCGCAGCACCCGCTGGCTGCCGGTCGTACCCTCCTGCACGACGGCCGCCGGGGTGTCCGCCGGCCGACCGTGCGCGACCAGCGTGCCCACGATGGCGGCCAGGTTCTTCAGGCCCATCAGCACCACCAGCGTGCCGCGCAGACCGGCCAGGGCCGCCCAGTTGACCAGCGACGCCGGGTGGTCCGGGGCCAGGTGTCCGGAGACCACGGTGAACTCGTGTGCCACCCCCCGGTGGGTGACCGGGATACCGGCCACCGCCGGAGCCGCGATCGAACTGGTCACCCCGGGCACCACGGTCACCGGGATGCCGGCCGCCGCGCAGGCCAACAGCTCCTCACCGCCCCGGCCGAAGACGTACGGGTCACCGCCCTTGAGCCGGACCACGAAGGCACCGGCCCGGGCCCGGTCGACCAGGATCCGGTTGATCTCCTCCTGGGCCCGGGACGGGCCGTAGGGGATCTTGGAGGCATCGACCAGCTCGACGTCGGGCCGCAGCTCGTCCAGGAGCAGCCCCGGTACCAGCCGGTCGGCGACCACCACGTCCGCCTCGGTGAGCAGCCGCCAGCCCTTCACCGTGATCAGCTCGGGGTCGCCCGGGCCCGCCCCGACCAGCGCCACCCGGCCGACCGGGGTGTTAACCGGGGGCCCTTCCTCTACCGGATGCGTTAAGAAGGGGCCCTTCCTTTCCTCGAAGAGGGCCCGGATGGCGTCGCGGGCGGCGACCGCGCGGCGGGGGTCGCCGCCACCGAGCACGGCGACGGTGACCGGGCCGTGCCGGGTCACCGCCGGGGTCCAGGCGGTGGCCGCCCGCCGGTCGTCGGCGCGGACGCAGAAGATCCGGCGTTCCTGGGCGGCGGCGCTGACCGCTGCGGCGGCGAGCGGATCGTCGACGGCCACCTGGACCAGCCACGCCCCGTCCAGGTCGTCCGGGGTGAACCGGCGCGGTACCCAGTGCAGCCGGCCGGCGTCGACGTGCGCCTGGAGGGCCGGGGTGAGTTCCGGGGAGACCAGCAGCACGTCGGCGCCCGCGTCGAGCAGGGCGGGTACCCGCCGGGTGGCCACCGCTCCCCCGCCGACCACCAGGACCCGACGGCCGGCGAGCCGCAGGCCGAGCGGGTAGAGGTTCGGTGCGGCCCGCTGCGGGGATTCGGGGTGTCCGGTCACTTCTGGGCCACTCCCGCCGAGTCGAAGGTCGCCACCTCGTGCAGTACCCGGACCGCGCCGGTGACCACGGGCAGGGCGAGCAGGGCGCCGGTGCCCTCGCCGAGCCGCAGGCCGAGGTCGATCAGCGCGTCCAGGCCGAGGTGCCGCAGGGCGAGCGCGGCGCCCGGCTCGGCCGAGCGGTGCCCGGCGATCATGGCGTGTACCGCGTCCGGGGCGAGGGCCGCCGCGGCGAGCGCGGCCGACCCGGCGATCACCCCGTCGAGCAGTACCGGCCGGCGGTGCGCGGCGGCGCCGAGGATGAACCCGGCCAGCGCGGCGTGTTCCAGGCCCCCGACGGCGGCGAGTACCCCGACCGGGTCGGTCGGGTCGGGGGCGTGCCGGCGCAGGGCCGCCGCCACCACGGCCACCTTGTGCGCGTACGTCGGGTCGTCGACGCCGGTACCCCGGCCGGTGGCCGCCGCCGCGTCGGCCCCGGTGAACGCGGCGATCAGGGCCGCCGCCGGGGTGGTGTTGCCGATGCCCATGTCCCCGGTGAGCAGGATCCCGGCGCCCCCGGCCACCAGGTCGTCGGCGATCCGGATACCGACCTCGATGGCGGCGCGGGCCTCGTCCCGGGTCATCGCGGGGCCGGTGGCCAGGTCGGCGGTGCCGGCCCGGACGGCGGCCCGGACCAGTCGGGAGGTACCGGTGGCGGGCAGGTCGGGCAGCGGGGTGGCCACGCCGACGTCGATCACGGTGACGGCGGCGCCGGCCTGCCGGGCGAACGCGTTGACCACCGCACCGCCGGTCAGGAAGTTGGCGATCATCTGGGCGGTGACCTCCTGCGGCCAGGGGGTCACCCGCTGGGCGTGCACGCCGTGGTCCCCGGCGAAGACGGCGACGGCGGCCGGCGTGGGCAGCGGCGGCGGGCAGGTCCCGGCGAGCCCGGCGAGGCGTACCGACAGCTCCTCCAGGGCGCCGAGGGAACCGGCCGGCTTGGTCAGCCGGGTGTGCCGCTCACGGGCCGCGACCATCGCCGGGGTGTCCAGCGGTCCGATCGCCGCGATCGTGGTTTCCAGCAGCATCACGCCTCCATGGTCTCTGCCAGCACGCTGACGAAATTGTCGGTGGTGGCCGGGTCACGTACGGCCACCCGGATCCAGTCCGGTCCGAGTCCTGGGAAGGTGTCACCGCGCCGGACCGCCCAGCCCCGCTCGCGCAGGGCGAGCCGTACCCGGTCCGCGCCGGGGATCTCCAGCAGCACGAACGCGCTGGCCGGTGGGGCGGCGACGCGTACCCGGGGCAGGTCGGCCAGCCGGTGGACCAGGTGGGCGCGGTCGGCGGCGAGCCGGCGGGCGATCTCGCGTTCGGTGGCGACCGCCGTGCGGGTGGCGCAGGCGGTCGCGGCGACGAGCGCCGGGGTGGAGACGGCCCAGAGCGGCTGGGCGGCGGCCAGCCGGTCGAGCAGCCCGGCCGGGCCGAGCAGGTACCCGATCCGCAGCCCGGCGAGGCCCCAGGTCTTGGTGAGGCTGCGGACCACCACGAGTCCGGGCAGGTCCCGCCGGTGGGCGAGGGTTTCCGGCTCGGCGGTCCCGGCGGCGTCGACCGTGGTGTCGGCGAACGCCTCGTCGACGACGAGGACCCGGCCGGGGCGGGCCAGCGCGGCGACGGTCTCCGCCGGGTGCAGCACCGAGGTGGGGTTGGTGGGGTTGCCGACGACGACCAGGTCGGCGTCGGCGGGTACCCGGTCCGGGTGCAGCCGGAAGCCGTCGCGCGGGTCGAGCAGGACCCGCTCCACCCGGTGCCCGGCGGCGTGCAGGGCGGCCTCCGGTTCGGTGAACTGCGGGTGCACCACGACGGGGCGGCGGACGCCGGACAGGGCCCGGGCGAGCAGCACGAATCCTTCGGCGGCTCCGGCGGTGAGCAGTACCTCGGCCGGGCCCTGTCCGGC
>NZ_WVUH01000191.1 GCF_017614955.1 Micromonospora echinofusca
GGTGGGGTCAGCGCGGGACGACCCGCTCGGCCGCCCACTGCCGCCACCCGGTGAGCTGGTCGACCGCTGCGGCGAGCTGGTCGGCCACCGGACCGGGGCCGGTCGAACCGGGGGTGGTCCGGGCGGCCAGCGCCGACCGCACCGACAGCACCTCGCGTACCCCCGGATCGAGATGCTCGCTGACCAGGGTCAGGTCCGCGTCGGACACCTCGTCGAGGGCACAGTCCCGGGCCACGCAGAGCGCCACCAGCCGACCGGTGATCTCGTGCGCGTCCCGGAAGGGCACGCCCCGCCGGACCAGCCAGTCGGCCACCTCGGTGGCCAGCGAGTACCCCACCGGCGCGGCGGCGACCAGCCGGTCCACGCGTACCGTCATCGTGGAGATCATCCCGGCGAGGGCCGGCAGCAGCAGCTCCAGGGTGTCGACTGCGTCGAAGGCCGGTTCCTTGTCCTCCTGCATGTCCCGGTCGTACGTCATCGGCAGGCCCTTGAGCATGGTCAGCACGGCCATCAGGCCGCCGACCAGCCGGCCGGACTTGCCCCGGGCCAGTTCGGCGATGTCCGCGTTCTTCTTCTGCGGCATGATCGACGAACCGGTGGCGAAGGCGTCGTCCAGTTCCACCCAGCCGAACTCCTGCGAGGTCCAGAGGACCACCTCCTCGCCGAGCCGGGACAGGTGCACCCCGACCAGCGCGGTGACGAAGAGGAACTCGGCCACGAAATCCCGGTCGGCGACCGCGTCCATCGAGTTGGCCGCCGCAGCGGTGAAGCCCAGTTCCTGGGCGGTACGCACCGGGTCCAGCGGCAGCGACGACCCGGCCAGCGCACCCGCGCCGAGCGGGCTGACCGCGGCCCGGGCGTCCCAGTCCCGCAACCGGTCCAGGTCCCGCAGCAGCGGCTGCACGTGGGCCAGCAGCCAGTGCCCGAAGGTGACCGGCTGGGCGTGCTGGAGATGGGTCATCCCCGGCGCGGGGGTGTCCACGTGCCGCTCGGCCTGCTCCACCAGGGCCTCGGCCAGCTCGACCAGCCGACCGGCCACCCCCCGCGCGTGGTCGCGCAGGTAGAGCCGCAGGTCGGTGGCGACCTGGTCGTTGCGGGACCGGCCGGCCCGCAGCTTGCCGCCCAGGCTGCCGAGGCGCTCCAGCAGACCGCGCTCCAGCGCGGTGTGCACGTCCTCGTCGTCCACGGTGGGACGGAACGCCCCGGAGGCACAGGCGGCCTCCAGGTCGTCCAGGGCGGCCAGGATCTTGCCGAGTTCGTCGGCGTCGAGCAGCCCCGCCCGGGCCAGTACCCGGGCGTGCGCCCGGGAGCCGGCGAGGTCGTACGGGGCGAGGCGCCAGTCGAACTGCACGCTGACCGAGAGCCGGGCCAGGGCCTCTGCGGGGCCGCCGGCGAACCGGCCACCCCACAGGCTCGTACGGTTGGTGGCGGCGCTGTTCTCGGTGAGGCTCTTGTCGTCCACGTCGCTCATTCTGGTCTGCATCGTCAGTAACCTCCCAACCGGGCGTCCCGGGCCACGGCCATCCTGCTCGGCAGCCCCCAGAGCTGCACGAAACCCCTCGCCAGCGACTGGTCGAAGGTGTCACCGGTGTCGTAGGTGGCCATCCCGAAGTCGTAGAGGCTCGCCTCGGACCGCCGGCCGGTGACCACCGCGCGACCGCCGTGCAGGGTGAGCCGCACCTCGCCGCTGACCTGCTGCTGGGCGTCGTCGACGAACGCGTCCAGGGCCTTCTTCAGCGGGGAGAACCACAGGCCGTCGTAGACCAGTTCGCCCCAACGCTGGTCGACGCCGCGCTTGAACCGGGCCAGGTCCCGCTCGACGGTGACCGCCTCCAGTTCCTGGTGCGCGGTGATCAGCGCGATCGCGCCCGGCGCCTCGTAGACCTCCCGGCTCTTGATCCCGACCAACCGGTCCTCGACCATGTCGAGCCGGCCCACGCCCTGGGCGCCGGCCCGCCGGTTCAGCTCCACGATCGCCTGGTACGGGGTGACCGTCTCCCCGTCGAGGGCGACCGGTACGCCCGCGTCGAAGGTGATCACGACCTCGTCGGCGTCGCGCGGCTCAGCCGGGTCGGCGGTGTAGGAGTAGAGGTCCTCGACCGGGCCGTTCCAGATGTCCTCCAGGAAACCGGTCTCGACCGCCCGGCCCCACAGGTTCTGGTCGACCGAGTACGGCGACCGGCGGGTCACGTCGATCGGCAGGCCACGCTCCTCGGCGTACGCGATGGCCCTGTCGCGGGTCCAGGCGAAGTCCCGGGCCGGCGCGACGATCTTCAGGTCCGGCGCGAGGGCACCGAGCCCGACCTCGAAGCGGACCTGGTCGTTGCCCTTGCCGGTGCAGCCGTGCGACACGATCGTGCCGCCGTGCCGGCGGGCCGCGGCGACCAGGTGCGTGACGATCAACGGCCGGGACAGTGCGGAGACCAGCGGGTACCGGTCCATGTAGAGGGCGTTGGCCCGGATCGCCGGCAGGCAGTAGTCGGCGGCGAACTCGTCGCGCGCGTCGACCACCTCGGCCTCGACGGCGCCGCAGTCCAGCGCGCGCTGCCGGACGACGTCCAGGTTCTCCCCGCCCTGCCCGACGTCGACCGCCACCGCGACGATCTCCGCGCCGATCTGTTCGGCCAGGTAGGGAATGGCGACCGAGGTGTCCAGCCCGCCGGAGTACGCCAGTACCACCCGCTCGCTCATGGTGTGCTGCCCCCCTCGGCATGGTCGTCCCGGCCGGCCCAGGCGGAGAGCTTCGCGCCCAGCGCGGCGCCGCCGACGGCCTCCCGGGCCACGACGAGGATGGTGTCGTCGCCGGCGATGGTGCCCACCACCTCGGGCAGGCCCGCCCGGTCCAACGCGCTGGCCAGGAACTGCGCCGCGCCCGGCGGGGTACGCAGCACGGTGATGTTCGCGCTGGAGTCGACGCCGGTGAGCAGTTCCCGCAGCAGCCGGACCAGCCGGGCCGGAGCCGACTCGGCGTCCCGCAGCGGGCGCTTGCCGTCCTCCGGGATCAGGTAGACGGCCGGACCGTCGCCTCCGCGTACCTTCACCGCGCCCAGCTCCTCCAGATCCCGCGACAGGGTGGCCTGGGTGACCTGCACACCGTCGGCGGCGAGCAGGTCGGCCAGCTCGGTCTGCGAGCGGACGGAGTGGTCCCGGACCAGCTCGACGATGCGGGCGTGCCGGGCGGTGCGGGTCAGCGGTCCGGTCATGAATCGGCCTCCAGCAGGAAAGTCAGCAGCGCCTTCTGGGCGTGCAGCCGATTCTCCGCCTGGTCGAAGACCGCGCTCTGCGGGCCGTCGAGCACCGCGTCGGTGATCTCCTCACCCCGGTGGGCGGGCAGGCAGTGCAGCACGATCGCCCCGGGCGCGGCCAGCGCCAGCAGTTCCGGGTTCACCTGGTACGGCCAGAACGGGGTGAGCCGGTCCCGGCCGTCGCCCTCCTGGCCCATCGAGGTCCAGGTGTCGGTGGCGACCACGTCGGCGGCCTTCACCGCGTCGGCCGGGTCGCGCAGCACGGACACCGAGCCGCCGGTGGTACCGGCGATCTGCTCGGCCCGGGCCACCACCTCCGGGGACGGGTCGTACCCGTCGGGGCCGGCGACCCGCACGTGCATCCCGGCGGTCGCCCCGGCCAGCAGGTACGACTGGGCCATGTTGTTCGCCGCGTCACCGACGTAGGCCAGGACCCGACCGGCGGTACCGCCGCAGCGTTCCCGGACGGTCAGCAGGTCGGCCAGGAGCTGGCAGGGGTGGAAGCCGTCGGTCAGCGCGTTGACCACCGGCACGCTGGCGCCGGTGGCCACCTCGGCGATCCGGTCGTCGCCGTGGGTCCGCAGCACGATCGCGGCGACGTAGCGGGAGAGCACCCGGCCGGCGTCGGCCAGGGTCTCCCCCCGCCCGAAGTGGGTCACCTGGGTGTCCACCACCAGCGGATGGCCGCCGAGTTCGGCGATCCCGGCGTCGAACGAGATGCGGGTCCGCAGGCTCTGCTTGTCGAACAGCACCGCCACCGCCCGGGGACCGGCCAGCGGCCGGAACGCGAACCGGTCGACCTTCATCCGGGCAGCCAGCTCCAGCACGGCGGACTGCTCGGCCGGGCTGAGATCGTCGTCGCGCAGGAAGTGGCGGGTCATTCGGTCAACTCCGGGCTTGCGGTCGGGTGCGGGGTCGACGGGGCCGAGGTTCCGGCCGCCGTCGCGGGCAGGGCGGTGTCCGCTGTGCCCGCCAGGGCGGGGTCCGCTGCTCCGGGCAGGGCGGCGTCCGCTGTGCCCGGCAGGGCAGCAGCGGGCAGCGCGGCGTCCAGGGCGGCGGGCAGGGCGGCGAGGAACGCGTCGGCCTGCTCCACGGAGAGCACGAACGGCGGTGCCAGTCGCAGTACCCCCGGCTGCACCGGGTTCGCCAGGAAACCGGCGTCCCGCAGCACCCCGGCCACCGCCGTGGAGGCCGGCGCGGTGAGGACGATGCCGAGCAGCAGGCCGGCCCCCCGGACCTCGGCGACCAGCGGGTGGCCCAGCGCCTCGACGCCGTGCCGGATCCGCTCGCCGATCCGCTTGACGTGGTCGAGCAGCCCTTCGCTGGCGATGGTGGAGATCACCGCGAGGGCGGCGGCGCAGCTGATCGGGTTGCCGCCGAAGGTGGTGCCGTGCGCACCCGGACCGAGCAGGTCGGCGGCGCCGCCGAAGGCCAGGCAGGCGCCGATCGGCAGGCCCCCGCCGAGCCCCTTGGCCAGGGTGACCACATCCGGCAGGACCCCCTCGGCCTGGTGGGCGAACCAGTGCCCGGTCCGGCCGATCCCGGTCTGCACCTCGTCGAGCACCAGCAGCGCGCCGTGCGCCGAGGTGATCCGCCGGGCCTCGGCGAGGTAGCCGGCCGGGGGTACCACCACCCCGTTCTCACCCTGGATCGGCTCGATGATCACCATGGCGGTGGCGTCGGTGACCGCGTCGGCCAGGGCGGCGGGGTCACCGTACGGGACGTGGGTGACCTCACCCGGCAGCGGACGGAACGGGTCGGCCTTCGCCGGCTGGCCGGTGAGCGCCAACGCGCCCATGGTCCGCCCGTGGAACCCGCCGTGCGTGGCGACCACGTGGGTCCGCCCGGTGAGCCGGGACAGCTTGAACGCCGCCTCGTTGGCCTCGGCGCCGGAGTTGGCGAAGAAGACCCGGCCGGGCCGGCCGGCCAGGGCGAGCAGCAACTCGGCCAGGGCCACCGGTGGTTCGGCGACGAACAGGTTGGACACGTGGCCCAGGGTGGCCACCTGCCTGGACACGGCCGCGACCACGGCCGGGTGGGCGTGGCCGAGGGCGTTGACCGCGATCCCACCGAGCAGGTCGACGTACTCCCGACCGGACTCGTCGACGACGACGGCACCGGACCCGGAGACCAGGGCCAGCGGCGGGGTGCCGTAG
Source organism: Micromonospora echinofusca (assembly GCF_017614955.1). Classification (GTDB taxonomy): domain Bacteria; phylum Actinomycetota; class Actinomycetes; order Mycobacteriales; family Micromonosporaceae; genus Micromonospora; species Micromonospora echinofusca_A. The sequence goes on from NZ_WVUH01000191.1 coordinate 5,402, forward strand.
TTGTCCATCATGGCCTGGCCCCAGCGTTCCACCAGCGAGGTCACGACTCCACCGCACCTTCCGCCCGCACGACCATCGTTCCGAATCCCTCCGAGGTGAAGATCTCCAGCAGGGTGGAGTGCGCGACGCGACCGTCGACGACGTGCGCCGCCGGCACGCCGCCGCGTACCGCCCGCAGGCACGCCTCCATCTTCGGCACCATCCCCGACTCCAGGCCGGGCAGCAGGTCCGCCAGCTCCGCGTCGGTGATCTCCGAGATCAGGCTGCCGGTGTCCGGCCAGTCGGCGTACAGCCCGGCCACGTCGGTCAGGACCACCAGCTTGCGGGCCTGCAACGCGATGGCCAGCGCGGCGGCGGCGGTGTCGGCGTTCAGGTTGTGCAGCACCCCGTCGACGTCCGGCGCCACGGTCGAGATGACCGGGATCCGGCCCGCGTCGATCAGGTCGGTCACCGCCGAGACGTCGACCGAGTCCACGTCACCGACCTGACCGATGTCGACCGGTTCACCGTCGACGTACGCCGGGCGGCGCACCGCGGTGAACAGCCGGGCGTCCTCGCCGGAGAGGCCGACCGCGTACGGGCCGTGCGAGTTGATCAGACCGACCAGTTCCCGGCCGACCTGACCGACCAGGACCATCCGCACGACGTCCATCGCCTCCGGCGTGGTGACCCGCAGGCCACCCTTGAACTCGCTGACGATGCCGAGCCGCTGGAACATGGCGGAGATCTGCGGCCCGCCGCCGTGCACGACGACCGGCTTCAGGCCGGCGTACCGCAGGAACACCATGTCGGCGGCGAACGCCTGCTGCAGCTGCGGGTCGACCATCGCGTTGCCGCCGTACTTGACCACGACGACGGCCCCGGAGAAACGCGTGAGCCATGGCAGCGCCTCGATCAGCGTGGCCGCCTTGGCCTGGGCCCGGGTGAGGTCGGCGTCGAGGCTCATGTCGAGTACGCCGAGTTCTCGTGCACGTACGCGTGCGAGAGGTCGTTGGTCCAGACGGTGGCCGACCGCCGGCCGGCGTGCAGGTCGATCCGGATGGTGACGTCCCGGCCAGAGAGGTCCACCGTGGAGCGGTCCTCGGCGGCGGCGCCGGAGCGGCACACCCAGACCCCGTTGACCGCGACGTCCACCGCGTCGGGCTCGAAAATGGCCCGGGTGGTGCCGACCGCCGCGAGGATCCGGCCCCAGTTCGGGTCGTTGCCGAACAGGGCCGTCTTGACCAGGTTGTTGCGGGCCACCGCGCGTCCCACCTCGACCGCGTCGTCCTCGTCGGCCGCGCCGACCACGTCGATGGCGATCTGCTTGGTGGCACCCTCGGCGTCCGCGATGAGCTGCTGGGCCAGGTCGTGGCAGGCCGCGGTGACCGCGGCGGCCAGTTCCAGGTCGGTCGGGGCGATCCCGGACGCGCCGCTGGCCAGCAGCAGCACCGTGTCGTTGGTGGACATGCAGCCGTCGGAGTCGATCCGGTCGAAGGTGACCCGGCAGGCCGCGCGCAGCGCGGCGTCGAGCGCCTCCGGTCCGGCCACCGCGTCGGTGGTGAGGACGCAGAGCATGGTCGCCATGGCCGGGGCGAGCATGCCGGCGCCCTTGGCCATCCCGCCGACCGTCCAGCCGCTGCCGTTGGCGACCGTGGTCTTCGGCCGGGTGTCGGTCGTCATGATCGCCTCGGCGGCGGCCTGCCCACCGGACCGGGACAGTCCGCGCACCGCCGCCCGGACCCCGGGGAGCAGCCGGTCCATCGGCAGCCGCTCGCCGATCAGGCCGGTCGAGCAGACCGCCACGTCACCGGCGCCGAGGATGAGCCGGCCCGCCGAGCCGGTCAGCGCGGACGCGGTGTACTCGGCGGTGGCGTGGGTGTCCTGGAAGCCGGGCGAACCGGTGCAGGCGTTCGCGCCGCCCGAGTTGAGCACCACGGCGCGTACCACCCCGCCCCGCAGGACCTGCTGGGACCAGAGCACCGGCGCGGCCTTCACCCGGTTGGCGGTGAAGACCCCGGCTGCGGTGGCGTCCGGCCCGTCGTTGACGACCAGGGCGACATCCGGCGCCCCACTGCTCTTCAGACCGGCGGTGACACCGGCGGCCCGGAAGCCCCGAGGGGCGGTGACTGTCACTGGGCTGCCCTTTCGTTCGCGACTGCGGTGCTCCGCTGCGCTGCGCTCCTCGCGCTCACCGAACCCACCTCTTCGTTCGCGACTGCGGTGCTCCGCTGCGCTGCGCTCCTCGCGCTCACGGGGCAACGCCGAAGACGGACAGGCCGGTGGTCTCCGGCAGGCCGGACATCAGGTTGGCGCACTGCACGGCCTGTCCGGCCGCCCCCTTGCCCAGGTTGTCGATGGCGCTGACCACGATCACGCGGCCCGAGTCGACGTCGACGGCGGCCTGGAGGTGGCAGGAGTTCGAGCCGAGGGTGGCGGCGGTGTGCGGCCAGGCGCCCGCCGGGAGCACGTGCACGAACGGGCTGTCGGCGTACGCCGACGCGAGGACCGCCCGTGGGTCGGTGCCGACGACCGACGGCAGCGCGGTGACCGTGGCCAGGATGCCGCGCGGCATCGGGGCCAGCACCGGGGTGAAACTGAGCGTGGTGGCGCCGGTGGCCTGCTTGATCTCGGGTACGTGCTGGTGGGCGCCGACCTTGTAGGGCGACAGGTCCCCCATCACCTCGCTGCCGAGCAGGTGGGCTCTGGCCGCCCGGCCGGCACCGGAGGTACCGGAGGCGGCGACCACCACGACGTCGTCGGGGGCAACCGTGCCGGCGGCGACCAGCGGGGCCAGCGCGAGCGTGGTGGCCACCGCGTAGCAGCCGGTCGCCGCGACCCGGGTCGCGGCGGCGATCACCGCCCGCTGGCCGGGCAGCTCGGGCAGGCCGTAGGTCCAGGCCCCGGCGTGCGCGCCACCGTAGTAGCGCTGCCAGGCGGCGGCGTCGGTCAGCCGGTGGTCGGCGCCGAGGTCGACGACCTTGACCCCGGACGGCAGGGCGGCGGCGAGCGCCGCCGACTGGCCGTGCGGCAGGGCCAGGAAAACCAGGTCGACGTCGGCCAGGGCATCCGGTTCGGTTGCGGTGAACACCAGGTCCAGCCCGGCGAGCTGCGGGTGTACGGCCGCCACGGGCTGACCGGCCTGGCTGTGCGCGGTGGCGACGGTCAGGTCGAACTCGGGGTGACCGGCGAGCAGGCGGAGCAGTTCACCACCGGCGTATCCACTCGCCCCGGCAACCCCGACCTTGATACCCATACCCACCTCCGCATGTCTATGCAGAGAAGGCTAGCCCAACGTCGGGAGCGTCTGCAACTCTATACACCCTTCCGCATGAAATCACAGTACGGCGGCAGTCCTCGCCTGGTACGGGAAGGGCCTCCCCACCCGATCGCGACGGAGGCCCTTCCTGGTGTCACCGTCCTACATCAGGCCGCTTCGTCCAGACCGTACTGCCGTCGATAGGTACGCAGGGCCACATCCCAGGCCTCGGTGTACTCCGACGGGCCGAGGGCCAGGTCACCGTGGCCACGTACCGCCTGGGTGAGCAACGTGACGAGTTCGGGTACCGCCTGACGCCGCTCGGTGACGTACTGGCCGAACACCTCCGCGAACCGCTCCCCGGTCAGGCGGGCGGCGTGCAGGGTGACCGGATCCTGCTCCAGGCTCTGCAACACGTCCCGCCACCGACGGGTCAGATCGTCGGCGAACTCGGTCCGGAGCTTGCTCAGCTCGTGTTCACACTCCAGCGCGATCCGCTGTTCCCAGTACGGCCGGAGCCGCTCGCGTACCCGCTCGTCCGGCCGGACCCAGACCCGCACCGTGAACTGCGGCTGCCCTGGGCGGGCCGCCCGGGGCCACCGTTGCTCCCGGAAACAGTCGTTGAGTTTCTCCTCGAGCTCCTGCGAGCGGTGCGGCTCGTAACCCCGGGCGATCGCGGCCGACAGTTCACGTACCACGCCGACCGCCCACGTCATGTTGTGCAGATCGACTCGGTACCGGAGTTCCTCCTGACGTATCTGCTGCCCGGTCCAGTCGTAGATTGCGTGGATCCGGAAATCGAAGGCCTCACCGAGCGCCGGTACGACGATCGGTTCCGCCGGGACTCGGCGGAGCGTGGCCAGTTCCGGTACCCGCCCCGACGGCGGTGGAACGAGCACCGGAGTCGTGACCGGACCCCGCCACCAGGCCAGGAAGCGCTGCCAGCAGCTGCGCCGGTGCGACTGCGGGGACACCAGCGGCGCCACCGGACGCGCCGGCCCGGTCTGGCGGGGAACAGCCTGCGCGGCCCCGGGTGGAGGATCGGACGGAGCGGAGGGGTGGATCGGGTTCGACAACTCAGTCCTCCAGGGTGAGCGGCGCGAGCCGGAAGAGCAGTTGGTTGTGCGGCATGACCGGTCGCCAGACATGGCGAAGCTGGTGGGCCAGACGCCGCCGCAGCGGCTGGTCGATGATCGTCGCGCGCAACAGATCGAGACACGCCTCGGCGACGTCCGGATGGCCGTCCGCCTGGTTCAGCCAGTACCCGAGGGTGCGCCAGGAGCGGTAGGCGGTCTCCGGCAGGCTCAGCGCCACCGCCCAGAGCGATGCCACGTCGGCCCGCTGGACGACACCGGCCCGGATCAGGTCGAGCAGAGCCGGCCAGTGCGATCTCGGGGCCGGCGCCCACTGGTCGGCCAGCGTCCGCGTGGCGCGTGCGGCATGCCGCCGGACCTCAGGATCCGGCGACCGGACCCAGTCCACGAGGGCAGGAACGACCAGGTCCGCGTGCCCACCCCGGTAGACCTCCAGGAGCCCACGGACCACCGAGTTCTGCCAGCGTTGCAGCCGCCACTGTGCGACCCGGCGCAACTGCGTGACAGCTGTCTCCGGCCACACCTGAGCGAGTCCCAGCGCGTAGGCGCGTGCGACCGTGTCGCGTTCGTACGCCGTCCCCTCCGCCCAGCGGTCCAACAGGACCTGTACGGGGCGACGGAGCTCCGGCTGCATGGCCATCGCGACCAGGGCGACGCCGGCGACCTGTCGTACCCCGGCCTGACGCTCCCGGGCGAGCGCACGCAGGACGTCGAGGACTGCTCCCGTACTCTGCCCGGCCGACCAGCCGATGGCTGCCCCGGCCGCCTGCCGGACCTGCGACGACCCGGTGCGCGCCAGCCCGGCGAGCCAGTCGAGCAGCCGCTCGCTGATGCCCCAGTCGGACCAGGCGACCTCCAGCAGGCTGGCCGGCAGGAGCGTGTCACTGTCGGAGAACCGGAGGGTCCGCACCCCGGCCGACCGGTCCGTCTCGCCGGCCACGACAGCCTCACGCAGCTGCACGCCGAGAAGCAGGTCGAGGTCCGGCTGTCGGAGCGACCCGGTGGCTCCCGCCATCCCGATCCCGGGGCCGAGCAGCTGCTGGGCCGCCCACCGGATCTCGGTCAGCGGGCAACCGCCGAGCACACCGGTGGCGAGCCGGAAGGCCCGCAGGTAGTCGGTACCGCCGAGGTCCGCCAGACCGGGTTCGTCAGCCGGATCCAGGATGATCCGCGCCCGGTGACGGAGCTGCTGCGGCAGCAGTCGGTTCAGCAGTCCGGTCAGCTCGGCGCCCCTGGGTACCGTGTCCGCCACCGCCTCGGCCAGCCGCGCGATCTCGGCCGGTTGGGGACTGCCGTCGAGATAGCTGCGCAGCGACGGCTGTCGGGCGCACTCCTGATCGAGATAGTCCTCGACACACCGGCCGGCACACGAGGCGCACCAGGCCACGCAACGGCCGCGCAGGCGATGACCGAGCTGGGCACGGAATATCTCCCAGGGGACGGCCGGTTGGTGTTCCACCAGGTCACCGGCGATCTCCCGGTCGCCGAAGTCCCCGATCACGACAAGGCTGCTGGCCAACCGGCCCACCCTGGCCGCGAGGCCGACCAGGGTCATCCCGTCCAGGTCACGCTGCCGGGCGTCGACCATCAGCACGTACCCGTGGTCGCGGTCCAGTTGGCTGTCCTCCCGGACCAGGTCACTCAGTCGCTCGGCCAGCAGGAGCCCGACCCGGTGGGATCCGTACCGACGGGCCAGGGCGGTACAGGCACTCGTGAACCGACCGGTGCCGGGACGTCCGCTCAACCTGATCAGGGGGGAACGGCTGAGGTGACCCTCCAGCCGTTCGTCGGTCTTGGCCGGGGCGTACGCCGACATCATGTCGTCCACCGTCCTGGCCGAGAGCACCTGGCACCAGACGCCGTCCCCCGCACCGGACCGGACGGTGGTGAGGTTCAGTGTGCCGATGGCGGTGGCGCCGTGGCCGGTGGCGTTCTGGCCGTGCACGCGGACCGTGCCGGTGGCGATGCGGGGAAGTCCGAGCAGGCTCTCCAGCCGGGCGAGGACGTCGGACGCGGCCGGCAACTCCGCCTCGTCCTCCTCGTCGGTGTACTCGTCCTCGCTCTCCCGCCCCTGGTCGCCCTCGGGGCCTGACGGGCCGTCGAACCGGGGACCGACCTGTGCGCCCGGCCCGTCCGTGACCGACTGCTGGTCTGGGGCCGGGTCATCGGCGCCAGGTACCGCCGGGTCGGGGGAATCCGCGCCGGAGCCCGGGAGTCGTCCCGGTTTCCGGTCGGCGGTACTCCCGTCGGATGATGGCAGGCCACTCACCGGCTACGTCCGCCCTCGCCGAAGTGGTGGCCCCTGTTGACCGATCCGATCGCCTGCGCGCCGTGGCCGATGGCGTTCTGGCCGGTCACCTGGATGTCGCCGGTCCGGATGCCGCCCTGCCCCCGGCCCGGACCGCCCGCCGCGCCGTACCCGTCGCGGCCAGACCCACCGATTCCTGCCGCTTCGTCCGGACCAGCCGGGCCGCCGGTACCACGGTCGGCCAGTTCCGGCTCCCGCAGGCCGGTCTGCGCTGGCACCGGCGCCGAGGCGAAGTACTCGTCGATCACACAGATCCAGGCGTACTCCCGGAAGTCCTTCTCCCTGTGATGCACCTCGATCTGCTGGAACCGTTCCGGACGGAGTTCCTCCGGATACTCGGTCACCACGTCGCGGTAGATGTCGGAGGAGACGATCAGCGCCACCCCCGCGTCGGGAAAGGCTGCCAGCGCGTCCTTGAGCGGCTGTGCGTCGCAGAGCCGGGAGACGTAGGTGACCGCGTTGCCCGGGAAGCCGTTCTCGCCGTCGAGGTGGACGAGCCCCTGGTGCAGTGCGACCCGCAGACGGACCTGGGCAGCCGCTACCCGACTGCTGTTGTACGCCCGCAGACGGCGGTTGAGTTCCGGTACGAAGCGACCGATCACCCTCGGTTCCTGGGTGTCCGCCGGCAGGATCGTCAGTTCACCGTCACCGGACTGCTGGGTCTTCCAGGAGAGCCGGTCCAGCCCGACAGCACCGGCCGCCTCGCGGAGGAGTTCCTGGAAGGCCCGCTGTGCCTCGTACTGCTGCGTGTTGCTTCGTCGGCTGTACCGCTCCATGTCCACCGAAATGAGCAGTCGCCGCTCAGGATGCGTCATGTGCACCCACCTCTCGTCCGTGGGAACCCATACCCGTTCGGGCACCGCAGGAGAGGTAAGCGTGAATCGGTCGGCGACACCCCGTACAAGTACGGGATCGACCCAGAACTCCACCCGCCACGTCCGAATTCCGTCTTCCCCTCCTATGGGGACTTCCGGCACGGCGTCCCCCGCTCTGCTTGAGGGATGGCAGGAATCGCCCTCACCGATCTGGCCGAACTGTTGTCCGCCCTCGGCGCACCGCCGGCACTCGTGCTGGTGGTTGTCCTCGCCACCCTCACCGCCCGCTGGTCGTCCAGTCGCCGGTCACCACAGGACGCATGCGACCGGCTACGCTTCGTTCGCCTCCGCAGATCCCGTCTCCCAGGAGTGACCGTGCCGTCTGCGCCACCCGCATCCGCCCCCGCCAGCTGGCCGTACGGAACGTTCATGTCCCGGCTGGACGAACCGATCCGTCGGGAACTGCTCCAACTGGGGGGAACCCGCAGGTACGCGCCCGACGAGATCCTGATCCTTGAAGGCGAGGAGAAGAACGACCTGATGCTGATCTGCGGCGGGCTGACCAAGGTGACCGCCGGCCTGCCGGACGGCCGGACCGCACTGCTGGCGCTCCGGGTCGGCGGCGATCTGATCGGGGAGATGTCCGCGCTGAACGGATGGCCACGATCCGCCACCGTCACCGCCTGTGCACGGACCGAGGTCAGAAGAATCCCGAAGGACGACTTCATGTCGTTCCTCTCGCGTAACCCGGACGCGGCGCTGGACCTCGCGGCCATGGTCTCCGACCGGCACCGCTGGTCGAACCATCGACGGATCGACTTCAGCTCCTATCCGGTCAGGGTCCGGGTGGCCCGGATCATCGCTGACCTGGCCCGCACCCACGGGCGGTGGAGCCCGAACGGGGTGGTCATCGACGTGCACCTGACCCAGCCGGATCTGGCGACGATCTGCGGGGCGGCCGAGACGAGCGTGCAGAAGGCACTACGGGAGATGCGGACGGAGGAACTGATCGAGACCGACTACCGGAAACTCACCGTCCGAAATCTGGCCGGGCTGCGCGAGGCCGGCATGCTCGACCCCGACGAGGGTTAGGAAGGGCCCCTTCCTCTACTTGGGGTCTAGTGGTCCTCGCAACACCCGGATCTTCTGGGGGTTGCGAGGACCGTGTCCGTTTCCGTGGAACTCAAGGCGAAGTTCTTCGAGGTTCTCGATCGCGTCGGCAGTGTGCCCGTGGCTG
>NZ_WVUH01000192.1 GCF_017614955.1 Micromonospora echinofusca
CCGCACCGCCCCGGCCGCCGACCCCACCGCCGGTACCCGACCAGGAGGTGTACGACCCTTCGGTCCGCTCCCAGCGGACCAGTTCCGGCGGCAACTCCTCCAGGAACCGGGACGGCGGGTTGTACGCGGGCTGCCCCCAGGCCGACCGGGTCACCGCCCGGGAGAGGTAGAGCCGCTGGCGGGCCCGGGTGATGCCGACGTAGGCGAGCCGACGTTCCTCCTCCAGCTCCCGGGTGTCGCCCAGCGACCGCAGGTGCGGGAAGACGCCGTCCTCCAGACCGGTGAGGAAGACCACCGGGAACTCCAGGCCCTTGGCGGTGTGCAGGGTCATCAGGGTGACCACACCCTGGTGGTCGGGGTCGTCCACCGGAATCTGGTCGGCGTCGGCGACCAGCGCGACCTGCTCCAGGAAACCGGCCAGGGTGGCCCGCTCGGACTCCCCGCCCTGCGCCTCGATCCGCTCGGTGTACTCCCGGGCCACGCTGACCAGTTCCTGGAGGTTCTCCACCCGCCCGGCGTCCTGCGGGTCGAGGCTCTCCTCCAGCTCACTGAGGTAACCGGAGCGGGTCAGCACCGCCTCCAGCACCTCCTCCGGCGTCCCGTTGACGGCCAGCTCGCGCAGGCCGTCCAACAGCGCCACGAAGTCGGCGATGCCGTTGGCGGCCCGGGTGGAGATGCCGGGGGCGTCCTTCGCCCGGCGCAGCGCCGCACCGAAGGAGATCCGGTCCCGGGCGGACAGCGCCTCGACGCACGCCTCGGCCCGGTCCCCGATGCCCCGGCGCGGGGTGTTCAGGATGCGGCGCAGGTTCACCGTGTCGTCGTCGTTGACCACGGCACGCAGGTAGGCCAGTGCGTCCCGGACCTCCTTGCGCTCGTAGAAGCGCACCCCGCCGACCACCTTGTACGGCAGGCCGACCCGGATGAAGACCTCCTCGAAGACCCGGGACTGGGCGTTGGTCCGGTAGAAGACCGCCACGTCACCGGGGCGGGCCGCGTCGTCGTCGACCAGCCGGTCGATCTCCCGGCCCACCCAGTCGGCCTCGGCGTGCTCGGTGTCCGCGACGTACCCGACGATCTGCTCACCCGGGCCCGCGTCGCTCCACAGTCGCTTCGGTTTGCGGGAGGTGTTCCGGTCGATGACCGCGTTGGCCGCGTTGAGGATGGTCTGGGTGGAGCGGTAGTTCTGCTCCAGCAGGATCGTGCGCGCGTCGGTGAAGTCCCGCTCGAACTCCAGGATGTTGCGGATCGTCGCGCCCCGGAAAGCGTAGATCGACTGGTCGGCGTCGCCGACCACGCAGAGCTCGGCCGGCTCGACCCCCTCGGTACCCGAGACCAGCTCCTTGATCAGGACGTACTGCGCATGGTTGGTGTCCTGGTACTCGTCCACCAGGACGTGCCGGAACCGACGGCGGTAGGACTCGGCGACGTGCGGGTGGGACTGGAGCAGGTGCACCGTCGTCATGATCAGGTCGTCGAAGTCCAGCGCGTGCGCCTCGCGCAGCCGTCGCTGGTAGAGCGTGTACGCCTCGGCGAGCGCGCGTTCGTTGGGCCCCTTGGCCCGGCCGGCGAACTCCTCCGGGTCGACCAGCTCGTTCTTCAGGTTGGAGACCTGGGCGGCCAGCCCCCGCGCCGGGTAGCGCTTCGGGTCGAGGTCCAGCTCCCGGGCCACCAGCTGCATCAGCCGGCGCGAGTCGTCCGCGTCGTAGATGGAGAAGGTGGACTTCAGCCCGGCGTGCTCGTGCTCGGCCCGCAGGATGCGTACGCACGCCGAGTGGAACGTCGACACCCACATCAGCCGGGCCCGGGGGCCAACCAGCGCGGTGACCCGTTCCTTCATCTCACCGGCGGCCTTGTTGGTGAACGTGATCGCGATGATCTCCCCGGGGTGCACCCCCCGGGCCGCGAGCAGGTACGCGATCCGGTTGGTGAGCACCCGGGTCTTGCCCGAGCCGGCACCGGCCACGATCAGCAGCGGGGAACCGGCATGGGTCACCGCGTCCCGCTGCGGTCCGTTGAGCCCGGTCAGCAACTGCTGCGGGTCTGCGTGCCCGACGAAGGGCCGGGACGGCGGATCGGACTGCGGGGACGGCGTGGGCCGGGACGGCGGAAGTTCGAAGAGAGGATGCATCGCACGGCGAGTCTATGCCGCCGGTAGGACATCGCCGTGCATCGCGTACCGTGCCGGACGTCCGTCGACTTCCGGCGGCAACCAACCGGTCACCGTCCAGGGCTGGCGCGTACGGCCCGTGTCCATGACGATGACCAGGTAATCCCTCCGGATCCTCCCCCGTCACGACTGGGAGCACACATCATGAGTCAACCGCGCTCGCGCGGCTGGGCGGCGCTGCGTCACCTCACGGTGCCCGCCCTCGCGTTGGCTGTCGTCGCCGCACTGCCGATCACCTCGCAGTCCGAGCCGGCGCCCGCCACCGACCCGGCGGCGGCCCTAAAGCCGGTCGCCGTCTCCTACGGCACGCCCCTCGGGCGGACCGCCAAGGGCAACTTCCTGAGCTACAACGACTTCCACGGCGCGATCGACCCGCCCGGCGGCAGCGGCGCCACGGTCAACGGCACCCCGGCCGGTGGCGTGGAGTACCTGGCCACCTGGCTGAAGAAGCTGCGCGCCGAGGCCGCCGCCGAGGGGCGTACCACCACCACCGTCGGCGCCGGTGACCTGATCGGGGCCACCCCGCTGGTCAGCGCCGCCTTCCACGACGAGCCGACCATCGAGCTGATGGACCAGGTCGGCCTCCAGATCAGCTCGGTCGGCAACCACGAGTTCGACGAGGGTGTCGACGAGCTGATCCGGCTCAACAAGGGTGGCTGCCACCCGGTCGACGGTTGCCAGGACGGCGACGGCTTCGCCGGGGCGAAGTTCACCTACCTCGCCGCCAACACCATCGACAAGAAGACCGGCCTGCCGATCCTGCCCCCGGTGGACCTGCGCTTCGTCAACGGGGTACCGGTCGGCTTCGTCGGCCTGACCCTGGAGGACACCCCGAGCATCGTCAACCCCGCCGGGATCGCCTCGGTGAAGTTCACCGACGAGGTGGAGACCGCCAACAAGTGGGGCGGCCTGCTCAAGCTCTTCGGGGTCAAGGCGCTGGTGCTGCTGGTGCACGAAGGTGGCATGCAGTCCGCGCCGCCGACCACCCCGGGTATCTCCGACTGCGCCAACTTCTCCGGGCCGATCGTGCCGATCGTGGCCGGGCTGCGGCCGGAGTTCGGTCTGGTCGTCTCCGGCCACACCCACCGCTTCTACTCCTGCTCGCTGCCGAACTCCTCGGGCGCGCAGACGGTGGTCACCAGCGCCGGTAACAACGGGCAGCTGATCACGGACATCGACTACACGCTGGACCGGCGGACCGGTCGGTTCGCCGAGATCACCGCCCGCAACGTGATCGTGGAGAACGGCGTCCGCAACGCCGACGGCACCTGGCAGCAGAGCGGTGGCGTCTTCGTCCGCAACCCTGACCTGGTGGACCCGGCCGCGAAGGCGCTGGCCGACAAGTACCGGACGGCGGTCGCGCCGATCGCCAACCGGGTCGTCGGGCGGATCAGCGCGGACATCGTCCGGGACGCCCGGCCGAACGGGGAGAGCCCGCTCGGTGACGTGATCGCCGACGCGCAACTCGCCTACACCCGGGGCGACGGGGCGCAGATCGCCCTGATGAACCCGGGCGGTGTGCGGGCCTCGCTGGCGTACTCGGCCTCGGCCGGGGGCGAGGCGCCCGGTGAGGTGACCTACGGCGAGAGCTTCTCGGTCCAGCCCTTCAACAACCTGGTGGTCACCCAGACCTTCACCGGGGCGCAGCTCAAGGACGTGCTGGAGCAGCAGTTCGTCGGCTTCAACGGGCAGACCACCCAGCGGATCCTCCAGGTCTCCGCAGGCTTCGCCTACTCGTACGACACCACCGCGCCGGTCGGCTCCCGGGTCAGCGGCATCACCCTCGACGGCACGCCGATCGACCCGGCTGCCAGCTACCGGGTCACCACCAACGACTTCCTGGCCAACGGTGGTGACGGTTTCACGACCCTGAAGGCCGGTACCGGCCGCACCACCGCGCCCGGCTTCGACGTCGACGCGCTGGTGAGCTACCTGGGTGCCGGCGAGCCGGTCGCCCCGGGCCCGGCCAACCGGATCACCAAGCTCGGCTGATCCGCCCGACCGGAGCACCAGGCTCGGCTGATCCGTTAACAAGGGCCCCTTCCTATACCGAAAGCGTTAGGAAGGGGCCCTTCCTTACCGGGTGGGTTGCGCCGGTCGCCCCTGGCTGGGCATACTCGACCACGTGATCGGGCAGCGCTTCTACTTTTACTACGGCACCGGGAGTCCGGCAGCCGTAGGTCACGCCTGATCGATCAGACCTACGAGAAAGCCCCGGGCTCCTGGAGCCCGGGGCTTTCTCGCGCTTCGGGCATCAGCGGTACCGGGCTCCACACCGACGAGGAGTGCCCGATGATGACTGACGTGAAAGAGACCAGCGGAAAGCCGGCGGCCGACAGCACCGCAGGCGGGACACCGGGCGGTGCCGCCGCCCCGGTGAACGCCGGCACGGATGCGCCGGAGGCGGCGGCCCGGATCGTCGCGATCCGGGAGCGGATCGACGAGATCGACGGTCTGCTGATCGAACTCTGGCAGGAACGCGCCCGGCTGTCACAGCAGATCGGCGCGACGCGGCTCGCCTCCGGGGGTACCCGGCTCGTGCTGTCCCGGGAGCGGGAGATCCTGGAACGCTTCCGGGAGGCACTGGGTGCGGACGGCACCCAACTCGGGCTGCTCATCCTGCGGGCCGGTCGCGGCCCGCTGTGACCACGCGAAACGCAGGGCGCCCGGCAACAGGACCGGCGGCCGTGGCCGCCACCGCCCTGTTGCCGGGCGCCCTCACCGCCTGCCGGCCCACAGGACCGGCAAGCGGTACGCCTCACGCCTCGTGGGTGACCACGATCTCGCGCTTCTCGGCGAAGTGGCACGCGCTCGGGTGGTCCGAGCCGGGCCGGATCTCCAGTACGGGCGGCTCGGTGGCGCAGACGTCCTGCGCCTTCCAGCACCGGGTCCGGAACCGGCAGCCCGACGGCGGGTCGACCGGCGACGGGACGTCCCCGGTGAGCCGGATGATCGCCTTCTGCTCCCGCACCTTGGGGTCCGGCACCGGCACCGCCGACAGCAGAGCCTGGGTGTACGGGTGGGTGGGGCGTTCGTAGATCTCGTCCTCGGTACCGATCTCCGCGATCTTGCCGAGGTACATCACCGCGACCCGTTCGGAGAGGTGCCGCACCACCGACAGGTCGTGGGCGATGAAGACGTACGACAGCCCGAACTCGCCCTGGAGCTGCTCCAGCAGGTTCATCACCTGGGCCTGGATGGAGACGTCCAGCGCGGAGACCGGCTCGTCACAGACGATGATCTCCGGGCGCAGGGCGAGCGCCCGGGCGATGCCGATGCGCTGCCGCTGACCACCGGAGAACTGATGCGGGTACCGGTTGATGTGCTCCGGGTTGAGCCCGACCAGTTCCAGCAGCTCCTGGACCTTGCCCCGCCGGCTCGCCTTCGGTGCCACCTCGGGGTGGATGTCGAACGGCTCACCGATCAGGTCACCGACCGTCATCCGCGGGTTCAGCGAGGTGTACGGGTCCTGCATGACGAGCTGGATCTGCCGGCGCAGCCGACGCAGTTCACCGCCCTTGAGCCGGGCGATGTCCTGCCCCTTGTAGAGGACGCTGCCGGCGGTCGGCTTCTCCAGGTTCATCAGGACCCGGGCCAGGGTCGACTTGCCGCAGCCGGACTCGCCGACCACGCCGAGGGTCTCCCCCTGCCGCAGCCCGAACGACACCCCGTCGACGGCCTTGACGTGCCCGATCGTCTTCTTGAAGACGATGCCCCGGGTCACCGGGTAGTGCTTGACCAGATCCCGTACTTCGAGGATGTTCTCAGTCACGGTTCACGACCTCCTCGGCGAAGTGGCAGGCGCTGGCCCGGGTACCGCCGAGTTGCAGCAGCGGGGGCACCTTCTCCCGGCACACCGGCTGCACCATCGGGCAGCGCGGGTGGAACGGGCAGCCGGACGGGATGTTCAGCAGGCTCGGCGGGAGGCCCTTGATCGTCCGCAGCTGCTGGCCCTTCTCGTCGATCCGAGGGATCGAGTTGAGCAGGCCCAGCGTGTACGGGTGACCGGGCTTCTCGTACAGCTCGTGCACGTCCGCCTCTTCGACGATCCGGCCGGCGTACATGACCGCGATCCGGTCGGCCACGTCCGCCACCACGCCGAGGTCGTGCGTGATGAGGATGAGGCCCATCTGCCGTTCCCGCTGCAACTCCGCGAGCAGGTCCATGATCTGGGCCTGCACCGTGACGTCGAGGGCGGTGGTCGGCTCGTCGGCGATCAGCACCTCGGGGTCGAGTGCCAGCGACATGGCGATCATGGCGCGCTGGCGCATACCACCGGAGAACTGGTGCGGGTACGCGTTGAACCGGCCCTTGGCGTTCGGGATCTTCACCAGGTCGAGCATCTCGATGCTGCGCTTCTTGGCGTCGGAGCGGCTCATGCCGCGCCGGATCCGGAACTGTTCGGCGATCTGGAACCCGACGGTGAAGACCGGGTTCAGGGCGGAGAGGGCGTCCTGGAAGATCATGGCGATCCCCTCGCCCCGGATCCGGCGCCGTTCCTCGGCGGACATGGTGAGCATGTCCTTGCCGTGGAACCGCACCTGACCGCCGGTGACGAAACCGGGCGGGGTGTCGAGGATACCCATGATCGTCTGGGCGGTGACGCTCTTACCGGAGCCGGATTCGCCGAGCACGGCGAGGGTCTCCCCCGCGTCGACGTGGTAGGTCACCCCGTTGATGACCTTGGCGACCCCGTCCCGGGTACGGAACTCCACCCGGAGGTCGTCGACCTCCAGCAACCGGCCGGAAGGGCGTCCTGAGCCGTCGGCACCGGGTTCGGACCGCTCGGACACGAGAATGTCGGACACAGGAACTCCTACCGCAGTTTCGGGTCGAGTGCTTCGCGCACTGCCTCGCCGAGCATCACGAAAGCGAGCACCGCGATGACAAGGAACGTGGCCGGGAAGAAGAGCAGGAACGGCGACACCCGGACCCAGTCACGCGTCTCGCTGATCATGACGCCCCAGGACACCACCGGCGACTGGAGGCCGACGCCGAGGAAGGACAGCGTCGCCTCGGCACCGATGAACGAGCCGACCAGGATCGTCGAGTAGACCAGCAGCGGGGCCAGGGTGTTGGGCAGCAGGTGCTTCATGATGATCCGACCGGAGCCGGCCCCCAGTGCCCGGGCGGCCATGATGTAGTCGGCCTGTTTGGTGGCGAGCACCGAGGACCGCATGATCCGCATGGAGACCGGCCAGCCGAGGATGATCAGCGAGAACAGCACCAGGGAGACGATCTTCACGTAGCTGTTGCCCGAACCCGGCTTGTTGAACGTCGTCAGGATGACGATCGCGCCGAGCACGAACGGCAGGCCGAAGAAGACATCCGCGACCCGGGAGAGCAGCGCGTCGACCCAGCCACCCCAGAATCCGGAGAGGATACCGATCGCACCACCGATCAGCACGGTGCCGAGGGTCGCCAGCACGGCCACCAGGATCGAGGCCCGCGCACCGTAGATCACCCGGGCGTAGACGTCCCGGCCCTGCACGTCGTAACCGAACCACGCGTCACCGGACGGCTCGACCCGGCTCCGGGCCAGATCGCCCTGGGTCGGGTCGACCGAGGTGAACAGCGACGGGAAGGCCGCCATCACCAGGAAGAGCAGGATGATCGACGCGGAGATCCAGAACAGCGGCTTGCGGCGCAGGTCCATCCAGGCGTCGCCGAGCAGGCCGCGCGGCTGGTCACGCTTCGCGTTCGCGGGCAGTCCGGAATCAGGCGGCGCGGTTCCCCCGGCGACGGTAGGCTGCTCGGCGGGAGGGGTGGTCGCCATCGATCCGACAGTGGGGTCACTCATAACGGATCCTCGGGTCCAGGGCGGCGTAGAGCAGGTCGATCAGCAGGTTCATCAGGAGATACACCAGGACCAGGATCACCACGATGGAGACCACCGTCGCGCCCTCCTTGGTGATGATCGCCCGGAAGACCTCTCGTCCGATGCCGTTGATGTTGAAGATGCCCTCGGTGACGACCGAGCCACCCATGAGCGCACCAAGGTCGGTGCCGAGGAACGTGATCACCGGGATCATCGAGTTGCGGAGCAGGTGCACCCCGACGACCCGCCGCATCGGCAGGCCCTTCGCGATCGCGGTCCGGACGTAGTCGCCGCGCCGGTTCTCCGCGATGCTGGTACGGGCCAGTCGGGCGATGTACGCCATCGACGTACTACCGAGCACGAACCCGGGGACCAGCAGTTCGGTGAAGGAGACGTCGGACGAGACGGTCACCGGCGCGATGCCCCACTTGACGCCGAGCAGCCACTGGAGCACGAAGCCCGTGACGAAGGTCGGCAGCGCGATCAGGAAGAGCGTGGAGACCAGGACGAGGTTGTCCAGGAAGCCGTTGCGCTTCAGGCCGGTGAGCACACCGGCGGTCAGCCCGATCAGGGCCTCGACGGCGAGCGCGACCAGCGCGAGCTTCAGCGTGTTCGGGTACGCGTTGACGACGATCTCGTTGATCGAGCGACCGCCGAAGGTCTCGCCGAAGTCCCCCTGCAGCAGGTTCTTCATGTAGCTGCCGTACTGCACGAAGATGTTCTGGTCGAGCTTGTACTTGTCGGTCATGAAGTCGACGTAGGCGTCGGGGCACCGCCGGTCGCCGCACTTGCCGGCGAACGGGTCCCCGGGCACCGCCCAGACCAGTACGAAGATGAAGAAGGTGGTCCCGATGAACACGGGGATCAGCTGGAGAAGCCGTCTCAACAAGTAACGGCCCATGGGTCGTCCTCCAAGTAGGACGCGTCGGACGCCCGACACGAGTGGCGATACGGCGACGGGGACGCGGTGGTTCGCGTCCCGGGCGTGTGACCGGCCCGGGGCGGGCCCACCTTTGTCGGGTGGACCCGCCCCGGGTCGAGTCGCCTTACTTCAGCTCGACCGACTCCAGGTCGATTTCGCCCTTGACGTTGAGCTCCGGCTTCTTGATCTTGTCGGAGAAGCCCGACTGCTGACCGTAGAAGTAGATCGGGATCGACGGGGTGTCCTTGTCGACGAAGGTCACGGCCTCAGCGAACTTGGCGTGCGCGGCGTCGACGGTCGGGGCCGAGGTGGCCTCCTTGTACAGGCGGTCAACCTCGGGGTTGCTGTACGAACCGTCGTTGGAGGAACCACCGGTGACGTACAGCGGGCCGATCCAGTTCTCCACGTCCGGGTAGTCCTGCGACCACGCGGCGCGGTACGGGCCCTTCATCTGCTTCGCGTTGATCTGCTGACGGAAGACCGCGAAGGTCGGGACGCCCTCGGCGCGAGCCTCGATGCCCAGGGTGTTCTTCACGCTCTGCGCGACGGCCTCCATCCACTCCTTGTGGCTGGCGTCAGCGTTGTAGTAGAAGACCATCTCGCCCTGGAAGCCACCGGCCTTGGCGAGCAGGGCCTTCGCCTCCTCCGGGTTGTACGAGCAGGAGGTGCAGTTGCCCGACTTGGCGCCCGGGGTCAGCGGGTTGGCCCAGCTGTCGGCCGGCTTGCGGGAGCCCGAGAAGATCTTGTCGGAGATGCTCTGCCGGTCGACGGCGAGCGAGACCGCGCGACGCAGGTCGGCGTTCTGGAACCGCTTGTCGTAGAACGGGAACGCGATCAGCGCGGTGGCCGCGTTCGGCACGTCGATGTAACGGTCCGACAGGTCGGTCTTGTACTTCGCACCGGCCAGGGCCGAGGTCGGCACCTGCTGCTGGAAGTCGAGGTTGCCGGCCTGGAGGTCGTTGTAGGCCGCACCGGCGTCCTGGTACAGCTTGACCGTGACGTCCTTGATCTTGCCCTTGTCACCCGCGGTGTAGTCGTCGTTGCGGGTGAGCTTGATCTCGACGTTGTCCTGCCACGAGACGAACTTCCACGGGCCGTTGCCGATCGGCTTCTTGCCGAAGGCGTCGGCGCCCTGGGTGAAGAAGGCGTCCGGCATCGGGTAGAAGGCGCTGTAGCCGAGCTTGGTCGGGAAGATCGAGAACGGCGAGCCGAGGGTGACCTCGAAGGTGTGGTCGTCGACGACCTTCAGGCCGGACATCTCCTTGGCCTTCGGCTCCGGGGCCTTCTTCGGGCCGTCGTCGTCCGGGTCGACCGACTGGACGTCCTCGAAGCCCTGGATGTCGCTGAAGAAGCTGGAGTTCTGCGCGCCGTTCGGCGAGTAGGCGCTCCAGTTCCAGGCCTTGACGAAGCTCTCGGCCTTCACCTCGGTACCGTCGTGGAACTTGGTACCCTTCTTGATCTTGATGGTGTAGACCTTCGAGTCCTTGGTGTCGATGGACTCGGCAACCGCGAGCTTCGGGTTGGCACCCTGCTCGTTCGGGTACTCGACCAGACCCGTCCACAGGTAGTCGATGATCGCGCCACCACCGGTCTCGGTGGTGTTGGCCGGAACGAGGCCAACCTCGGGCTGGCTGCCATCGATGACGATGGCACCGTCCGTCTTGGCGGGGCTGTCGCCGCCGCTGTCTCCGCTCCCACAGCCTGCCGCGACGAGCGCGACAGCCGCGCCCAGCGCGACTGCGCTCGCACGCTTCGAGACTCTCATTCCGGGGGCCTCCTCTTTCCTAACCTGGGTTCGTTCGTGGGTTTCACGCACGTAGGGGTGACGCCAGCCGACAGCCTGCTCGTCGCTGGCTGCCGGAAAGCTACCGCAGAGTATCGGGACACCCCAGATGCACCGATGATCCGCCGGGCTACCGTCACACGCCCGCTCGACACTGAGCAGGCCCCACGTCCACGCACAGCCGATCAGGATGCCATGGTCGTCGGGGCCGACTGAGTGCCTCACCGGCGGTGAGGTGCTTGCCACTGTGACACCGACCAGCCCATTGCGTGAAGGTGCCGTTATCAAGCCGTTAGTTGCCTGCTGCGCCGCCGATACTTGAACGAAGATCATTTTTTGCCCGGAAACGGCCATTCTGACCAGGGGCTTCAGCCTCTGAGCTGGTCAGGTCGATGGCGCGTAGGCTCGACCGCTGTGAGCTTCCCCGCCTCCGCGCCGGTGCTGACCGACGTCCGACGCGCACTCGCCGTGTTCGCCCATCCGGACGATGTCGACTTCGGCTGCGCAGCCACAATTGCTGGCTGGGTGGACGAGGGCATCGAGGTCGCCTACCTTCTCGTCACGCACGGCGAGGCCGGTGGTTTCGACGACACGCCGCGCGAGCAGATACCACGGCTCCGGGAAGCCGAGCAACGGGCCGCTGCGGCAGCTGTGGGAGTCGACCGGGTGGACTTTCTGACCGGATACGCCGACGGGACCCTGACCCCGGGTACCGGTCTCCGCCGGGACATCACCGCCGCGATCCGCCGCTTCCGCCCCGACCGGGTACTCACCACCTCGCCGCTGCGCCGCTGGGAGCAGCTGGTCGGCCCCGGCCACCCGGACCACCTCGCCGTGGGCGAGGCCACCACCTGCGCGGTCTACCCCGACGCGCGCAACCGGTACGCCTTCCCGGAACTGCTCGACGAGGGGCTCGAACCCTGGGTGGTCCGGGAGATCTGGTACTCCGCCGGACCGGCACCGGACCACGCGGTGGACGTCACCGACCGGCTGGCCGCCAAGATCGCCGCCATGCGGGCGCACCACTCGCAGACCGCCCACCTCGACGTGCCGGCCTGGGTGATGGAGCAGTTGGGGCGTACCGCGCAGGAGGCGGGACTGCCGCCGGGCCGGCTGGCCGAGGCGTACACCGTGCTGCGTACCGGCTGACCGGCCGGCAGCCCGGACCGGCCGTCGGTCAGACCAGACGACGGTCCGCCGCCCAACGGGACAACTCGTACCGGTTGGACATCTGGAGCTTGCGCAGCACGTTCGACACGTGCGTCTCCACGGTCTTGATGGAGATGTACAGCTCCCGGGCGATCTCCTTGTAGGCGTACCCCCGGGCCAGCAGCCGGAGCACCTCCCGCTCCCGGTTGGTGAGCTGGTCCAGCTCGGGGTCGGCGACCGGCACGTCCGGCCGGGCCGCGAACGCGTCCAGCACGAACCCGGCCAACCGGGGGCTGAACACGGCGTCCCCCTCGGCCACCCGGCGGATCGCGTCGGTCAGTT
The DNA here is from genome assembly GCF_017614955.1 of Micromonospora echinofusca. Taxonomy (GTDB): domain Bacteria; phylum Actinomycetota; class Actinomycetes; order Mycobacteriales; family Micromonosporaceae; genus Micromonospora; species Micromonospora echinofusca_A. The sequence continues at coordinate 12,182 of NZ_WVUH01000192.1, forward strand.
CGTCCGGGGAGATGGTCTTGGTGACGTACCCCCGGGCACCGCCCCGGATCAGGCCGATCACGTCCTCGGCCGCGTCGGAGACGCTCAACGCCAGGAACCGCACCTCCGGGTGGGTACGCCGCAGCGCGTCGAGCACCGCCCGCCCACCGCCCTCCGGCATGTGCACGTCGAGCAGCACCACGTCGGGCATGGTGGCGGGGATCCGGACCACCGCCTCGGCCACCGTGCTGGCCTCGCCGACCACGTCGACGTGCGCACCCAGCTCGGCGCGGACCCCGGCCCGGAACATCGCGTGGTCGTCGACCAGGAACACCCGCAGCCGGCCCGGCGGGGTGGCACCCTCGACCGGTCCCGTCGACTGATCGGCCATGGCTATCGGTCCCTCTCCGCTGTGCTGCTGTCCCGGGTCATCGGCAGCATGAGTCGTACCTCGGTGCCGTCACCGGGCGTCGAGCGGATCTCCGCCCGGCCACCGTGCCGTTTCATCCGGCCGATGATGGACCCGCGTACCCCGTGCCGCTGGTCCCCTACGGTAGCCGGGTCGAAGCCCGTCCCCCGGTCCCGGACGAAGACACTGATCTGCTCCGGTTCCACCTCGGCGTAGAGGGACACGGTCTGCACCTTGGCATGCCGGGCGGCGTTGACCAGGGCCTCCCTGGACGCAGCGACCAGGGCGCCGACCCGCTCGTCGGTCTCCCGGTCGCCGACCACCACGGTCTCCACGGTGATCGCGAAGGTGTCCTCGACCTCGGCGGCGGCCTGCTCCAGCGCAGCCGCGAACCGTTCCGCCGGGGAGGCGGTCGGCTTGTAGAGCCAGTTGCGCAGCGACCGCTCCTGCCCCCGGGCCAGCCGCTGCACGGTCTTGACGTCGGTGGCGTTGCGCTGGATCAGGGCGAGGGTGTGCAGGACCTGGTCGTGCACCATGGCGGCCAGTTCCGCGCGTTCCTGCTCCCGGATCCGGCCCTCCCGCTCGGCGCGCAACTGGGTGAGGGTCCGCCACAGCACCGGCGCGGCCACCACGCCCACCCCGGCCAGCCCCACCAGGGCGAAGGTCACCCCGCTGACCACGGTGTCGAGATCCTGCCGGGAGTAGACGGCGACGATCCCGATGATGCCGACCGCCACCAGCACCCCGCCGCCGATGAACCGGAGCACGAAGGCCCGGCGGTCGCTCTCCTCGACGACCGCGGCGAGCCACGGTACGGGCATGCTCTCGCCCCACTGCCAGCGGCGTTCCGGTGCGGACTGGTGCCAGATCACGCCGGCACCGACCGCGATGATCGCGACCAGCCAGCCGGCCGTGGCGGTGGCACCGAACGAGTTGAACAGCATCATCTGGATCAGCAGCACGCCGAGCCCGATCACCACGAACGGCAGGAGCTGCGCGACGTCCCGGCGGGGTGGCTCGTCGCCGCCGGGCCGCAACGGCACCACCGCCCAGAAGGCCGCGTAGAGCAGCAGCCCGAGTCCGTTGAAGCCGAGCAGCAGGACGAACGCGATCCGGACCCGCACCACGGGGATGCCGAGGTGCTCGGCGATGCCGGCCGCCACCCCGGCCGCCAACCGGTGCCCACGGGCCCGGTACAGCCGAGGTGACGCAGGTGCGGTGCTGATGGGAACCCCCAGGAGATGTGACCGCCGGTCGGACACCACGCACAGCGGAGAGCGCGGTCGGCGCCGTTCGATCGTCACACGGCCGGAGCCGACCGGACCACCAGGACGCCCCTGAAGATTGCCGGGCCCGGATCTCAGGGTGGGGTCAGGGTCGGCTCCTGAGGCCGGTCGGGCCGTCGGACCAGCAGGATCACAGGTATGACCGACGAAGCTGCCGGCCCCCCGCCACCGGCACCGGCCCAGACCGGCGGGGCCCACCCACCACCGCCGCCCGGCAC
>NZ_WVUH01000193.1 GCF_017614955.1 Micromonospora echinofusca
CGGCACGGGATGCGTCATGTATCTATGGTGCGTCCCGCGAGCGTCCCGCCCCTGCCGGGGTACCGGTGGGTGGCCCGCGCCACGCCCACCCACCGGCGGGCCGGGCCACCCCGGTCACAACTGTTCGGGCGCCTCGATCCCGATCAGGTCCAGGCCGAGCACCAGGACCTCCGAGGTGAGCCGGGCCAGCACCAGTCGCGAGTCCCGCACCTGCGGATCCACGCCGGCGGCCAGCACCGGACAGGTCTCGTAGAAGGAGCTGAACACGGCCGCCGTCTCGTACAGGTAGCCGCACAGCCGGTGCGGGGCGTACGTCTCCAGGACGGCGTCGACGACGGCGGGCAGGTCGAGCAGCTTCAGCGCGAGCGCCCGCTCGGCCGGCTCGGTGAGCAGCACCGGGGTACCCGGGCCCGGCAACTCCCCGGCCTTGCGCAGGATCGACCGGATGCGGGCGTTGGCGTACTGGAGGTAGACCGAGGTGTTGCCCTCCCGGGCCAGCATCTTGCCCCAGGTGAACAGGTAGTCCTTCTCCCGGTCGCTGGACAGGTCGGCGTACTTGACCGCGCCGATGCCGACCGCCCGGGCGACCCGTGCCTGCTCCGCCGGCCCGAGTTCGGAGCGTTCCGCGACCACGTCGGCGGCGTGACCGACCGCCTCTGTCAGCAGCTCGACCAGCTTGATCGAGCCACCCGCGCGGGTACGGATGGTCTTGCCGTCCTCGCCGAGGATGGTGCCGAAGTTGACGTGCACGGCCCGGTTGTCGTCGGTCAGGTACCCCGCCTGCCGGGAGGCGGCGAACACCATCTGGAAGTGCTGCGCCTGGGGGGTGCCGACGACGTACAGCAGGTCGGTGGCGCCGCGCTCGGTGGTCCAGTACCGGACGGTCGCCAGGTCGGTGACGTGGTAGCCGTACCCGCCGTCCCGCTTACGCAGGATGAGCGGCAGCGGCTCGCCCTCCCGGTTGGTGAACCCGGGTGGGAAGACGCAGACCGCGCCGCCGCTGGCCCGGGTGAGACCCTTGCGTTCCAGGTCGTCGATGGTGTCGGCGAGCATCGGGTGGTAGAAGCTCTCCCCGTAGATGTCGGCGGCGGTCAGGCCGATCCCGAGCAGGCCGTACACCTCCTCGAAGTGCCGGGTCGACTCGTCGACCAGTTGGCGCCACAGCGCGAGCGTGCGTTCGTCGCCGCTCTGCAGCTGCACGACCCGCAGCCGGGACCGGTCGGCGAAGCCGGGGTCGGCGTCGAACTTGCTCCGGGCGGCCTGGTAGAACCCGTTGAGGTCGGTGATGGTGTGCGCGCTGTCGTCCCAGCCGATGTCGACCAGGTGCTCGATGAGCATGCCGAACGGGGTGCCCCAGTCGCCGAGGTGGTTGTGCGGCAGCACCTCGTGGCCGGCGAACACCAGCAGCCGGCGGATCGCGTCACCGATGATGGTGGAGCGCAGGTGCCCGACGTGCATCTCCTTGGCCACGTTCGGGCTGGAGTAGTCCAGCGCGTAGCGGCGGGGCCGGGTGACGGCGGGTACGCCGAGTCGCGGGTCACCGACCAGGCCGGCGACGGCGGCGGCCAACCACCCGTCCCGGACCACGAAGTTGATGAACCCGGGACCGGTGACCTCCGGTGGGGCGGTGAGGTCGTCGACGTCCAGCGCGGCCACGATCGTCTCGGCGACGTCGCGGGGCGGGCGGCCGACCCGCTTGGCCAGGCTCATCGCCAGGTTGCACTGGTAGTCGACGCCGGCCCTGGTCGAGGGTCGGACCATCGTGTCGGCGGGTGCCACCTCGACGTCCAGGGCGGTACGCAACGCCCGGACCAGCCGATCACCGATGATGGACGCGATGTCGCCTGCCACTGGCCTCCCTCTCCTGATGTGCTCACGGAACGTAGTTGGTTGAGTCTCGCAGATCGCCGACCGGCGACCGCACGGGCCGGCCACCGGATCGGCGCCTCTGGCACAGGTCGGTGAGGGCGGCCTCGACCGGACGCACCAGCCGATCGACCCCGGGAGACTGCGTGCCGGGCAGCCGGCGGACCAGGTCGGCGTCGGTGACGACCTCGCCGTCGCGCACCCGGGCCCCGGCGACCTGGCTCCCCGTGGTGTGGTGCTCGCCCGGGAGCCTAGGCCGGCGTCCCTGCCTGCGCCAACGCGTTTCCGATCATCGACGGCCCGTCACCGGGGCAGCAGTCAGGGGACATCTGGCCGGCCGGCGGCGTGGATCGCCGGTCACCGGTCGGGGTCCGCACCACCGGGCAACCGGGTACGAGCCTGATACCGCTGGGTCATATTCATACCCGTGCGGTATCAGGCTCGTACCGGATCGTTCCGCCTGGCGGGCGACCCGACGGCACCGGCCCGAGTCGGGGCGTCCAACAAGGTCGCGGACGGCACGAGCGCGCCCTGGTCGCCGGGGCGGCAATTCCCGGGTGGGCCGGTCCACCCTGCTGGTCGGGTTCGGCGCCGGCGCGGTGGGCCCGGTGCCGACCGTCCGTCACCTCGTTGGCGCGGTGGCCACCACCTACGGGCTGCTGGCCCTGGCGGTGCCGGGCGCGGTCGCGCCGGACCGGGGACGATATCGGCGGCAGGTGTGCCAATGAGCGCCGTTGACCTGCGAAGATCTGTCGCGCCCAGCGCTTTCTCATTCTGCCGCCGGTTTCCCGTGGGTGGATCCGACGCTACCTGGCCACCCGGTCCGCGCCCACGACCAACGAACGGAAAGAAAACCCGGGCCATTGGGCCGACCCATTTCGGAAAGACCATGTCCACCACCAGCAGGTCTGGCAGATAACTGACAGACATCCGGTCGGCGCACCTCCCGGAAGCCGAACAAATCGGCCACCGGTCGGTCGTTTCGTCGTATTCATGGCGGCCTGACCCGCTCGGTCCCGCCCTCGTCGGGCGAGTCCGCAGGTCGGTCGCAACCCACCCTTATCACCCCATCCGACCTGCAAGAACTGCGCTACGGCAGGCACCCGGACAGGGCGGCGCGCACCGGCGAGCAGATTCCCGGTACGGACTCCGACCATTTGGTGAATTGATGTTGCTGAGTCATCCGTGGATCACGTAAAGTCGCGTCGGGCCCCACCTGAGGTCGGACGTTAATTGCGCGCTATTGATCAACCGGGCTGCCACCTACCGTCGAAAGGCGTGCCCATGCATCACCGGCACCGCACTGCGGCCCCCTAGCGACACCGGCACGAGCAGGTCGGCCGGCAGTGTCGCCGGCCGATACCTGACACCTCTCCCCCGTACCACCACCTGCGGTGCACCCTGCCTCGAAAAGGGGTACCTCATGACCTTCGCCGAGGTCCGGCCAGCCACCGGGCACGGCCCGCCGGACCCGTTCCGGCGGACGCTACGCGGCCGGGCGCCGCAGGTCGATCCGACCGCGTACGTCGCCCCCACGGCGGTGCTGGCCGGTGCGGTGCGGGTGGGTCCGGGAGCGGTCGTCCTCGACGGGGCGGTGGTCACCGCCGAGTCGGCGCCGGTGTGCCTCGGCGAGGAGTCCATCGTGATGGAGAACGCCGTGGTGCGCGGAGCGGGCCGGCACCCGACCGAGGTGGGCGCGCGGACCCTGATCGGGCCCGGTGCCCACGTCAGCGGCGCCCGGATCGGCGACGAGTGCATGGTGGCCACCCGGGCCAGCGTCTTCAACGGCGCGCACGTCGCCGACGGGGTCCTGGTCGCCATCGGCGCGATCGTCCACGTCGGGACGGTCCTGCCGACGGGGACGACCGTACCGATGCAGCACATCGCGGTCGGTGACCCGTGCCGGATCCTGCCCCCGGAGCAGGCCCCACAGGCGCACGAACTGGTCGACCGCATCGGGTTCACCGCCATGGTCTTCGACCACGACACGTCCGGCCTGGACCTGCGTGCCTGCATGTCCTGGCTGTGCGGCACCTACTCCCGCGCCCTGCGTCGTACCCACGCCGAATCGTGAGGACTGCCGTGTCCAACCTGTTCCTGCTCGGAGTCGACGGACTCCCACCCGCGACACTGTTCCGCTTCGTCGAAGAGGGGATCCTGCCGAACTGCGCGAAACTGCTCGGCGAGGCGGCCCGGCTCGACGTGGTACCCACCCTGCCCGCGCTCACCTCGCCGGGGTGGCAGACGATCGCCTCCGGGGCGCATCCGGCGACCCTGGGCATCAGCAACATCCTGCTGCCCACCCCGGGCCACGCGCCGGACCACATCCGCAACGGCTTCGACCGGTCGTTGTCGCGTGGGGAGTACCTCTGGGAACGGCTCGCCGCCGACGGTCATCCGGCGATCGTGGTGAAGTACCCCGGCAGTTGGCCGGTGCGGTCCGACAGCGACCACCTGATCCAGGTCGACGGGGCCGGCGGGTACGCCGACATCACCTGCTCCTTCGAGGAGGTCTCCTCGACCTGCTACGCGTGCGGCTTCGAACTGCCGCAGTCGCAGGCCCAGGGCTGCTGCTCGGTGCCGCACGGGTACGACGACCACTGGCGGGTGGACAGCGCCACCGCGTCGGGTTGGACCCCGGTGACCGCCCGCGACCCGCTGAACTGGGCCGACCTGCCGGCCGGGGCGGTACCCGGGTTCGAGACGGTGCTGGTGCTGACCCCGGCCGGGCAGCGTACCCGCCGGCTGCTGCACGCCCTGGCGTACACCGACGGGGCCGGGCAGGCCCGGCTGCTGGTGCGTACCGGCAAGGACCGCCCGGAGGCGGTGACGACACTGCGGGTCGGCGAGTGGTCGGACTGGATCCACGACGAGTCCGCGCGGGGGCCGTTCGCGTACCGGCTGAAGCTGCTCGAACTCGACGTGGCGCGGCGGGTGCTGCGGCTGTACCGCAGCGAGGGGCACCGGACGACCGGCTTCACCCGGCCGGCGACGGTGGCCGACGAGCTGTGCGCGGCGGTCGGCCCGGTGGCCGAGTGGACCGGCACGTTCGACTTCATGAACGGTCTGATCGACCTGGACACCCAGTTGGAGATCTACGACCGGCACACCGCCTGGCTGGAGGGGACGCTGCGGCACCTGGCCGGCAACCATCCGTGGCGCGGGTTCTTCGTGCACTGGCACGTGGTGGAGTACGCCCACCACATCGCCGGGGCGGCGCTGGACCCGGACCACCCGGAGCACCACCGCGACCAGGAGCGGTACCTGTCGTTCCTGCGGGAGACGTACCGGCTGCTGGACCGGCTGGTCGGCACGGTGCGCGAGCTGGCCGGGCAGGACGACACCCTGGCGCTGGTCAGCGACCACGGGCACGACACGGTGCACAGCCTGTTCTTCGTCAACGACTTCCTGCGGGAGCGCGGCTGGATCGTCACCGGCGACGGCGAGAGCATCGACTGGTCGCGGACCCGCGCGTACGGGCTGTTCCCGGGGCTGGTGCTGCTGAACACGACCAGCCGGTGGTCCGGCGGCATCGTCACCGAGGAGGAGGTGGAGCCGCTCCGGCAGGAGATCACCGCCGCGCTGCGAGGGCTGGTCGATCCGCGTACCGGCCGGCCGGTGGTCAGCGCGGTGCTCGGTCCGGCGGAGATGCGCGCCCACGGCCAGCACGGCGAGGTCGCCCCGGACCTCTTCTTCACCATGGACAAGGGGTACGAGCCGGCCACCCGGCTCCGCCACGACGCCGCCGGGCTGTTCGAGCTGACCGTTCCGGGTGTCGAACTGACCAGCGGCCACGGCTCGTTCCACCCGGCCTCCCCCTCGGCGGCCACGCTGGCGCTGATCCGCAACCCCGACCTGCGTGGTGGCGCGGTCGGCCGCCACCCGGTGGCGATGGTGGATCTGGCGCCCACGTTCGCCGCGCTGATGGGGGTCCGTCCACCGCAGACCTGTGACGGTCGGCCGGTCGACCTGCGCAACTCGGGCCTGACCAAGAAGGAAGATGCGCGATGAAGTCCCACGAGAGCCTGTTCACCGCCGCCATCGAGTCCGCCCACATCTTCGACAACGCGGTACGCGAGGTGTCCCAGACCTCCGGTCTGCTGTCGGCGCTGACCCACTTCCAGACCGTGGAGGACGTGGTCCGCAGGTTGGCGTTCCGTCCGGAGCGCACCGCCCAGGTGCTGCACCTGCTCAAGGTGCTGGTGGCCACGGGTGCGGCGGAGGAACGTGAGGTCAACGGCCGGAAGGTCTACCGGGCGGTCAAGCAGCCGGCCGCGTCGATGCCGGAGCGGTACCAGCCGAAGTACGACCACCTGTCGTCGTGGTACGGCGAGGGGCACGCCGAGCTGATCCGCAACGGCAACAAGGGCATGCTCGGTGACGACCTGTCGTTCCTGCGCTCGCCCAGCGCCGCGATCCAGTTCAACCGGGAGTACGAACTGGCCTGGCGGACGAACCTGCAGAACCCGCTGTACGAGTTCGGCCGGATGGTCGCGGTACGCGAACTGGCCTCACGCGGGCACCGGTTCCTCGACCTGGCCTGCGGGCCGGGTTTCGGGGCGCAGCGGCTGGCCGAGTTCTCCGAGCAGCCGGCGACGATCGTCTGTGTCGACAAGTCCACCGACTTCCTGGCGATCGCCCGGACCAACATGTACCCGCAGGCGTCGGTGACGTTCATCGAGCGGGACCTGAACACCGGGCTGCCGCCGGTGGCCCCGGAGTCGTTCGACGGCGTGCTGTTCAACGGCGCGTTCCACTTCATGCAGGACCAGCCGGCCCGGCTGCGAGAGATCTGGCGGGCGCTGCGCCCCGGCGGGGCGTTCGTACTCGGGCACTGCTTCAGCTACAGCGGTTTCGCCGACGAGGCGATGCACGACTTCTACTTCTCGCTGCTGGAGGACAAGGCGTACGTGCTGCCCTGGGCGACACTGAAGGACCTGGTGACCGAGGTCGGTTTCGTGATCTTCAAGGAACTGCACCGGGGCAGCCACAGCTACCTGATCGCCGAACGGCCGATCGGTGCCGTCGAGTCCAGCCCGCGTACGGAGTTCACCGACCTGGCCGGCCAGGTGAAGATCCTCGGTGGCAAGGCGTGCGACGGGTCCTGATCGTGGGGCTGGACTGCATGGTGCCCGACGTGCTCCAGCCTCCGATGGACGCCCTGATGCCGACGGTGGCGGCGGTGGCCCGCGCCGGGGTGGGCGGGGTGCTGCGCAGCACCCTGCCACCGATCACCGTGCCGGCCTGGACCAGCATGCTCACCGGCCGCGACCCGGGCGAACTGGGCGTGTACGGCTTCCGCAACCGGCGCAGCTACGGCTACGACGACCTGGTGATGGCCACCTCCGAGGGGGTGCGGTTCCCCCGGCTGTGGGACCGCCTGACCCGGGCCGGCCGGCCGAGCGTGGTGGTGGGGGTGCCGCAGACCTCCCCGCCGCCGGCCGTCGACGGGGTACTGGTGTGCGGGTTCGAGGGGCCGGTGACCGGCGGTGGGACGTTCACCCACCCGCCGGAGTTCGCCGACGAGGTGGCGCAGGTCGTCGGCGAGTACCTCTTCGACGTGCCGGAGTTCCGCTCCGCCGGCCTGGACGACGTGCTGGCCACCGCGTACCGGATGACCGAGCGGCGGTTCACCCTGATGCGGCACCTGGTGACCACCCGAGACTGGGACCTGGCCATGATCCACGAGATCGGACCGGACCGGATGCACCACTGCTTCTGGCGGTACCACGATCCGACGCACCCGGGGCACCAGCCGGACTCGCCGTACCGCACCGCGATCAGCGACTACTACCGGTTCCTCGACGAACGGGTCGCCGACCTGCTCGGGGCGGTCGGACCGGAGACGGCGGTACTGGTCGCCTCCGACCACGGGGCGACGGCGATGCACGGCGGGGTGTGCGTCAACGAGATCCTGCGCGAGGCGGGGCTGCTGACCCTGCGCAGCGAACCGCCGGGGCCGACGACGCTGACCCGGGACATGATCGACTGGTCGCGGACCCGGGTGTGGGGTGAGGGTGGCTACTACGCGCGGATCTTCTTCAACGTCGCCGACCGGGAACCGCAGGGCATCGTGCCCCGCGACCAGGTGCCGGCGTTGACCGCGCAGGTCCGGGCGCTGCTGTCCCGGATCGACCTGGGCGAGCCGGGGGTGCTGCACAACCGGGTGTACTCCCCGGCCGAGCTGTACCGGCGGGTCCGGGGCATCCCGCCGGACCTGCTGGCCTTCTTCGGTGGGGAGAAGTGGCGGGCGATCGGCAGTGTGGGCTTCGGCCAGAACTGGGTGAAGACCAACGACACCGGGGTCGACGAGGCCAACCACTCCCGGGACGGGATGTTCGCGCTGCGGGTACCGGGGCAGGCGCCGGGTGCGCCGACCACCGCGTCCATCCTGGACGTCACCCCGACCGTGTTGGAGCTGCTCGGGTTGGACGCGGACCCGACGCTGCCCGGGGCGAGCCTGCTCGGCCAGCTCGGGGCGGCACCGTGACCGCGGCGACGGTGGACCTGGACTGCTGGGCGGGCCTGTCCGGCAGCCGGTCGCCGTACCAGTGGCCACAGTGGTACGCCGCCGCCGGCTGGCTGCCCCGGACCCGGCTGCTGACCGCCGGGCGGGCGGCGGTGCCGGTGTGGCTGCTGGACCGCAGCGCCGGCCCGCACTACTTCCACGACCCGGTGGAGCTGCTCACCGGGGTCCGGGAGGAGCAGTTCCTGGCCGGGGACGCCGGCCTGGCGGCGGCGCTGCGGGAGCAGACCGCCGCGTCCCGGGTGCTGCTGACGATGAGCCCGTACGGCTACCGGGGTGGCGCGCTGGCCGGGGACGCCGACCGGGGTGACCTGGTGGAGCTGGTGGCCCGGATGCGGGAGCACGCCGCCGGGGTGGGCGCGTCGATGGTGGTCAGCCACTACCTGTTCGACGGTGACGACGACCCGTGGCTGGCGGCGCTGACCGCCGCCGGTGGGGTGCGGGTGCTGCTGGGCGCCGACGCCGTGCTGGACGTGACCTGGGACAGCCTGGCCGACTACTGGCGGTGGCTGGGGTCGTCGCGCCGGTCGCTGCGCCGGGGGCGCAACGTGCCGGACGACCGCCGGCTGGTGTGGGAGGTACGGGAGGAACCGGGCCGGTCACCGGCCCAGCGGGACGTGGCCGACCTGCTGCACCACCAGGTGACCCGGTTCGACCCGACCGCACCGGCACCGGTCGGGTTGCTGCGGGAGGTCACCGACGGGTACGCGCTGCCGCGCACGCTGCTGTCGGTGGCCGAGCCGGGCCGGCCGGCGCGCAGCGCGGCGGTGGTGCTGCGCCGCACGGACACGCTGTACGCGAAGTTCTTCGGCAGCCGGGAGGCCCGGGCCGACTACCTGCCGCTGGCGTACCCCCGGTTGATCTCGTACGCGATCGCGGGCGGGTTCCGGCGCATCGAGTACGGCGGGGGGTCGCACCAGGCCAAGTTGATGCGCGGGGCGCGGTTGCGACCCTGCTGGGGGGTGTTGTTCGTCCTGGACCGGGCGTCGTGTGACGGTCTGGAGTCGCTGGCCCGTCGGGTCTCGCTCCGCAAACTGGCGTACTTCGCCGATCTCGTGCGCACCTGGCAGGTCGACTCGCTGCCGGTGCATCCCGCGTTCGCGGGCGTCGGGCTTCAAGGATCCTCATCGGGAGGCGACCAATGAGTTGCAGCAGCGTGGATGCACGCTTCGCCGTGCAGCAGGTGCCCTACGAGCGCTGGCGGCAGGCGACCGCCGCGAACCTCGCAGCCGACCACCTCAACGGGTACGACCTGTGGACGATGGCGTTCATGGAGGGCAAGCCGGAGTGGGAGGAGACCCGGGACTTCCTGCTCGGGGCGTCCCGGGACGAGCTGTCCGACCTGGTGGAGAAGACCCGTGGGGAGAGCCTGGCGTTCCTGGTCATGATGATGACCGGGGCGTGTAACGCCGACTGTCCGATCTGTTTCACCGACCGGCGGCGCAAGCGCGGCGAGAGCACCGTCGAGCAGCGGGACCGGTTGCTGCGCGAGGCGGCGGCACTGGGTGCCGGGTACGTGTACGTGCCGGGTGAGGGTGAGCCGACCATCGACCGGGGCTGGTGGCAGTTCCTGGACTCCTGCCGGGACGCCGGCCTGGAGGCGATCGTCTTCACCAACGGGCTGATCTTCTCCGACGCGGCCACCAGCCGGAAGTACTGGGACTGTGAGCCGGAGGAGGCCGTGGAGCGGCTCGCCGGCTACCCGCTGTCGATGTACGTGAAGATGTGGAGCACCCAGCCGGACCTGGTCGGCACGATGATGGGCATCAACGCCGACAAGTACCGGTGGACCGACTACGACGGGGTGCGGGTGCCCTTCGGCATGGCGCAACTGTTGGAGAAGTACCCCCGGGAGCGGCTCGGCATCGAGGTGGTCGTCGAGGGCCGCAACGCCGACGAGGTCGTCGACACGATCGTGCCGTTCGCCGAGCGGCACGACCTGTCCCGGATCGTGGAGATCATCCAGCACAACGGCCGGACGTTGGGCGACCCGACGTACGACCCGACGCCGGAGCAGGCGCAGCGGGCCACCCCGCTGCTCAGCCCGACCAGCTGCACCGTGGCGACCTGCAAGGCGGTGGTGACCTCGCGGGGTTACCTGTCGCCCCGGATCGCGATCCTGGAGAACCAGCTCCCGAAGCCGGCCCGGCACATCGACGACGGACCGCTGTGGGAGCTGCTGCACACCACCGACTACCTGGTGCAGCGCCGCTACGAGCAGAGCTGCCTGTGCGAGAGCGAGCCGGTGTCGCTGGCCGGGGCGAACACCCCGGCCCTGCTCGGGCCGAGCAGCGTGGTGCCGCCGCAGCTCGCCGACCTGGTCAGCGCTATGCCGGTGGCCACGGCCGGGTCGACCGACGGGTTCGAGGCGACCGCCACGGTCGCCGAGCTGGCCGCCGGGGAGGTCCCGCACGGCCGGCCGGTGGCGGTGCTGGGCCGGGCACTGCCGGTCGGGCCGGGCCTGATCCAGTTGGCCGACGCCACGGAGACGGTGCAGGTCGCCGGGGTCGACGTGGCCGGGTACTCCTGGGTGGGCGTGCGGGGCACCTGGGACGCCCTGGTCGGGGTGGTCCGGGCCACCGACCACACGGTGGTCAAACAGTCGGTGCGCCCGCCGATCAGCCGGATCGCCCCGGAGCTGGCGATGGTGCGGGAGCCCGGGCTGCTGCGGGCGGTACAGGCCCGCTCGGCGTTGGTGTCGATGCTGCGGGAGTCCCTGTCCGGGCAGGGCTACCTGGAGGTGAGCACGCCGATGCTCACCGTCAACGGGGACATGGGGCACGTCAACCAGGCGCAGACCGAGCCGGTGCTGGGTCGCCGGTTCCACCTGCGGACCGACCCGGAGGAGTACCTGAAGCGGTACCTGACGGCCGGGTTGCCGGCGGTGTTCGAGGTGTCGACGAACGTCCGCGCCGACGAGCCGGACGAGACGCACCTGGTGGAGTTCCAGTCGGTGGAGTACTACCGGCGGCTGCTGACCCTCGACGGGTCGATCGAGGTGGCCGACGGTCTGGTACGGGCGACGCTGGCCCGGTTCGCCACCGGCCGGTTGCAGTGGAACGGGGTGGAGCTGCACACCCAGCGGCCGTTCGCCCGGATGCGGTACGCCGAGGTGGTCGCCTCGATCACCGGGCTGGACCTGTCGGCGCCGGAGCACGCGACGGCGGCCGGGCTGGCCTCGGCGATCCAGGCGGCCGGGTACGACGTGCCGGTACCGGAGGGGCTGACCGGCTGGCGCCGGGCGTGGTTGGAAGGGCTGTTCGACGGGCACGTCCTGCCGAAACTGCGGCAGCCGCTGTGGATCACGCACTTCCCGGCCGAGCTGGCGGTGCAGGCCCGGTTGGACCCGGCCGACCCCCGGTACGCGCTGCGCGCCGAGTTGTACCTGCCGGGCGGGCTGGAGCTGGCCAACGTCTACGACAACCTGGTCGACGGCGCGGAGCTGCGTACCCAGTACAACGCGCGGCGCAGTCACCGGGTGGCGGCCGGGATGTCGCACGTCGCGACGAACGAGGCGTTGATGACCAGCGCGGAGGCGGGCATGCCGCCGATGTCCGGTGGGGCGGTCGGGATCGACCGGTTGCTGATGGTGGCGTTGGGGCACCGCAGTGCCGGCCAGGGTCTGCTGTTCGCGCGGGAGGGTTTCGCGGAGCTGAAGGCCGGGTCGGTGTGCGGTAGCGACGACGGTGGGTGCGGTAGCTGTAGCACTGGGGGATGTCATTGAGTGTCACCGTCTATCTGGTCGACTCGCCCGACGCGGTCGACGTCTGGCGGGCCGGTGCGGCGCATCCGGTCCTCGGTGGGCTGATCGATCTGGGTACCGCCGCACCGCTGGTGGTGCCCGGGTCGACGACGGTGCGGCGGGAGGTCACCGACTGCTGCGCCGAGTTGGGCGCGGCGGTGGAGCTGGTCGAGGTGACCGGCCCGCTGCCGTCGTCGCTGCGCGACGAGCTGGAGACCGGCAGCGGCAAGGCCCCGGTGTTCGTGGTGGTGCTGCTGGCCGCCACGGATGCGCTGGTGGTGGCGTGCGGTCCGGACCTGCCGTCGATGGGGATGCTGCCGCCGGCCGATCCGGCGCTGCTGCGGGCGAGCCTGCGGACCGCGCTCGGTGACGTGCAGGACGAGAGCATGTTCACCGAGCCGCACGTCGACGCCGACGCCGAGGAGGAACGCCGGCTCAGTGAGCGGCTGCGGCAGTTGTACGGCGAGTGACCGGGTGGGGTCCGGTCACGGGTGGTGTCCGACGGCGGGGAGGGGCCTCGGGTGAGGATCGACGAACTGGTGGGTCTGCGGATCGCGACCGTGGACGCCGGTACGGCGCTGGACACGGACTGGTCGGCGTGGGGTGACCGCGTCGACCTGGTCCGGGTCGACCGGCCGGACCCGGCGTGCTGGGACCGGCTGGTCGCGGCGGGTTTCGTGGTCAAACCGGACCGGGTGACCTGGCTGGCCGACACCGGCGACGACGAGCGGGACTTCCTGTCCCGGATCTCCCGCAAGGAGCGGGAGGGCGTGGCCAAGGCCCGTCGGGCGGTGCAGCGGGCCGGGTTGACGTGGCGGCAGGCGCCGCTTTCCGAGGCGGGCTGGCGGACGTTCCTGGACCTGTACGAGCCGGCGGTGGCGCGGATGCGCAACGGGCTGGCGGTGGCCGGACGGCACTGGGACGCCATCGCCCCGCAGCTGGCCGACTACTTCCTGCTCGGCGCGTACGACGACGCCGGGGTGCTGCGGGGGGCCGCCGTCGGGCAGTGGTGTCCGCAGGTGCCGGTGGCCCGGTTGCGGTTCTCGGCGGTCGACGGGGACCAGCGCGACGCCAGCCTGTCGCGGGTGCTGTACCTGGAGGCGGTACGGGCCGCCCGGGAGGCCGGGTACGCGCAGGTGACCCTCGGCAACGACCCGAACCTGTACGGGCACCTGGTGATGCCCGGACTGTTCGCCTTCAAGGCCCGGCTGGGCTTCGTCGCGGTGCCGTCGACCATGGTGGACCCGACCGACGGGTTCGACGTGGCCGACCGGCTGCTGTCGGTGAAGCCGCTCTCCGATCCGGCCTTCATGCTCGGCTACCCGGACACCGGCCGCAGCCGGGACCTGACCTTCGACTTCTTCAGCCGCACCGACGATCCCGACATCCGGCTGTACACCACCTGCCGGCCCGCGCCGGTACGGATGCACCGGATCGACTAGCACCGACACGAGGAGCATGTCATGGCCGCCATCGACTGGGCCGCGCTGCGCGGGTCGCTTCAGGGGCACCTGCTGCTGGACAGCGATCCCGACTACGAGTGGACCCGTAAGCCGTTCATCGCCCGGTTCGACGAGATCCTGCCGCAGGCGGTGGTGATGGCCGCCGACCCACAGGACGTGGTGGAGGCGTTGGCCTTCGCCCGCCGGCACGGCATCGAGTTCGCGCTGCGCAGTGGCGGGCACTGCTTCGCCGGGTACTCCTCCAGCCGGGGCATGGTCATCAACGTCACCCCGATGGCGCAGGTGCGGGTGGACGGTTCCCGGGCGGTGGTGGGTGCCGGTACCCGGATCGGCGCGTTGACCAACGAGCTGATCGAGCACGGTCTGGTGGTGCCGGGCGGGTCCTGCCCGTCGGTGGGGATCGGCGGGACCACGCTGGGCGGCGGGATCGGGGTGCTGGGCCGGCTGTACGGGCTGACCCTGGAC
>NZ_WVUH01000194.1 GCF_017614955.1 Micromonospora echinofusca
ATCTCCGGCAGGTCCGCCGACCCGGGTCCGGCGGACCTGCCGGAGATCGCCGCCGAGGCAGCCGCCCCGACCGGACCGCTCGCCCGCTGACGCCCCCCGAGAAGGCCCGGCACGCCCGACCGACGTCGGTCGGCACGGTGGTCCGCGCCAGCCCGCGCCGGTCGACCATGGAGTTGTGGTGCCCCGCAAAACGGTATTATCAGCATGAAAGACCCACCACAACTCGATGATCGACGCGGGTCAGGGGTGGTTGACGCGGGTCAGGGGTGCGCGGGGTCGACGCGGGTCAGGGGCGCAGGGCGGTCGGGTCGACCTCGCCGGTGGCGACCAGCACGGCCGGCCCGGCCAGCCAGCACGTCGTACCGTCCAGGGTGACCGTCAACCGGCCGCCGGGCAGCTCCACGGCAACCACCCCGCCGTCCCGTCCCGCGTCACGCAGCGCCACCGCGGCCACCGCACAGGCGCCGGTCCCGCAGGACAGGGTCTCCGCCGAGCCCCGCTCGTGCACCCGCATCGCCACCCGAAGGTCGGCGCCGGGTACCGGCTCGGCCGGCACGGTGAACTCGACGTTCACCCCGGACGGGAAGACCACCGGGTCGAACCCAGGTGCCCGGGTCAGGTCCAGCCCGGCCAACTCCAGCCCGGCGGGCAGGGCACAGACCAGATGCGGGTTGCCGCAGTCGACCACCGCACCGGGCACCGTCAACGGGCCGAGGGTCGCCGCGCTGGCGTCGTACACCCGGGGCAGGCGCATCTGAACGGCGACCGTGCCGTCCCCGACCACCGCGCGCACGACGCCGGCCCGCGTGGCGATCGGCAGGGTCGCTCCGCCGCCCGGCACCTCCGCCAGGCCGGTCGAGACCAGGTACCGGACGAACACCCGGGCGCCGTTACCGCACATCTCCGCGAACGAACCGTCGGAGTTCCAGTAGTCCATGAACCATTCGGCGTCGCCGGCCAGGTCGACCGCGTCCGGGTGCTTGGCCGCCCGGACCACCCGCAGTACGCCGTCCGCGCCGATCCCCCGCCGCCGGTCGCAGAGCGCGGCGACCAGGTCGGCGGTCAGCTCCAGCCGGCCGTCCGGGTCGGGCAGGATCACGAAGTCGTTGCCGGTGCCATGGCCCTTGGTGAACTCCACGCCCCCATCATCCCCGACCGGCGTCGACCAGGTGCACGGCGGCGTCGACCAGGTCCGGCCGGGCGGCGTCCAGCCAGCCGATCGCCGGATCACGCCGGAACCAGGACCGCTGCCGGCGGACGAACCGTCGGGTGGCGCGGACGGTGTCCGCCCGCGCCTCGTCCTCGCTGATCTCCCCGGCCAGGAACCGCAGCACCTGCTGGTACCCGAGCGCCCGGCTGGCCGTGCGCCCCTCGCGCAGGCCGTGGTCGACCAGTTGCCGGGTCTCGGCGACCAGTCCGTCGGCCCACATCCGGTCCACCCGGCGGGCGATCCGCTCGTCCAGCGTGGCGCTGTCCAGGTCGACCCCGAGCTGCACCGACGGGTAGAACGGCACCGGCTGCGGCAGCGCGGCGGTGAACGGCGCGCCGGTCAGCTCGATCACCTCCAGGGCCCGGACGATCCGCCGGCCGTTGCCGGGCAGGATGCGCGCCGCCGCCTCCGGGTCGGCAACCCGCAGCCGCTCGTACAGCGGAGCGGGCCCGACAGCCGCCAGTTCCTCCTCCAGCACGGCCCGCAGCCCCGGATCGGTGCCGGGGAACTCGAACTCCTCCAGCACGGCGCGGACGTAGAGCCCGGAGCCACCCACCAGCAGCGGTACCCGCCCCCGGGACAGGATGTCGTCGACCGCCGCGCGGGCGTGCCGCTGGTACTCGGCGACGCTCGCCGGTTCGGTCACGTCCCAGAGGTCCAGCACGTGGTGCGGTACGCCCTCCCGCTCGGTGGGGGTGAGCTTCGCGGTACCGATGTCCAGGCCCCGGTAGAGCTGCATGGAGTCGGCGTTGACCACCTCGCCGTCGAGGGCGTGCGCCAGGGCGAGGCTGAGCGCGGACTTGCCGGCCGCGGTCGGCCCCACCACCGCGACGACGGTACCCGCCCGGCCGGTGCCGCCGGGGCCGGCGATCACCGGGTCGACAGCCGGCGGACGGGCAGTCACCGGGCCGGCACCCAACGGACGGGCAGTCACCGGGCTGGCTCCCAACCGGCCACGAAGTAGGCCACCCCGTAGGGCGCGGCGTAGTAGGTCAGGTCGCCGCGCCAGGTGCCGCCGGCGGCGTGTACCGCACCGGCGAGCACCTGCCAGGCCGCCCGGCCGGCGACCTTCAGCTCGGCGGCCGGTCCCGGGTCCAGGTCGAGCAGGGCGTCGCCGTCCGCAGTGGCCAGCGCCCGGGCGACCCGGTCGTCGTACGCCTCGGCACGCGGGTCGGCGTAGCCCGGGGACTTCTCCCCCCGGCACGCCGTACCGTCCCCCATCACCAGCAGCGCCCAGGGCAGGCTGGCCCCCAGCCCCGCGCCCAGGGCGACGCACCGCTCCACCGGCTCGTCCCGGGCCACGGTGACCATGCGGCAGGCCGCCCCGGGACCGTCCGGTGCCGTACGTTCGACCAGCCAGCCGCCGACGAGCAGACTGAGCGGCAGCCTTCCGGGGGTGCCGTCCGGCGTGGCGGCCACCCCGGCCCGGTCTACCGTGTCCGGGCCGGGCTGCACCGTCACCTGTACCCCCCAGGGGGCGAAGGAGCCCCGGTACGGCGGGTCGAGGTCGGCGGTCCGGTCACCGGTACCGAGGACGACGATGTTGCGGGCGCCGGCGTCGTACAGCCGGGCGACGGCCGCGTCACAGGCGGCGCGGAGATCGTCGAGTTCCCCGGCGGCGGACCCGGCGATCCCGGGCACGATCAGGGGCGGATGGGGGCAGACGGCGGCGGCGACCAGAGGCACACCGATCACGGTAGCGGGGTGGGTACCGGCCGACGCCACGTCCCCGCCGGTCGTCCCCGCCGACGACGTCACCGGCCGACCCCCCGGGACCGTGCCGCCGCCCGCCCGACGGACCGGGAATCGACCGGTTCCGGGTCGGGCACGGTCCGCCGGGCGGAGACGTGCACCGTCTCGGTACGGCGTACCGCCGTGGGTGGTGCCGACGGACCGGCGACCCGGACAGCGGCGGACGCCGTCGGCACCGGTTCGGCGCCGGCCATGCCGACCGCGCCGGTGGAAGGCACGCCTCTGGCCGGTGGCGGTCCGGCCCGGCCGGCCGCCCGTGGTCCCGCCGGGGCCGGCAGCGCTGCGAGGCCGCTCCGGAGTTCGTGCCGCAACGCCTCGATCTCGTCGAGGAGCCGGTCCTCGATCCCCGGGTCGGGCGGCCCGCTGTCCGGGCGGAGCGCGATCGACAGGCCGATCAGCACCACCGAGGTCAGACCGAGCACCGCAGCGATCCGCAACGGCGCGTTGGTGTCCGCGACGAGCAGGATGATCGCGGCCAGCGGAGCCAGCCCGACACCCACCCAGAAGAGCGCGGTCAGCAGGGAGGGGGCGGCCTTGTCGTCGTCGGTGCTCCGCCGGACTGGCATGGAGGTGCAGCCTACCGAGAGTTCCTCCGGACCGGAATGCCGCACGGCGCCCGAATCACCACCATCGGTGGCGGGCCGGACGCCGTGGGTAGAACAGTCGTCGCGTCAGCTGGCCGCGAGCGCCCCGTCCGAGGAGAAGACCAGGCCGACACTCGCGGCCCCGGTCTTCAGGGCGTTCTTGGTCTGCGGCCCACCGGCGTCCAGCGAGCTGAACGAACCGGCCTTGAAGTCGTACACCTCGACCAGCCCGGCCTGGCACTTCGGCCGCTGCGGACACTCCGGCGGGCCGGCGAGCACGGTCGCCGCACCGGAGCACTTCTTGGCCAGGTCGGTCAGGGTGGCCACGGCGTACCGGTCGGCGAACGCCTGGGTCACCGCGAACGCGTTCTGGTTCTGGGCCGCCGAGGGGGTACCGAGGACGACGCCGTTCTTCTCGCCCAGGGTCTTCAACGCCGCCATGGTGGTCGCCAGCTCCGGGCTGGACACCGGCGTGGCGTTCGGCCCGTTGGCCTTGGTGTTGTAGTACTCGGCCAGCGTCGCCGCGTACTCCGGGATCACCTGGATCTCACCGGACTGGAGCGCCGGGGCGTACAGCTCCCGGTTCCCGATCTGCTGCACCTTGGGCTGGTAGCCGGCGGCGCTCGCCACGATCCGGTACAGCTCGGCGAGAGTCTGGCTCTCGCTGAAGTTGCCGGCGCCGATCACCAGCGCACCGCCGGGGCCCTTGGCGATGCCCGAGGTCAGGTTGTTGGCGGCGGCGAACTCCTCGGCGGCCACCTTCGGGGTCTTCCGGTCGACGTCCACCGCCTTGTTGAGCTGCACGAGCTTGGTCGTGTCGAGCGCGGCGGAGACCTTGTCGAGCGCGGCGAGCAGTTCCGGCTTGGCCGCCTTGGCGCTCACCGCCGGCAGGATGTTGTCGGTGTTCTGGAGCTTCCGGTCGTCCATCAGCACCACCAGCTTGTCCCCGGCGACCGGGGCACAACCGGCACCCGCCGCCGCGGACTGCGGTGCTTCGGTACCCGAGGAGCCGGCATCCCCGCAGCCGGCCAGCAGACCGGCTACGGTCAGGGCGCCGATCGCGCCGGCCGCCAGACGTGTACGTGCGTGCATTGTCGCCCGCCTTCCGTGTCCCGGCGCGGCCCGGGAGGGCCGGCCGCGTGTCCGACGGGCGAACCTCGGTCTTGATCGCCCGCGGCCTCCACGAAACATCCTCGCAGCCGATGGCGCCAACCCGGGGCGGCTTGTTGTCACCAGATCGTCATAATGCGTGCCACGGTCGTCACGATCGGTACCCGCCCCATTCTGTCGATCATGGACTTGTGGTGCCCTTTCCGGGGCCATTAATACCTTTTGTCACCCACCACAACTCCATGATCGGCGCCGAACTGGGCCGCTCAGGCCCCGGCGGTGGCGTCGGCGGC
The DNA here is from genome assembly GCF_017614955.1 of Micromonospora echinofusca. GTDB lineage: Bacteria > Actinomycetota > Actinomycetes > Mycobacteriales > Micromonosporaceae > Micromonospora > Micromonospora echinofusca_A. Next base: position 4,950 of record NZ_WVUH01000194.1, read on the forward strand.
CCGGCGGTCGGCCCGGCGCCGGTACCGCCGCAGCGGGCGCGGGGTGACCGCCCGCTCGACCCCGGCGAGCAGCAGTTCCACCCCGATGGCCAGCAGCGCCACCAGCAGACCACCGGCGAGGATCTGGCCGGCGCCGGCGGCGATGTCCAACCCGAAGCCGGCCCGGATGATCTGGCCGAGCCCGCCGCCGTTGACGAACGAGGCGAGCGCGGCGGTCGCCACGACCTGCACGGCTGCGGTCCGGAACCCGGCGGCCAGGTACGGCACGGCGAGCGGCAACTCGACCCGACGGAGCAGTTGTCCACCCGACAGCCCCATCCCCCGGGCGGCGTCCCGTACCTCCGGATCCACCTGCCGGATCCCGGTGTACGCGTTGGCCAGCAGCGGCGGCACCGCGAAGACCGCCAACGCGATGACCACCGGTGGCCGGCCGAAGCCCAGGAAGGTCAGCGGCAGGATGGTCAGCAGGGCCAGGGTGGGGATGGCGAGCGTGACGTTGGAGATCAGGACGACCAGTCCACCGCCCCGGCCCCGGTGGCCCAGCCAGAGCCCGATCGGCCAGGCGACGAGGCAGCCCAGCAGGACGGCGGCGGCCGAGATGGTCAGGTGCTCGCCGAGCCGGTCCAGGACGCCACCGGGGTTCGTCCAGTTCAGCGGATCGTTGAGCCAGACCACGGCCTGTTCGACCGGGTTGGACCGGGCGCTCACCGGGCGCCCCGGCGGGCCAGCCACGGGGTCAGCAACCGGCCCGTCCCGGCCAGCAGGAGATCGAGTACGAGCGCCAGCCCGACACAGAGCAGGGTGCCGGTGAGGATCTCCGCCTTGTAGAAGTTGTTCTGGAAGCCGGCGAAGATGAGCTGGCCGAGCCCGCCGTGGCCGACCAGCACCCCGACCGTCACCAGCGCCACGGTGGACACGGTGGCGAGTCGGATGCCGGTGAGGATGCCGGGCAGGGCGAGCGGCAGTTCGATCCGCAGGAGCCGACCGAACCGGCTGTAGCCCATCCCCTCGGCCGCCTCACGTACCTCCGGTGGCACCTGGTGGAAACCGGCGAGTGCGTTCCGGACGATCAGCAGCAGGGCGTAGAGCACCAGCGCGATCAGTACCGTGGTCGTACCGACCCCGACGTACGGTGCGATGAAGGCGAACAGCGCCAGGGACGGAATCGTGTACAGCACCCCGGAGAGTGCGAGAATCGGCCCGGTGAGCGACCGGAACCAGTACGCCGCGACGGCGAGCGGCACCGCGACCAGCGCGGCGATCAGCACCGCCCGGCCGGTCAGGGCGGCGTGCTCCCGGAGCGCGGCCAGGATGGTGTCGGAATTGTCCCGCACGTACTGCCAGGAGAACCACGGGTTCGCCGGATCTTCCCGGTAGCCGAGGCGGAAGGACATACGTGGACGTTACCCCGGAGAGCAACCCGGGTGCCGCCGGTGGCGGTGCGGCACCGGCCGCCCGACCCGCCCCGGCCCCGGGCGATGGCCCCGGCGCCTCGGCGATCACCCTGGACCACATCCGGAAGCAGTACCCGGACGGCACCGTCGCGGTGCAGGATCTCAGCCTGGAGATCGGCGCGGGCGAACTGGTCGTGCTGATCGGGCCGTCGGGCTGCGGCAAGTCGACCGTGCTCCGCATGATCAACCGGTTGATCGAGCCCACCGGGGGCCGGATCCGGTTGGGCGACGAGGACGTCACCCGGGTCGATCCGGTCCGGTTGCGGCGCCGGATCGGGTACGTGATCCAGAACGTCGGCCTCTTCCCGCACCAGACGGTACGCGCCAACGTCGGCACCGTACCGAAGCTACTGGGCTGGCCGAAGCAGCGGATCGCGGCGCGCGCGGACGAGCTGCTGGACCTGGTCGGTCTGGATCCGGCGCAGTTCGGGCGCCGCTACCCGCACGAACTCTCCGGCGGGCAGCGGCAACGGGTCGGGGTGGCCCGGGCGCTGGCCGCCGACCCGGTGGTGCTGCTGATGGACGAACCGTTCTCGGCGGTGGACCCGATCGCCCGGGGCCGGCTGCAGGAGGAGTTCCTGCGGCTCCAGGCCGAGGTACGCAAGACCATCGTCCTGGTCACCCACGACCTGGACGAGGCGGTCCGGCTCGGGGACCGGATCGCGGTGCTCTCCCAGGGGGGTCGATTGGAGCAGTACGACACCCCGGCTGCCCTGCTCGGCGCCCCGGCCACCCCGTTCGTCCGGGAGTTCGTCGGCGCCGACCGGGGGATCCGGCGACTCGCGGTCACCCCGATCGCCCGTACCGCCGTGACCCCGCTGAGCAGCACGGACGGCCTACCCACGGTCGATCTCGGCGCCTCGGCGTACGACGCGCTCGCGGTGATGCTGACCGCCGGGGTGGACCGGGCGGTGGTCACCGAGGACGGCCGGCCGGTGGGGGTGCTGGACCGGCACCGGCTGCTCGCCGACGGCGACCCGGCGGCCTGAGCCGGCCCGGTCCACCGGCAGCCGGGCGACCCGTCGACCTGCGCCGGCCCGGGCTCAGCGGCGGCCCCGCCAGCCACCCAGGGTGGCGATGCCGATGATCCAGCCCACGAAGAGGCCGTACGTCGCCCCGGAACCGGCGGCCTGGAACGCACCGAGCAGCGACGGGTTCGTCCGGAACAGGGTGGTCAGCAGGGCGGCGAACGCCCCGGCGAAGACGTACGACGCCCAGCCGGCGAAGAACTGGCTGAGTGTCCCCCGGGCCCGGGCGAGCTGGGAACCGGGCAGCAGGAACAGGAAGAGCGCGGTCAGTACGACCACCAGGATCGCCCGCAGGTCGGACGCGAAGACGTCCTGCACGGAGTCGTCGGAGTCGAACCGCCAGGCGGGCCAGGTCAGCAGGCGGAGGAACCAACCACCGGCCGTGTCCGGATTCGTGTTGGCCGCCGCCCAGTCGGCGTACCACGGGCTGCCGAAGACGAGGACCAGGACGAGCGCGGCGATCGTACCCGTACCGGTGGCGGATCTGTATCGGTTGGTGAGAGCCATGCGGCGCTCACTTCCCAACCGTCTCCCGCCGGCAAACCTGCCGGTGCGGTATGCGCTTTTTTACCGGTGGTGCGCCATCAGATAGTCGATGAACGCGGCCCGCAGCAACGGTGCCGACTCCTCGTACCCGTGGCCGGTGAACTCACGCCACAGGGCCACCGCCTCGTCGATGGTCGGACCGACCGAGTTGGGCGAGCCGTCCAGCGACGCGGCCTCGTCGGCGTCCGGCAGGTGCCGCAGCACGTCCCAGAAGAACCCGACGTCACGCCGCTCCCGGGCCAGGGCGAACGCCCGCTCACGCAACTCCTCGGTGGGGAGCGCGTCCAGTTCGGCGAAGGTGCGGCCGCCCGCGCCCGGACGTGGTGTTTCGGTCATGGGCCGAGCCTAACCGGAGAGATCGGTACGGGCGCGCCGGGCGGCTGTGCGTCCACCGGTACGACACTCGGGCGGCTGCGCGTCCACCGGCACCGGACGTCGTCCCGGCGTCGTCACCGGTCCGGGCCGTCCCACCGGCCGGGCTCGGGATCCCAGCGCTCGATGCCCCACGGGTCGGGCCGGCGCTCCGCCGGCTGTTCCGGCAGGACCGGGGTCCAGGTGGCGGCGGGGGCAGCCGGGGGCAGGCTCCAGCCGGTACTCGCCCGTCCGTCGGTCCACCGGGCGGTCCGCTCACCGGCCGACCGGGGCCGACCGAACGACTCGACCAGCCGGGTAACCAGCAGGCCGACCGCGAGCGCGACGCCGGCCAGCGCGTACCGGCTGACCTCCCAGTTCCGCTCGACCGCGTACCGGGCCGCGAGGGTGACCAGGACGACGGCCAGCAGGGTACCGGTCACCCCGCCGCGACGACCGAAGGCGCTGGTTCCGCCGAGCAGCGAGGCACCGAACGCCAGCAGGGTCAGGTCGAAGCCCGGTGCGGGTACCACCGGCCCCGAGCCGTTCGCGGCCAACAGCATCCCGCCGAACATCGCGAAGACGGTGGAGACCACCAGGGCGAGCGTGGTCAGGACCGCCGCGACCAGGCCGCGCCGCCACGCCGGGTCGCCGACCGGACGGTACCGGCCGACCGACCGGCGGACCGCCTTGATCGTGCCGAAGTAACCACCGAGTACCGCCAGCGCGGCGAACCCGGCGACCAGGTAGAACGCGCTGGCAGCCGGTTCGTAGTCGCTCTGCAGCAGCACCGGCTCGGGCCGGCGTTCGATGTAGACCACGACCCCGGCGGCGGCGGCGAGACTGGCCGCCCAGGCCGGCACCTGGAGGCCGACCACCACCACCGCGAGGGCCAGGCCACCGACCGCGGCCACCAGGGAGGACCAGCCGACCACCTCCGACAGACCCCGGTCGGCCTGCTCGGCGAAGTGCAGGGCGGAGGCGACCGCGACCGGGCCGACGGCCAGGTTGGGTGCAGCCGTCCGCAGGCTGAGGCCGGCGGCGAGGGTGAGCAGCCCGAGGGCCACCACCGCGACCAGCAGGGTCCGCAGTCCCAGCCCTTCGAACAGGGCCGGCCGCTCCCGGTACAGCCCGACGGCCAGGACGGCGGTGACGGTCAGGAGCAGGACCTCCCAGACCAGGTGCACCGCCATCCGGTCCCGGCCGGGTTCACCGTGTGCCGGGTCGTCGAAGACGTCATCGAGTACGGCGGCGGGCACCAGCCCCTGCTCGGGTACCGCTGCCGTGGTCCGCTGGTCCCGCCCCTCCGTGGCCGTGTGCCGCCCGGTCTGCCGACCGGACTCCGCCGGTGTACCGCGACGTCGGCGCTCCGCTTCGTCGTACCCCATGACGCGCGCCTTTCGATGGTCGTCCAGCGGCCGACGGGTCCGAGCGGCGGACAACCACGCATCGGACCCGGTCGCTGGCACCGTACCCGCGTCCCGGCGCGCCCGTCACCCCTCGTGATCAAACCGTTGGCAGCCGGCGGTCACGCGGTGCGGTCGCGATCCTCCCGGTCCTCGTCGGGTCGCTTCGGCACCCGGCAGGAGCGCTCCAACCAGAGCGCCGCCGCGACCAGCGCGAGCGAGGCGAGCAGGCCGGCACCCGCTGCCGGCAGGTCGTCCGAGGCGGCCCGGGTGCGTTCGATGAACAGCCACGCGGTCACCCCGGCGTAGAAACCGGCGAAGATCGCGCCGGCCAGGGAGGACGCCTTGGCCAGCACGACGAACCGGGCGACGACCAGCGGGTCGACCGGGTCACGACCGGGCTTGCGCTCGATCCGCGCCCGGGTGGTGACCGCCGCGTACGCCTCCAGCACGGCGAGGCCCGCCACCGTCACCGGGGGCAGCCACGGCAGGGGTGGAATGTCCCGATAGAAGCTGCTGATCAGCAGCCAGGCGAGCGCCGCCGCCGCGAGCGCCGCCACGACCAGCGTGGCCGGCCGGGTCGGGCCCATGCTGGGCCGCTGCGGCGCCGGCCCACGTGGCGGACGGGACTCCGGTCGGGTCATGCATCCGACTCTAACGTCAGATCGGGACACGGACGGAGATCCAGGGCGTCGGCGGCCACCGGGTCGGCGTTGAGCAGGTCGGTCAGCCAACCGTGGCCGGGCAACTGCCCGTACGGCTGGATGTCGATCCACGGTCGCAGCACGAACGCCCGCAGGTGGGCCCGGGGGTGCGGCAGGGTGAGTTCCGGATCGTCGTGCAGCACCGGCTCACCGTCGTCGGTCCAGACCGCGATCACGTCCACGTCCAGGGTGCGCGGGCCGAACCGGCGCTCCGGGTCACGGGTCCGGCCGGCCGCCGCCTCCGCCGCCCGGGCCCGGTCCAGCCAGTCCCGGGGGCCGGCTGTCGGATCCCCGACCAGGAGCGCCGCGTTGAGGTACGGCGGCTGGTCGGTGTCCCCCCACGGTGGCGTCTCGTACACCCCGGAGGCCACCAGGATGCTGTCCCGGAGCGCGTCGGCGGCGGACCGGAGGTGTCCGATCCGGTCACCGAGGTTGCTGCCGATCGCGAGCACGGCCCGGGTCACGACCGTCCCTCCCGGGTCCGGCTCATGGTGACCGCCACGTTGCCGAAGTCGTGCGGGATGGGGGCCTGGGGTTTGTGCACGGTCACCGTGGCGCGGTCCACCCGTTGGTCGGCGAGACAGACCGTGAGCAGCCGGTCGGCGAGCGTCTCGATCAGGTTGACCGGCTCACCGGTCAGTACGGCCACCAGTCGACCGGCGAGTTCGCCGTAGTGGACCGTGTCGGCGACGTCGTCCGAGCGGGCCGCCGGGCCGAGGTCGAGTTCCAGGACGACGTCGACGACGAAGTCCTGGCCCTGGGCCCGCTCGAAGTCGTACACCCCGTGCCGGCCGTGCGCCCGCAGGCCGGTCAACATGATCCGGTCGGTGGTCAACGGGTCCCTCCGCTCTTCTTCTCTCCGTCGTCCGCCACCGGGTGCGACGGGGCCAGCCGGGGACGCCCGCTGGCCTGCCAGACGGCGAGCGCGTCCACGGTGGCCCGGACGTCGTGCACCCGTACCCCCCAGGCTCCGGCGGCGACGGCGAGCACGCTGGTCGCGACGGTCGCCGCCTCCCGCCCGTCGGGGGGCCGTGGGGTGCCGTCCGGGTCGGCGAGCAGCCGGCCGAGGTACGACTTCCGGCTCGCCCCGAACAGCAGCGGAAAGCCGAGTGCCAGCAGCTCCGGCAGCCGGGCGGTGAGCTGCCAGTTGTCGTCGGCGTGCTTGGCGAACCCGAGCCCCGGATCGATGACGATCCGGTCCGCGGCCACCCCCCCGGCCAGCGCGGCGTCGACGCGCTGACCGAGTTCGGCGCGGACGTCGGCGACCACGTCCCGGTAGTCGGCCAGTTCCTGCATCCGGCGGGAGTGCCCCCGCCAGTGCATGAGCACCCACGGGCAGCCGGCGTCGGCCACCACCCGGGCCATGTCCGGGTCGGCCAGCCCGCCGGAGACGTCGTTGACCACGGCCACCCCGGCGGCCAGTGCCGCCTCCGCCACGCTGGCCCGGGTGGTGTCGATGCTCATCGGCACCCCGGCGTCGGCGAGTGCCCTTATCACCGGCAGTACCCGTGCCGCCTCGGTCGCGGCGTCGACCCGGTCGGCACCCGGACGGGTGGACTCGCCACCGACGTCCACCAGGTGCGCCCCGGCCCGGTGCAGGGCGACACCGTGCGCCACCGCAGCGTCCAGGTCGGCGTACCGGCCGCCGTCGGAGAACGAGTCGGGCGTGACGTTGAGGACGCCCATCACGACCGGGAAGTCCGCCCGCACCAGATCAGTCACCGCTAGACGGTACCCAGCCCACCGGGCGGCCGGTCCGGACGGTCCGGCAACTGCCACTGATCAGTTCCAGCCAGTACCGTCCGGCGCCGCCACACCCCTGACGTGCTGATTAGCACAGGTGTACGATCGGTCTTTCGCGCCGGATCGGGCACGCTCGTCGCGGCTTGTTCCAAACAGGGGCGGCCCGTACGCTTTGGAATTGCCCAGCAGAGAGACGGCGAAGCTTGGAAGGAGGGCCAAAGCGGGAAGAATCCCCCAAAAATCGTCACCTCCGGTGACGCGAACGGAACTCGCCGTCAACGATGTGGCGACTTCCGGATCCCGCCAGGCTCACCAGACTGCACTGCCGCGGCCCCGCCAGCCGCGCCTTGGGGAGGTAATCCAGTGATCGCCATAGAGCTCGTGGAGACGGTGCGGGCAACCGTCGCCAGCACGCTGCACGCGCTGGCACCGCTCGCCGAGCCGGCGCCGAAGGGCATCGACACCGAGGGTGTCGTCACGTTCTTCGCCAGCAAGATCGCGCCCATCCTGCTCGCCGTGCTCGGCGTCATCTTCATCGGCCGGGCCAGCCGCGGCGAGATCTCCAAGGTGCTGACCAGCTCCGCCATCGCGATCGTCGGACTGGCCTTCATCGCCGGCGCGGCGACACTGTTCTTCATCGGTGACTACCTGATCGACCTGATCTTCGAATAGGCCGGGCACGAGATGCGGCTACGCACCGATGACGACATCTACCGGGCACGCCTGGTCTACCTCGGGCCGCCCGGGTACACGCTGCCCGTCCATCTCCCGTACGCCCAGTACGGCCTGTTCATGCTGCTGGTCCCGCTCTACATGTTCATCCACTGGCTGTTCACCCTCAACGTCGAGCTCTTCCCGGCGTGGGAGATCGCCCTCGCGATCGTGACCACGTCGTTCGTGTTCCGGCACGTCGACCCGGACCGGCCGGCCCGGGTGGTCATCCGGACCGCTCTCACCGACTGGCGGCGGACCCGCGAGCCCGCCGTCGAGCAGCGCGACCCACGGCTGATCGCCACCCGGATCCGGGTCCGGGAGGAATTGGTATGACCACGACGACGGCCAACCCGACGGCACCGGCCGCCGGGACCGGACCGGTACGGCACCGACGGTGGCACCCAGCGGAATCCAGGCGGGAGTCGAGCATGTGGCGTTGTCCCGGGGAAACCCCCTCTAGGCCCGGCGAGGCGATGGCATGACCCACTCCCCACCGCCGGGTTCGTACCCGGCCGGACGTCCGGCTGACCACCGTGGTAACGGTACGCATTCGCGTGACTACAAAGACATCGAGGGTGACGAGGAGAACGCGCTGGTCACCAGCCCGGTACACGGCCGGGTGGGGGTGTTCCAGGCACCACAACCGTTACGCGGGCGTACCCCGGCCACCGGTGGCACCGCGCAGCCGGCCAGCCGGAGCGGCCCGCCTGACCACCCCGACATCGACTCGCCCTTCCTCGACCTCTTCTCCGGTGCCCGCCCGCGTGGCTCGGCACCGACCCGGGCCCCGGCTCCCCTGCCGGCCGGTCCGACCGGTCGGCAGGCGGCGGCCCCACCGACCGGGGCCGTCCCGGTGCACCGTGAGGACCGCCACCCAGCCGTCCCGGTACACCGCGAGGACCGCCACCCCACCGTCCCGCACCAGCACCGGGGCGACGCCGCGCACCCGACGGCACCGGAGCGCACCCCGGTCACCCGGTCCCGACCGCCGGTGACCGGCCGGACCCCCCACCCGGCACCGGCGACCGAGCCGGCAC
>NZ_WVUH01000195.1 GCF_017614955.1 Micromonospora echinofusca
GCCGCCCGCCGGCCGCCCCCGCGCCGTCGCCGGTACTTCTACCGTCATCGCCGTACCCGTCGGCGTTGCCCGCCACGGCAGCGGCGGGGGGCAACGGCCGGCCGGGCCCGGCCACCCGCCCCCAGCAGGCAGCCACGACGGTCGCCCGGACGACGGCCGGCACGCCCGACCGCTCACCTGCGGCGACGGCCCCGACCCGACCCGGTCCGGACTTCAGTCTGTACTTCTTCGGTGACTATCCGCAGGAGCGGATCGAGGACCGCTACACGGCCCTGCTGGCCGCCGCCACCCACGCCGACACCCACGGCCTGCACGCGGTGTGGCTGCCGGAACGGCACTTCGACTCCTTCGGCGGCATCTTCCCCAACCCGTCGGTTCTCGCCGCCGCGATCGCGGTCCGGACCAGCCGGGTACGCATCCACGCCGGCTGCGCCGTCCTGCCGTTGCACGACCCGATCCGGGTGGCCGAGGAATGGTCCGTGGTGGACAACCTGTCCGCAGGGCGGGTCGGTATCGGCTGCGCGTCCGGCTGGCACGCCCGCGACTTCGCGCTCGCCCCGCAGGTGTACGGCCGGCACCGTGAGGCGATGTACGAGTCGGTGGAGCAGATCCGGACGTTGTGGCGCGGCGGCACGCTGACCCGTACCGCCGGTAACGGCCAGCCCGTCGACCTGCGGCTGTTCCCCCGCCCCGTGCAGCAGACGCCACCGATGTTCACCGCCGTGGTCGGCAACCCGGACAGCTACCGCCGGGCCGCCGCAGCCGACCTCGGCATCATCACCAACCTGATGGCCCAGGACCCCGACCGGCTGGCCGACAACATCGCGCTGTACCGGGCCACCCGCGCGGAACACGGTCTCGACCCGGCTGCCGGCCGGGTGGTGCTGCTGCTGCACACCTACCTCGGCGACGACACCGACCGGGTACGGGAGGAGGCATTCGGCCCCTTCTGCGACTACCTCCGTTCGTCGCTGGCCCTGTTCGGCCAGGTCACCAACAGTCTCGGCGTCACCATCGACCTGGAGAACACCCCACCCGAGGACGTCGACTTCCTGCTGCGCCGCGCCTACCAGCGGTACACCGCCGACCGCGCGTTGATCGGCAGCCCCGACGACTGCCGGGCCATCGTGGAACGGTTCGTCGCATCCGGTGTCGACGAGATCGGCTGTTTCGTCGACTTCGGTCTCCCTCCGGACCGGATGCTGGCCGGGCTGCCGGGCATCGACCGGCTTCGCGAGGCGGTCCGTGGCGGTGGAACCGCCCGGCCCGCGACGCCGGCAGAACCGACCCCGGACGGGACGATTCCCGGGGAGCCGCTGACCGAGGCGCAGCGCGAGATCTGGTTCGTCGAACGCATGCTGCCGGGCCGACCCACGTACACCGAGTCGAAGGTCGTCCAGCTCGACGGACCCCTCGACGTGGAGGCGCTGCGCGGCGCCGTGGAACTCGTCGTGCACCGCCATCCCGCGCTGCGTTCGGTCTTCCGGGAGACGGCCGGCGAACCGCGCCGGGTGATCCTCCCGTGCGGGCCCGTCGACCTGCCGGTACACGACGTCACCGGCGACGTCGACGAGGTGGCGGCTGCAGCGGTCCGGGAGGAGACCGACCACCGCTTCGACCTGGCGGCCGGGCCGTTGTTCGCGGCACGGCTGATCCGGCTCGACGGGCAGCGGCACCTGCTCGTCCTGCGGATGCACCACCTGGTCATCGACACGCTGTCGGCGCAGATCCTCAGCCGCGAGATCGCCGCGGCCTACCGGGCGGCGGTCACCGGCGGCACCGTCGAGTTGCCGCCACCACCGCCCGCAGCGCCCGCACCCGCGACGACCGACGCCGGTGCGGACCCCCGGCACCTGGACTACTGGACCAGTCAGCTCCAGCCGCTGCCGTCCCGGCTGGAGCTGCCGGTCGACCGACCCCGCCCACCCGCGCCCAGCGGGGCCGGGGGAGTGGCCGGCGTCGCGCTGGACACCGACCTGACCACCCGGGTCCGCGCGTTCGCCCGGCAGCACCGGGCCACACCGTTCATGGTGCTGCTGGCCGGGTTCGCCGCCGTGCTGAGCGAGGTCGGCAACCAGCGCGACGTCGTGCTCGGCACCCCGGTCGCCCACCGGCCCGCCGGCACCGAGAACACCGTCGGGCTGTACATCAACACGTTGCCGCTGCGCATCGAGGTGACCGAGGAGAGCGGGTTCGCGGATCTCGTCCGGACGGTCCGGTCGGTGCTGATCGACGCCCAGGAGCACCAGGACGTACCGGTGCAGCGCATCATCCGTGCCCTGGACCTGCAACCGCAGCCGGGCCGCCATCCCCTCTTCGACGTCGTCATCGAGTTCGACAACGGCGCGGTGTTCGAACTGGACCTTCCCGGGGTGACCGCCACCCTGCTGAACCACGGCGTGGCCCGCGCCCCGTTCGACCTGACGCTGTTCCTCACCAACCGCAGTGACACCATCGACTGTCAGCTCCACTTCGCCACCGACCTGTTCGACCCGGCCACCGCACGGCAGATCCTCGACCGGCTCGCGCTGGCCCTGCGGGCCGGCACGACCGACCCGGACCGGGCGCTGACCCGGCTACCGCGACTCACCGGGGACGAGCAGGCCCTGATCGCCGCCTGGCAGGACGGTGGCGCCCCGGCCGAGGGTGCCGACCAGCCGCTCGCCGCCTCCCTCGCCCTGAAGGAGACCGCCGTCGTGGACCGGTACGGCCGCACGGACGGCCCGGACCTGGACCGGCGGGCGGACGCGGTGGCCGCCGCCCTGCGGGCGGTCGGTGTCGGCCCCGGTCACCTGGTCGCCGTGCACCTGCCCCGGGGCGTCGACGCCGTCGCCGCGATGGTCGGGGTGCTGCGTACCGGTGCGGGATACGTCCCGTTGGATCCCGGTCAGCCAACGGCCCGGTCGGCCGCCATCGTCGGGCAGGCCGGCGCCACCGCCGTGGTGTCCGCCTCGACGGTGACCGCACTGGACGTGCCGGTGCCGACGATCCAGGCCGACCGGCTCGCCCCGACCAGCGACACCTCGGTACCCGCTGCCGACGTCGCTCTGCACGACGTCGCCTACGTGCTGTTCACCTCCGGCTCCACCGGCCAGGCCAAGGGCTGCGTCATCGAGCACCGGGCGATCGCCAACGCCGTCGCCTGGTTCGTCAGGGATCTCGGCATCACCGCCGACGACCGGCTCAGCTGGTTCTGCAGCCCCGGCTTCGACGCCTCGTGCCTGGAGGTGTGGCCGGCGCTACGGACGGGCGCGACCCTCTGCGTGGTACCCGACGAGGTGCGCGTGGACCCGGCCCGGCTACGCGACTGGCTCGTCGACACCGCCGTCACCGTCGCGCTCCTGCCCACCCCGGTCGGTGAACTGCTGATCGACCTGGACTGGTCGACCGGCCCCCGCCCGGCGCTGCGGCACCTGGTCCTCGGCGGGGACCGGCTGCGCCGGGGCGCCCGCGCGGACCTGCCGTTCCAGGTGACGAACGTGTACGGCCCGACCGAGGCGACCGTGGTGTCCACCTGGGCCCACCTGTCGCCCGACGACGGGGACGTCCCGCCCATCGGCCGCCCGGTCCCCGGCACCTGGCTGCGCGTACTGGACCGGCACGGCCGGCCGGTGCCGGTGGGCGTACCCGGTGAACTCCACCTCGGTGGCGTGCAGATCGGACGCGGCTACCTCGACGACGCCGACCGGACCGCACAGCGTTTCCTGCCCGACACCGAGATTGCCACCGGCACCGGCACCGGCGACGGGCGGGTGTTCCGCACCGGTGACGTGGTGCGCTGGCGCCCCGACGGGCAGCTGGAGTTCCTCCACCGCAACGACGCGCAGGTGCAGATCCGTGGCTTCCGGGTGGAACCCGGAGAGGCGGAACACCACCTGCGGCAACTCGACGGGGTCCGGGACGCCGCCGTACGGGCCTGGCGGGACGAGCACGACGAGGCGTACCTCGCCGCCTACGTCGTACCGGCGCACGAGGGCGTCGACGCCGACGTGCTGCTGCGGGCACTCCACGAGCACCTGCCGGCCCACCTGGTACCGACGGTGTGCACCCTGATGTCGGCGTTGCCGCAGCTCCCCAGCGGCAAACTCGACCGGGCGGCACTGCCGGAACCCGACCACGCCACCCGCGCCGGCCACGGCACGATGGTGCCCCCGGCAACCCCGCTCGAACAGCGGCTGCACGACATCTGGCGCGCGGAGCTGGGCGGGGACACGATCAGCACCGAAGCCACCTTCTTCCAACTCGGCGGCACGTCCCTCAGCGCCCTGCGCCTGCTGCACCGGGTCGCCGACGAGCTGGGCGAAACGATCGAGGTGTTCGAGTTCCTCCAGCAACCCACCATCCGGGCGATGGCCCGGCTGCTGGCCGACGCCACGGCCGACCCGACGGCCGACGCCACGGCCGACCCGACGGCCGACGCCACGGCCGACCCGACGGCCGGTGGCGCGGTGGACGGATCACAGCCCCGCGTGCGGGGAACGCTGTGAGCAGCGCACCGGCGGATGCCGACAGCCTGCTCCGGCTGCTCCGGGACCGCGGCGTCATCCTGTCCGCCCGTGGCACGGCGCTCGACTTCGACGCGCCCGCCGGTGCACTGACCGACGACCTGATCGACGCCATGCGCCGCCTCAAACCGGACATCCTCGCCCGGCTGGCCGGCGACACCGACGAGGTCGAACGCACCGCACCGGCCAGCGTGGCGCAGGCCCGACAGTTCCACCTCACCATGGCCAGCGACACCCCCGAGACACTCACCGTCGCCATGCGCTTCGCCCTGCACGGTCCGCTCGACCACCCGGCCCTGCGGCAGGCGCTGACCGACCTGGTGGCCCGGCACCCGGCCCTGCGCACCCGCTACGCGGTGCACGACGGTGAGGTCGTCCAGCAGGTCCTCGCCCCCCGACCGCAACCGTTGACGGTCGTCGACGTCACCCCGGACCGGCTGGACGCCACGATTCAGGACTTCTGCGCGGCGCCGTTCGCGTTGGAGACCGAACCCGCGTACCGGGCCCTGCTCGTCCGGGTGGACGACCCTGCCGCAGCACACGGCCGGCACGAACTCGCACTGGCCATGCACCACGGCATCATCGACGGCTGGTCGACCGAGATCCTGGTACGCGACCTGGGCGAGCTGTACCGGGCGGCGCTCACCGGTCAACCCGCCGACCTTCCGCCCCTGGCCGCCGACTTCATCGACTTCTGTCGGTGGGAACGTGACTTCCTGGCCACCGAACGCACCCGCGACATGGTGCGCACCTGGGCGGACCGGGTCGGCCCGGGAACCGAGCCGATCCGGCTGCCCACCGACCGGCCCCGCCCGGCCACCAGATCGTCGGCCGGGGCGTACGTCACCGACTCGATCCCGGCGGACCTGCTCGACGCGGTGACCCGCTACGCCGTACGCCGCAACGTGACACCGTTCGTGGTGCTCACCGCAGCGTTCGCCGTCCTGCTACAGGAACTCACCGACCGGTCGACCATCCCACTCACCTCGTCGGTGGCCAACCGGACCGATCCGCGCTTCGCGAACGTGGTGGGCGTCCTCACCCAGGCCCCGTGGCTCGTCGTCGAACTGCGCGGCACGCGTACCTTCGACGAACTCGTCGACCGCACCGCCGCCGCCACCTGGCAGATGCTGGCCATGCAGTCCGTACCGGCCCAGGTGCAGAGCGCGGCACTCGGCGACCAGTTCACCGGCAACCCACCCCGGGTCTACCTGACGATGCTCGACATGGCCGACCCGGTGCTCCGGCTACCCGGGCTGGCGCCGGCACCCGCCCGGGACGTGCTGCTGACCGGCGCCCGCGCCGACCAGGTGTGGCAGCTGCGCCCGCTGGACGACGGCGGGCTGTCGCTGATCATCGAGTACGCCACCGCCCTGTTCGACGCCGGTACGGTGGCCCGCTGGGCGGCCCGCTACCGGTCGCTGCTGCGCCACGCCCTGACCGAACCGGGTACCTGGCCGCGCTCCGAGCAGGCCGGGCCACCCCGGCCCAGCGACCGGTAGCCGGCGACGGGTGCCACCACACCGCCACGGCACGCACGAGGTCTCCGGCGTCAGGATCGTCCTCGTCGGACGAACCCTCCACCGGAGACCTCGCCTGCTCTCACCTCGTCAGCACAGCAGGTACAGCCAGTAGGCGCGGTCGTTGAGGTAGCTGGGCATGTTGCCGAACCCGTACCCGGCAACGACGGGCGTCAGGGAGAACCACTCGTCCTCGAACTTGACCTTGGCACCGTCGGTCTGGTTGTTGTACCAGGACGAGGCGCCACCGCGTTGGTAGGTGGGGAACCCGTACTCGGGGAGCCGGTAGGTCCGGCAGTCGTAGAACGCGTAGCCGTACCCCCCGCGGTTGGCGTCGGCGTGGACGCATGCGTATCCGGACCCGCACCAACTGCCGGCGGCGTCCACGCCCACGGTGAGGACGACGCCGTCGTCGGGCCACGCGACCTGGTTGGCGGAGAGCCGGGTCGCGTCCGGGTCGGCGGCGAGGATCTGGTCGACCCGGTCCTCGGCCGAGGTCCCCGGTGGTGCCGCCGTGGCCGGCGTCGTGGAGGCCGCGAAGAGCACGACGGTGGTCGTCGCGAGGGACAGGGCGAGGCCGAGTACGCCCCTGCCCCGCCGATGGGGTGTCGCTTTTGCAGTGAACATGATGACTCCTTCGGTCGGGAAGTGGGTATGTTGCCTGGAAGGTGAGCGGCAGTCGGTTACACCGGGCGGCCCGCGCACCCGTGGACATGCCGGCGAGCGGGATCGCCTGACCCGTGTCGGCACCGGGCACCATCCGTTACTCGTGCAGGTGGCGGTCATGAAGGTTCTCCCGTTCGTCGGTGCGACTCGTCGCCGCTGTCCTCTCCCGAACTCGGCGACGTTTGTTCCCGGCGACGGGATTCAGGCGGTCAGACCGAGCAGAACCAACCCGAGCCCGAGTGGCAGGTCCAACGCCATGCACGCCTCGGCCAGTGAGCGGGGTACGACGTCGTTGCGGCGGTAGTGCAGGCCGTCCCATGCCGCGTGAGCGGCCAGGACGAGCCCGGCCACGACGAGGCCGGTGCGCGGGTCGAGGGCCAACGCGGCAAGCACCAGACCGGCGTACCCGACGCCGGCGACGCCCTGGGCGATCACCTTGCGGCGTGGAGCGCCGACGACCACGGCGAGGACGAGGAGCACCACCGCGGTCGCACCGAGCAGGACCCATCGGCCAATCCCGACGATCTCCCCGGCGGCGACGATGACGCCGCCGCCGGGTACGCCCACCCACGCCATCCACGGTCGGTCCAGCGTGGCCGCGCCGAGGTAACAGAGGACGGCCACCCACACGCAGGTGACCGCCGTCTCGCGGTCTGCGACGGTGAGCAGTGCGGCGGTCGCCGCGCCCGCCCCTGCGACGGTCGGCCAACGGCTCACCAGCCACGACGGTGCGGACCGACCGGCAGTCGACGGGGCAGCGGTTCGAAAGGACGTCATGTCCTGACTGTCACGGCGGGCCGGTCGGGTGACGAGCCTGCCGGGCGGTCGCGTCCGGAATCCTGGACTTCCCGGCAGGGGAACGGGTCCTCAGGACTCCGTGCCGGCAGGAAGCGCCGTGGACACCGCCCGGTACTGCGACGGCGAAACACCGTACTGCGCGACGAAGGCCTGGCGGAGCGTCTCCAGCGAGGTGAACCCGCACCAGCGCGCGATCATGCCGACCGGATGGGCGCTGGTCGAGAGTAGACGCGCGGCGGTGTCGAGTCGGGTACGGCGCACGAACCGGCCGGGTGGCATACCGAGGTGTTCGACGAACAGGCGGTGCAACTGCCGTGGGCTGACTCCGCAGTGCGCGGCCAGTGTCGCCGTGTCGAGCGTCGTCGCCAGGTGGGTGGTGACGTGGGCGACCGCCTGGCGGACCAGGACGTGGTCCGGGTCGGGGGCGGTGAAGACACTCATCTGCGCCTGGTTGCCGGGTCGCTGCAGGTAGGTGACCAGGACCTGCGCGACGATCCGTGCCAGGTCGGGCCCATGGTCCTCGGTCACCAGTGCCAGGGTCAGGTCGAGGGCGCTGGTGACGCCGGCGGACGTGGCGACGCGCCCGTCCCGGATGAAGATCGGTCGGGGATCGACGTGGACGGACGGGTACCGTCGCGCGAGCACGTCGGCGTAGTGCCAGTGGGTGGTCGCCCGTCGGCCGTCGAGCAGACCGGCGGCGGCGAGTACGGTGGCGCCGGTGCACACCGAGGCCACCCGTCGCGAGAGTGTGGCGAGCCGTCGTACGTGGGCGACGATCGTCGGCTCGGCTGCGGCAGCTTCGTGTCCCTGTCCTCCGGAGACGACCAGGGTGTCGATCGGTCCCGTCGTACGCTGCAGCGACCCGTTGCTGTGTACCTGCACACCCGAGTCGCACCGGATGGTGCGCCCGTTCGGGGAGACCAGTTCCGTCCGGTACAGCGTCCGTTCCGCGATTCGACCGGCCAGGTCGAGCGTCGAGGTGACGCAGGCGATGTCGAGCAGTTCGGCGTCGTCGTAGCCGACGACGACGACCCGCCGCGCAGCCCCGTCACCCGGTGTCAAAGCCATAGCTGCATTCTGCAAGGGCGCACGGTGGAACCCGAACGGCAGCCTGTCCCCGGATGTCCGATCGGCGCTCTTTCGGCTCCCGGGGAGCCGCGCCAGCGCAGGTGTTCCTGAGGCGATCGGTGCAGGTGGTGCGCGTCTCGCCTGCCTGGTGGGCGGTTGACAAGCCCGCTTCTGCGGATACGATCGAATCGTTTCCAGGATCGAGGGGTGAGTCGTTTTGAGTGAGCAGCAGCAGGCCCGCACGCTGCCAGATCTTCGGATCGAGCGTGTGGAAACGATTCCCATCCGAGTGCCGCTGGGACGCGTGTACAAGGGCAGCCACTACCGCATGACCCACCGCTCGACGATCGTGACCCGGATCCACACCCGGTCCGGGATCGTCGGCGAGGCGTACGCGGGTGACGAGGACGCCGGCCTGCGCGAGATCAACGAGATCATCCACCGGGAGATCGCCCCCGCCATCCTCGGCAAGGACGCCTTCGCCACGGAACGGCTCTGGGAACTGGCCCGGCCCGCCACCTGGGACATCCTCCGGGACCGGCGCCTTGGACTGGTCGCCTGCGCCAGCGTCGACACCGCCGTCTGGGACGCCGTCGGTCGCGCCCTCAACATTCCACTGCACCGGCTGTGGGGCGGCTACCGGACCGCGGTGCCGGTGATCACCATCGGCGGGTACTACTCGGGCGACGCCGACATCCACGCCGAAGTCACCGCGGTCGCCGAAGCCGGTTATGCCGGTATGAAGTTCAAGGTGGGCGGCCTGACCCCGGCGGAGGACGCCGACCGGGTCCGCCAGGCCCGCAAGGCGGGCGGGGACGACTTCGCCCTGGCCGTCGACGCCAACCAGGGGTGGTCACCGGCGGAGGCCATCCGGTTCGCGCAGCTGGTCTCCGACTGCGACCTGCTCTGGTTCGAGGAACCCTGCCACTGGCACAACGACCGACGGGGCATGCGCGACGTCCGCCTGGCCGGTGCCACACCGGTCTGCGCGGGCCAGAGCGAGTTCTCCGCCGGCGGATGCCGGGACCTGTTCGAGTCCGGATCGGTCGACTACTGCAACTTCGACGCGTCCTGGTCCGGCGGCCCCACCGAGTGGCGGCGGGTCGCCGGTATGGCGGCGGCCTACGACGTACGGATGGCACATCACGAGGAGCCGCAGATCGCCGCCCACCTCCTGGCCTCCGTCAGCCACGGCACCTACCTGGAGAACTTCCACCCCCAACGGGACCCGATCTGGCACAACCTGGTCGCGAACCGCCCACCCCTGCAGGACGGACACATCCGACTTCCCGAGCGCCCCGGCCTGGGTTGGGAGCTCGACCACGACTACATCGAGCGGTACCGAATCGAATGGGCGCCCGGCTCCGGCGACCGGTGAGCACGGCCCCACGGATTCCTGAAGCAGACCACGAGGAGATATGGCACGGATGCGAATGCGCCAGGCCGTCGTTGCGGCGCTGGCCGACGAGATGCGGGCGGACGAGTCCGTCATGCTCATGGGTGAGGACGTCGCCGCCGCAGGCGGCCCGTTCAAGACCTCCGAAGGACTCCTCGACGAGTTCGGCGGCCTGCGGGTCCGGGACACCCCCATTTCCGAGATGGCCTTCACCGGGGCCGCCGTGGGGGCGGCGTGCCTGGGCCTGCGACCCGTCGTCGAGATCATGTTCATGGAGTTCCTCGGCGTCGCCCTGGACATGGTCGTCACCGAGGCCGCGAAGTTCCACTACCTCAGCGGAGGCCGGATCACCGTGCCGATGGTGGTCCGCGCCTCGGTGGGCAGCGGTGGCGGGTTCGGCCTGCAACACAGCCAGACGTTGGAGAACTGGGTCACCGCGACCCCGGGCCTGTGCGTGGTGGTGGCAAGCGACCCGCAGACGGCCTACGGACTCAACCGGGCGGCCATCCGGCACGACGGTCCGGTGGTGGTGCTGGAACCGCGCGCTCTCTACCCGGTGCGCGGTGACGTGGTCACCGGTGACGCGGGGATCGTGCCGATCGGCCGGGCCCGGGTCCTGCGCCGGGGTGCGGACGTCACGGTGGTGGCCCTCGGGCAGACCGTCGGCGTCGCCCTCGCCGCGGTCGCCGACGCCGGAGTCGACGCGGAGGTCATCGACCTGGCCACCCTCGTTCCCTGGGACCGTGACACGGTGCGGAAGTCGGTACGCCGTACCGGTCGTCTGGTCGTGGTGGAGGAAGCGCCCGAGAGCGGGGGCTGGGGACACGAGATCGTCTCCTCGGTGACCTCCGCGGTGTTCTCGGACCTCACCGCGCCGCCCTTCCGGATCACCAGCCCGGACGTTCCCGTCCCGTACAGCCCCGCTCTGGAGGCGCGGTACCTGCCGACCCGGGAGTACGTCGCCCGGCAGTTGACCAGCTATCTGCGGAGCGGGACGGTCCCCGCACCGTGGTGGATCGAGGAGGGCCTGGCCCGATGACAAGCACCCCCAGCAGCCACGAACGGCGGGCCGCGCTCGGCGACCCGGTGCAGGCGTACCGCCGGATGCAGGAGATCCGCTCGTTCGAGGACCGGATCACCGGCCTGTTCGCCCAGGGGCTGGTACACGGCACCACCCACACCTGCCAGGGCCAGGAGGCCCTCGACGTCGGCCTGGCCAACGCGCTGCGCCTCGACGACATCGTCACCTGTACCTACCGTGGCCACGGCATCGCCCTCGCGCTCGGCATGTCCCCCGAAGCGGTGCTCGGCGAGATCATGGGACGCACCAGCGGATGCATCGGCGGCGTCGGCGGATCCATGCACCTGTCCGACCTCGACGTCGGGCTGCTGCCGACGTTCGCGATCGTGGGGGCGGGTCTGCCGGTGGCGGCTGGTGCCGCCCTGGCCTTCCAGAACCGGGGTGAGGACCGCGTGGCCGTCGCCGTCTGCGGGGATGGCGCCACGAACATCGGTGCCTTCCACGAGGCGATCAACATGGCGGCGGTCTGGAAACTCCCGGTGGTCTTCGTGGTCGACAACAACCTGTACGGCGAGTACAGCAGGATCAACCTGACGACCCCGGTCACCGACCTGTCCCGCCGGGCCGATGCCTACGGCATCCCCGGCGAGAGCGTCGACGGCATGGATCTCGACACGGTCGGCGAGGCACTGAGCCGGCACGTCGCCGCTGCCCGCTCCGGCGCGGGACCGTCGCTGCTCGAGGTACGCACCTACCGGTTCGCCGGACACTCCCGGGCCGACCAGGCGACCTACCGGCCTGCCGGGGAGTTGGACGTGTGGCGGCAACGGGATCCGCTGGTCCTGCGCAGAGCGGCTCTGATCGATGCGGGAATCGCCTCGGCGGCCGAACTCGACGCCGTCGAGCAGTCGGTCCGCGCGATGATCACCGACGTGGTGGAGGCGACCAGCGCCGTTCCGGAGCCGGACGCCCGGGCGATGTTCGCCAACATCATGCCCCCGCTGGCGACGAGCACGGGAGGTGTCCGGTGAAGCACTCGGTGAAGATGCCGCGTGTCGGCGAGACCGTCGACGAGGTGGTCGTCATGGAGTGGGAAGCCGAGGTCGGCGCGGAGGTGGCGGCCGGGGACGTGCTGCTGCGGGTCGAGACGGACAAGGCGGTCGTGGAGGTACCGTCGCCGGTCACCGGCCGGCTGGTCCACCGGGCGGTCGCCGAAGGCGACGAGGTCACCACCGGCACCGTCATCTGTGCCATCGAGAGCTGACCGGGCAGGTAGGCGTGACATGACGGACGCCGTCCCCTTCATCGACACCCACGTCCATTTCTGGGACCTGGCCCACCCTGAGCTGACGTACGGTTGGCTGCAGCCCGGGGTGGCACATCCGATCCTCGGTGACATCGAGGGCATCAAGTCGCCGCGTTTCGACGCGACGCACCTGTGGGCCGAGGCGCGGTTCGCCGGGGTGGAGGCGTTCGTCCACGTCCAAGCCGCCGTGGGTACACCGGACCCGGTCGTCGAGACCCGGTGGCTCACCGAGATGGCGGCGCGGTACGGCCATCCGGCGGCGATCGTGGCGCACGCCGACCTCGCCGGTGCCGATGTCGAGCAGGTGCTCGACCGGCACGGTGAGTCGGCCCTGCTGCGCGGGGTACGCGACTTCGCGGTCGAACCGGCGCTCGCGGCCGACGCCGACCAGCGGCTGGATCCCGGTCTGCGGGCGTTGACCCGTCGTGGCCTGCTGCTGGACCTGGACTGCGAGTGGCCGCACATGCCGGCCGCGGCGCAACTTGCCCGTCGTCACCCGGACCTGGTGGTGGTGTTGGAACACCTCGGCTATCCCCGCCGCCGCGATCCGGAGTACTTCCGGGGTTGGCGCCGGGGCATCGACGCACTCGCCGCGGTGCCGAACGTCCACTGCAAGATCTCCGGTGTCGGCATGGGGGACCCACGGTGGTCGTCCGAGTCGATCGCGCCGTGGATCGGGTACTGCATCGAGGTGTTCGGTCCGCAGCGCTGTGTCTTCGGCACCAACTGGCCGGTCGACCGGCTGTTCAGCTCGTACGACGCCATCGTCACGGCCTACCGTGACGCTGTCGCCGGCTTGTCTGACGCCGAACAGCGGCAGGTCCTGCACGACAACGCGGTGGCCCTCTACCGTCTGTGAGGTGACCGCAGCACCGGCGGCCGGGCGGGCCACCGCCGATCGTGGTGAGGTGTCCGGCGGCCTGCCGCAGTGCGGGTTGGCCTGCCCGGATGCCCAGCCGCGTCGGAGCGGGGCCTTCCCGGCCGGCCTGTAGTCTCGTCGCGTGGGTCGACCGAAGGTGAACCGCCAGTTGTCCGTGCCCGGTGACGGTGACCGCGAGCCGGTCGGGACGTCCGGTGAGATCCCGGTGACCATCCGGGATGTGGCGGCGCGGGCGGGTGTGGCGTTGTCGAGTGTGTCGCGGGTGTTGTCGGGGCATCCGGATGTGTCGGCGGCGATGCGGTCGCGGGTGGAGTCGGCGGCGAAGGATCTGGGTTATGAGCCTGATCTGTTGGCGCAGTCGTTGCGGCGGGGGTCGACGCGGACGGTGGGGTTCGTGTTGCGGGATATTTCGAATCCGTTGTTCGCGAATATTGCTCGTCGGTGTGAGCAGGAGTTGCGGCGGGCGGGTTATTCGATGGTGTTGGTGAATTCTGATGGGTTGGTGGAGGCGGAGTCGGAGCATTTGGCGTTGTTGCGGCGGCGTCGGGTGGATGGGGTGATCGCGTCGTTGGTGTCGGAGACGTCGGCGTCGACGCGTCGGGCGTTGGTGGGGTTGCGGGTGCCGGTGGTG
>NZ_WVUH01000196.1 GCF_017614955.1 Micromonospora echinofusca
GTCATGGGTCTCTCCCTGGAACTGCGGGCGGGAAGGATCGGCGATCGATCCGTCGGTCCCCGCCTCGGTCCGCCGGATGCGCCGGCCCGGCCACCTCCCCGGCCTGGTGGGCCGGTGGCTGCGGGGTCGCCATCTTCTGGTGGAAATCCTACAAGTGCCCATAGATAACGTTACGGGTGTTGATCTGACGCATTACGGACACATGCGGATGTGTCCATTCTTCGGGGCGACGACTGCGGCCCCCGGCGAATGCCGGGGGCCGCGGGAACTGCTGCTCGTCGCCGACTGCGTCTGCTGACTACTCCGACTCGACAGCGACCTTCTTCGGTTTGCTGCTCCGCTCGTCGCTCGTCGGCTTGGTCGGCTTCTTGCCGGTGTCACCGGTACTGGTGATCCTGGTCGGGACCGGCTTGCGGCCACCCGTACCCGGCACGGCGGCCACCGTCGGCTCGCCCCCCTCCAGCCCGGCGGGTTCACCTGCGGTCACCGGCTCCGCGACGGGCCGGGTCGCCGGCCGGTCCGTCCCGGCCGGCTGCCCGTCACCCTCCGGTCGGTCGGCTCCGCCGGTGGACCCGGCCGGGTCGGCCGCAGCAGGCGACCCGGTGGCGCCGGCTCCCACGGTGGCCGGGTCGACCGGCGCAGACGACTCGGTGGCGCCGGCTTCCACGGTGGCCGGGCCGGCCGGAGCAGCCGGAGTGGCGACCGCCGCAGCCTCGGCGGCGGCGAGCTCACGGCGTGCCGCCGCCAGTGCCCGCTGGACCTCGTCGGACTCCTGCCGGGACGTCCAGGTCTCCTGCCGGAGGTCCGCGAGCTGCTGCTGGGCCTGGGCGATCTGCAACATCACCTCGGCCAGCTGCTGCCGGCTGGCTGCCGCCTCCTGCTGGGTGGCGGCGAGATGCTGCTGGGTGGTGGCCAGGTGCTGCTGCGCCGCCGCCGCGTACTCCTCGAACTGGCGCTTCGAAGCCGCGACATGCTCGTCGGCCTGCCGCCGCAGCTCGGCGGCATCCTGCTCGGCCTGCCTGCGCAGCTCCACCGCGGCCTTTTCGGCGTCGGCGCGCACCCGGGCGGCCTCCTCCTCGGCACTGCGCCGCAGCTGCGCCGCCTCCTGCTCGATCCGGTGCCGCTCGTCGGCGGTCTGCTGCTCCAGCTCGGCCCGCTGTCGGGCCAGCTCCTGCTCGGCTGCGGTGCGCTGCTCGGTCAGCTCCCGCTCCACGGCGTTACGCCGTTCGGTGATCTCCTTCTCCACGCCGTCCCGCCAGGAGCCCAGCTCCTGCTGGGTCTGCGCGCGGGCCTGCTGCACGTACGCCTCGGTCTCGGTGCGCATCCGCTGGACGAACGCCTCGGTCTCGGTCCGGGTCCGCCTGGCCGCGTCGGAGGCCTGCTCGGTGATCCGCTTCGCCTCCTGGACCGCCTTGGCGTGGGCGGCCTCGCCGGCCTCCCGTAGCCGGGTGACCTCCTGCTGAGCCTTGGTGTGCGCGGTCCGGGCCGCCTCGGCGAGCTGTTTCGCCTCCTGCTGGGCCTTGGCGTGCGCCGCCTCACCGGCCTCCCGCAGTCGGGTGGCCTCCTCCAGCGCCTTGGTCCGGGCGGCTTCGCCCGCCTCGCGCAGCCGGGACGCCTCGTCGGCGGCGGCGGCCACGGTCGCCTCGGCCTCCGCCCGTCGGGCGGCGCTGAACTTCTCCTCCTCGGCGCGCCGCGCGGCCAGCGCCAGCTCGAAGTCGCGCAACGCCTTGGCGGCCTGCTCCCGGGCCTCGTCGACGATGTGTTCGGCGGCGGCCCGGCGCGCCTCGATCTCCTCGTGCGCCGCAGCCTGGATCGCCTCGGCCTGCTCCTCGGCGAGGGTCAGGATCTGCTCGACCCGGGGGCCGAGATGGCGGAAGGACGCCCGGTCCTTCACCCCCGCCTGACGGCGCAGGTTGGCCAGGTCGCGTTGCAGCACCTCGACCTGCCCGGCCAGCTTGTGGATCTGTGTGTACGCCTGCTCGCGCTCCGCCGCCAACGTGGCGATCTCGTGCTCCGCCCGAGCGACGTACCGGTCCACCTGCCGTTTCTCGTACCCCCGCAGAGCAGACTCGAAGCTGGGCTCCGTGCTCACTTCTCCACCGAGGGCGAACAGTTCCTCGCCGTGCGACATGTCCCCATCCTCACACGCATCCGGTACTTGTGCGGCAATACGGAAGGCGCTGATGGGACCATACTCACCATCAGGACAGATCGCTAACGGCCGGCCAGTCGCGGACGGTATAGCCGGATACGAGGCAGGGCCGCCCCGGTGTCCCGGTGCGGCCCCGCGCCCTCGTCACTACCTGCCCCGTCGACCCTGGTCGGGTCGGATCCGTCGATGCCCGGTCAGCTCGACGCGTCGGCGCCGACCCGGTCCCCCGAACCGTCGCCCTCGGCCTTCTTCGCCTCCGGCTTCGCGGCAGCAGCCGGCGCCGCACTGGGCACGCCCGGGACGATCCCGGCCAGCCCGGAGAGCATCTGACCGAGCTGCGAGGTGACCGCGTCCTTCTGGCGGGTCAGGTCCTCGACCTCGCGCCGGGCGGCGTTGGTGGTCAGCTCGGCCTCGGTACGCGCCTCGTTGAGCAGACGCTGCGACTCCGCCTTCGCCTCGGTGAGGGTCTTCTCGGCGAGGGCCTTGGCCTTCTCGACGGTCTCGGCGGCGTTGCGCTCGGACTCCACCCGACGGGCCTCGGCGCGCTGCTCGATCTCCTTGGCACGCTCCTGCGCCGCGCGGGCCCGCTGCTCGGCCTCACCGACCAGCTTCTGCGTCTGGGCCACCTGGGCGGCGTGCCGCTCGGACTCCTCGCGCTCGGCCTTCTCCCGCCGCTCGGCGAGCTGCAACTCCAACGCCTGGAGGTCCTTGTCGCGCTTGTCCCGCGCGTCGGTGAGCAGCTTCGTCGCCTCGGCGCGCTTCTCCTCGGCCTCCCGGGCCGCCTTGGCGCGCTGCTGGGTGATCTCCCGCTCGGCGGTGGCCCGCAGGGTGGCGACCTCCCGCTCCACGGTCGACTTCAACTCGGCGACCTCGTGCGCGGTGACCGTGCGGAGCTGCTTCGTCTCCCGCTCGGCGTCGGCCCGGAGGGTGTCCGCCTCACGGCGGGCCTGCACCCGTACCTCGGCGGCCTCCCGCTCGGCGGCGGTCCGCACCGAGCCGGCCTCCCGCTCGGCGGTCGCCTTCATCGCCGCCGCCTCGGCGCGGGCCTTGTCGGTGATCTCGCGGGCCTCCAGCCGGGCGGCGGAGAGGATGCCCTCGGACTCGCGCTTGGCCTCGTTGCGGTGGTCGTTGGCCTGCTCCTCGGCCAACCGCAGGATCTGCTCGACCCGGGTGCCCAGCCCGGAGAGGGTGGGCCGGTTGTTCTCTTCGAGCTGCTTGTTGGTGTCGGCGAGCTTCTGCTCCACCGCGGCGAGCCGCTGCTCGGCCTGCCGGAGCCGGCGCTGCGCGTCGTTCATCCGCTGCTCAGCCTCGGCGCGGGCCTGCTCGGACTGGGTGAGCGCGGCGGTCAGCCGGCCGAGGTGACTGTTGACCTGCTCGCGGTCGTAGCCGCGCAGGGCGACGGTGAAGTCCGGCTGCGTGTTCGCGTTATCGAAGAACGCAAGAGGGGAGGACTGCTGCTGGGGCATTGGCACATACTTGCAGACACACCGGGGTGCTTCGCAAGAGCGGTGCGTGGCTTTCGGGTCCTCATTACATGGTCAACTCCCGGCCTGCCGGCAGTCTACCCGGACCGCGATCTTGGCAGCTCCGACCCGCCGACGGAACCGGCCGGACCAGGTACGGAAAAGGGGCCACGGGGGTGGCCCGTGGCCCCTTTTCCGGGTACGTCACCCGGGCCGGAATTGCCCATGATTCTTCCCGCGCAAAGACCATTGCCGGGACGGCGGAATGGCCCCGGCAGACGGTGATCGGGTGGCCGGCGTCACCGTCCCCGGAACCGGTTGATCGCGCTCTCGTGCCGGGCCCGCAGCTGGAGATCACGTACCCCCAGACCGTCGGCGGGCGCCAGGCAGCGCACCCCCACCTTGCCCTGGTGGGCGTTGCGGTGCACCTCGTAGGCGGCCTGGCCGGTCTGCTCCAGCGGGTAGGTGCGGGAGACGGTCGGGTGGACCCGGCCCAGGGCCACCAGCCGGTTGGCCTCCCACGCCTCCCGGTAGTTGGCGAAGTGGCTGCCGATGATCCGCTTCAGGTGCATCCAGAGGTAGCGGTTGTCGTACTGGTGCAGGTAGCCGCTGGTGGACGCGCAGGTCACGATGGTGCCGCCGCGCTTGGCGACGTAGACGCTGGCACCGAAGGTCTCCCGCCCCGGGTGCTCGAAGACGATGTCCGGGTCCTCGCCGCCGGTCAGCTCCCGGATCCGCTCACCGAAGCGGCGCCACTCGTCCGGGTTCTGGGTCTCCTCGTCCGACCAGAACCGGAAACCCTCCGCCGCCCGGTCGATCACCAACTCGGCGCCCATCCGCCGGCACAGTTCCGCCTTGTCCGGGGAGGAGACCACGCAGACCGGGATGGCCCCACCGTTCAGCGCCATCTGGGTGGCGTAGCTGCCCAGCCCACCGGAGGCCCCCCAGATCAGGACCACGTCACCCTGCTTCATGTTCGCCCCGTGATGCGAGACGAGCTGCCGGTACGCGGTGGAGTTGACCAGTCCGGGGCTCGCCGCCTCCTCCCAGCTCAGGTGACGCGGCTTCGGCATGAGCTGGTTGGCCTTGACCACGGCCAGCTCGGCCAGGCCACCGAAGTTGGTCTCGAACCCCCAGATCCGCTGCTGCGGGTCGAGCATGGTGTCGTCGTGTCCGGCCGCGTCCTCCAGCTCCACCGAGAGGCAGTGCGCCACCACCTCGTCCCCGGCCTGCCAGCGGGTCACCCCGGCACCCACCCGCAGCACCACGCCGGCCGCGTCCGAGCCGACCACGTGGTACGGCAGGTCGTGCCGCCGGGCCAGCTCCGAGATCCGCCCGTACCGCTGGAGGAACTTGAAGGTCGACAACGGTTCGAAGATGCTCGTCCAGACGGTGTTGTAGTTGATCGCGCTGGCCATCACCGCGACCAGCGCCTCACCGGGGCCGAGCTCCGGGGTGGGTACCTCCGCCAGGTGCAGGGACCGGCGGGGATCGCGGTCCCGGGGGGCCACGCCGTCGAACATGGCGGTGTCCTCGGCCCGGACCACCATCCCCCGGTACGTCCGGGGAACCGGCAACCCGGCGATGCGGGCGAGTTCCCGAGCGGGGTCGGTGGACCCCTCCGCCCCCATGATCGCGTCAAGGATGTCCTGCACGGTGACCTCCCGTTCCTGGGCGCCAGAGGCGGGCCGGCCCGCACCCGGGTGGCGCTGGCTGCCCGTCATCGTGGAGTGCCCACCGGCCGACCACCATGTCGGCGGCCGACACAACCGTGCCGGCCGGGCACCCCGTGGAGGCGGACGTTACTGAACGGTAGTTAGGGCGTGGAACCCCTCTGTGAAAAACTGCATCGACCGGTGCGTGAAGGTGTCCGCGCAGCTCACCTCCCGGACCCGTTCACGCTCGCCCCGGTGTAAGGAAGGGCCCCCTGTTAACGCTTTCGGTAGAGGAAGGGCCCCTTGTTAACACCTTCTGCCGGCGCGCCACCTCACCGGCCGGCGAGCCGGGCCACGATCGGCGCGGCGGCGTCGACGTTCCCGCCCAGGTGCAGGTAGCTCACGCCGTACCGGTCGCGTAGTGCGCGCAGTTTGGCCACGCACTCCTCGACGTCCCCGTGCAGGACGCAGGGCGAGGCGGCCAGCGCCGACGGGGGGAGTTTCGCGGCGAGACTGGACGAGGCGCGGTGCTCGACCCCGTCCTGGCGGACCCGTACGTCGTACATCCGCAGTTGGAACTCCAGCCGGTCGGGGTCGCGGCCGGCGGCCCGCGCGGCGTCGCGGGCCCAGGTCAGTTTCTGCGCCAGGCGCTCGGGGCCGAGTTCGGCGAGCGCGGTACCCGGGTCGACGCCGGCCCCGAGGCGCGGGTTGACGCCGACGATGTCCGCGCTCCGCCCGGCCAGTTCCAGGACCCGCCGGCCGCCGCCCCCGACCAGCAGCGGTGGGCCGCCGGGGCGGAGCGGTTTCGGTAGGCCGTCCAGGTCGGTGAGGTGGTAGTGGCGGCCGGTGAACGTCACGGGCGCCGGCCCGAAGAGGCCACGCAGCACCTCCACCGTCTCGCCGAGCCGTTCGATCCGGGTACCGGGAGGATCGAACGGCAGCCCGGCGGCGTCGTGGTCGGCGCGTTGCCAACCGGCACCGAGGCCGACCTCCAGCCGGCCGCCGGAGAGGACCTCCAGGTTGGCCAGGGAGCGGTGCAGCGTGACCGGGTGCCGGAAGTCGTTGCAGAGCACCAGGGTCAGTAGCCGCAGCCGGGAGGTCACCTCGGCGGCGACGGTCAGGGCGATCAGCGGGTCGATCGCCCAGCCGCCGGTCAGGTGGTCCGAGACGGAGACCGAGTCGAACCCGAGCTGCTCGATCCGGCGGACCTCGGCGCGCCACTGGGACGGCGGCCGGTCCAGGGGCGGCAGCGACGTGGTGAACCGGAACGGACGTGGCCGGCCGGCGGCGGGGGACCCGATCGACACCCGGCGACTGTACGCATCAGTGCCCGAACCGTGACGCACCGTGGTCGGATCTCCGACAGGGGTACCCGCTCACCCGTCACCGGTCGTCGGGCCTGCTGCCGACCGACGGGGGTGTTAGGAAGGGGCCCTTCCTATACCGAAACCGTTAACAGGGGGCCCTTCCTTACCCCTGGGCGGGTTCGACCAACTCGACGAGGACCCCACCGGCGTCCTTCGGGTGCACGAAGTTGATCCGGGAGTTCGCGGTACCCCGTTTCGGGGTCTCGTAGAGCAGCCGCATGCCCCGCTCCCGTAGCGCCGCGCACGCCGCGTCGACGTCCTCGACGGTGTACGCCACCTGCTGCACCCCCGGCCCGTTGCGGTCGAGGAACTTCGCGATGGTCGACCCGGGGTCCAGCGGGGCGAGCAGTTGCAGGCAGCCACCCTCGGCGGTGGGCCCGACGGTCAGCATCGCCTCCCGGACACCCTGCTCGGCGTTGGTCTCGGTGTGCACGCAGCGCATCCCGAACACCCGCTGGTAGAACTCGATGGCGGCATCCAGGTCGGCGACGGCGATCCCGACGTGGTCGATGCGGCGCAGTCCGATGCCTGTGACATAGTCGGCAGCGGACTCTGCGGGGGAGTTGTCAGCCATGGCGTTAGTCTGACCGAACAATCGTTAAGGCGTAC
Organism: Micromonospora echinofusca; assembly: GCF_017614955.1. Taxonomy (GTDB): domain Bacteria; phylum Actinomycetota; class Actinomycetes; order Mycobacteriales; family Micromonosporaceae; genus Micromonospora; species Micromonospora echinofusca_A. The sequence goes on from NZ_WVUH01000196.1 coordinate 7,247, forward strand.
GGTCGGCACCCCCTCGGAGGCAGGTACATGGCTTCGGTGATCGTCAGCGGCGCACGGACCCCGATGGGGCGCCTGCTGGGCAACCTCAAGGACCTCCCGGCGACCAAGCTCGGTGGGGTGGCGATCGCCGCCGCCCTGGAGCGGGCCGGTGTCGCACCGGACCAGGTGCAGTATGTGATCATGGGCCAGGTGCTCCAGGCCGGGGCCGGGCAGATCCCGGCCCGTCAGGCGGCGGTCGAGGCCGGTATCCCGATGTCCGTGCCGGCGTTGACCATCAACAAGGTCTGCCTCTCCGGTCTGGACGCGATCGCCCTGGCCGACCAGCTCATCCGGGCCGGCGAGTTCGACATCGTGGTGGCCGGTGGCATGGAGTCGATGACCAATGCCCCGCACCTGCTGCTCGGTCAGCGGGCCGGCTACAAGTACGGCGACGTGGTGATCAAGGACCACATGGCGCTGGACGGGCTCACCGACGCGTGGGACTGCTGCTCGATGGGCGAGTCCACCGAGCGGCACGGCGCCACCCTGGGGATCACCCGCGAGGACCAGGACGTCTTCGCGGCGACCAGCCACCAGCGGGCCGCCGCCGCGCAGAAGAACGGCGCGTTCGCCGACGAGATCACCCCGGTGGTCATCCCGCAGCGCAAGGGTGACCCGCTGGTCATCGCGGAGGACGAGGGCATCCGGCCGGACACCACGCCGGAGTCGCTGGCCCGGCTGCGTCCGGCGTTCGCCAAGGACGGGACGATCACCGCCGGCACCTCCTCGCCGATCTCCGACGGCGCCGCCGCCGTCGTGGTGATGAGCAAGGCCAAGGCCAAGGAGCTGGGCCTGACCTGGCTGGCCGAGATCGGTGCGCACGGCAACGTGGCCGGGCCGGACAACTCGCTGCACTCGCAGCCGGCCAACGCCATCCAGCACGCCCTGCGCAAGGGTGGACTGAGCATCTCCGACCTCGACCTGATCGAGATCAACGAGGCGTTCGCCCAGGTCGGCATCCAGTCCACCCGCGATCTGGGGGTCAGCCCGGAGATCGTGAACGTCAACGGTGGGGCGATCGCGCTCGGCCACCCGATCGGCATGTCCGGTGCCCGGCTGGTCCTCAGCCTGGCCTTCGAGCTGAAGCGGCGCGGCGGTGGCACCGGCGCGGCGGCGCTCTGCGGCGGCGGCGGCCAGGGTGACGCCCTGATCATCCACGTTCCGGGCGGCGGCGAAGGCGAGCAGTGAACGAGGTCGGCACGGGCGCGTCGGGGGACCGGCGCGCCCCGGACACGGCAGCACCCGGTATGGCAGCAGTCCCGGACACGGCAGCACCCGGCGGGGCGGCACCGGACCCGGCGACGGTCCCGGTGCGGCGCAGTCGGGACGTACCGATGTTGGTGGAGCGGGCCCGCGCGGGTGACCCCCGCGCGGTGGCCCGGTTGATCACCCTGGTCGAGTCGGGTGACCCGATCCTGCCGGAGGTGGCGGCGGCGCTCGCCCCGTACACCGGCCGGGCGCAGGTGGTCGGGCTGACCGGCTCGCCCGGGGTGGGCAAGTCCACCACCACCAACGAGCTGGTCCGGGCGCTGCGGGCGCGCGGGCACCGGGTCGGCGTGCTGGCGGTCGACCCGTCCAGCCCGTTCACCGGCGGGGCGATCCTCGGCGACCGGGTACGCATGCAGGACCACGCCACCGACCCGGGGGTCTACATCCGGTCCATGTCCAGCCGGGGGCACCTCGGCGGGTTGGCCGCAGCGACCCCGCAGGCGGTCCGGGTGCTGGAGGGCGCCGGCTGTGACGTCGTCCTCGTGGAGACCGTCGGGGTGGGTCAGGCCGAGGTGGAGGTCGCCTCGTTGGCCGACACCACGCTGGTGCTGCTCGCTCCGGGGATGGGGGACGCGATCCAGGCGGTCAAGGCCGGCATCCTGGAGATCGCCGACATCTTCGTGGTCAACAAGGCCGACCGGGACGGCGTCGACGCCACCGTACGGGACATCCAGGGCATGATCGCGCTCGGCGAGCGTGGCCCGGGGCAGTGGCGCCCGCAGGTGGTCCGGGCCATCGCCGCGCGGAGCGAGGGGATCGACGACATCGCCGCCGCGATCGACAAGCACCGGGGTTGGCTGGCCGAGCACGGCGAGCTGCGGCGCCGCCGGGAGGCGCGGGCCGCCGCCGAGGTGGAGGCGATCGCGCTCGGTGAGCTGCGCAGCCGGATCGGCTCGCTGCGCGACGGTACGGAGCTGCCGGCGCTCGCCGCCCGGGTGGCCGAGGGGACCCTCGACCCGTACGCGGCGGCCCGGGAACTGCTGTCCCAGCTCGGCTCCTGACGACAGCGGTCCCCGTCGGCGCCGGGGCACCCGGTCGACGTCACGGCACCCGTCGATGTCCCCGGCGCCCCGGCGTCGATGTCCACGGCGCCCCGGCGCGGTGCCGGTACCGCTAGCCTCGTGATCGACGCAGTGGCGGTGCGGCCGACCGGCGGCACCGTCGGGACGGTGGGAGGCGGGAGATGAGCGACGAGGTGACGCAGGAGATGTCGGTCACGCCGGACGCGGTGGCCGGTGGGGCGACCCTGGTCTCCGACGAGGTGGTCGAGAAGGTGGCCGTGCTGGCCGCCCGGTCGGTACCCGGGGTCGCCGACCTCGGTGGCGACGTGGCCCGGTTCTTCAACGCGGTACTGGACCGGGTCGGGTTGGACCGGGTGGGCGACGCCCGGCGAGGCGTGTCCGCGCACGTCACCGGCGCCTCGGCGGTGATCAACCTGGTTCTGGTGATCGAGGCGGGCCGGTCGGTACCCGAGGTGACCGGCGCGGTCCGGGTCCGGGTCACCGAGGCGGTCGAGGCGTACGGGCTGCGGGTCGACGAGATCAACATCCGGGTCGACGACGTGGCGCTCGGCGACCCGACCGTACCGTCGACCTGACCAGCGGTTACCGGCCGGTACGACATTCCTTAGCGATCGTTCAGGGTGGCCTCTAGACTCGACAGGCAGACGAGGACCCGAGGAGGAGCCCCCCGGATGAACGCCGACGAGATCGCTGCCGGCCGGGCGCGCTGGCAGGCCCGGTACGATGCCGCGCGCAAGCGGGAAGCCGACTTCACCACGCTGTCGGGGATGACGGTCGACCCGGTCTACGGGCCACCGGAGGGGGTGGCCTACCCGGGGTTCGACCGGATCGGCTGGCCGGGTGAGTACCCGTACACCCGGGGCCTGCACCCGACCGGCTACCGGGGACGGACTTGGACGATCCGGCAGTTCGCCGGATTCGGCAACGCCCAGCAGACCAACGAGCGCTACAAGATGATCCTCGGTGCCGGTGGTGGCGGGCTCTCCGTCGCCTTCGACATGCCGACCCTGATGGGTCGGGACTCCGACGACCCGCAGGCGCTCGGCGAGGTCGGGCACTGCGGGGTGGCGATCGACTCCGCCGCCGACATGGAGGTGCTCTTCGACGGTATCGACCTGGCCGGGGTGACCACCTCGATGACCATCTCCGGTCCGGCCGTGCCGGTGTTCTGCATGTACCTGGTCGCCGCCGAACGGCAGGGCGCCGACCTGTCCACCCTCGACGGCACGTTGCAGACCGACATCTTCAAGGAGTACATCGCCCAGAAGGAGTGGCTCTTCGACCCCGAGCCGCACCTGCGCCTGATCGGCGACCTGATGGAGTACTGCGCCGCCGAGATCCCGCGCTACAAGCCGCTGTCGGTCTCCGGGTACCACATCCGGGAGGCCGGTGCGACCGCCGCCCAGGAGTTGGCGTACACCCTGGCCGACGGGTTCGGCTACGTCGAGCTGGGCCTGTCCCGGGGCCTCGACGTGAACGTCTTCGCCCCGGGTCTGAGTTTCTTCTTCGACTCGCACGTGGACTTCTTCGAGGAGATCGCCAAGTTCCGGGCCGCCCGGCGGATCTGGGCCCGCTGGCTGAAGGAGGTCTACGGCGCGACCAGCGAGAAGGCGCTCTGGCTGCGGTTCCACACCCAGACCGCCGGGGTCTCGCTGACCGCCCAGCAGCCGGTCAACAACGTGGTCCGGACCGCCGTGGAGGCGCTCGCGGCGGTGCTCGGCGGGACCAACTCGCTGCACACCAACGCCCTCGACGAGACGCTCGCCCTGCCCACCGACGAGTCCGCCGAGATCGCCCTGCGTACCCAGCAGGTGCTGATGGAGGAGACCGGGGTGACCAACGTGGCCGACCCGCTGGGCGGCTCGTGGTACGTCGAGGCGCTCACCGACAAGATCGAGGCCGAGGCGGAGGAGATCTTCGCCCGGATCCGGCAGCTCGGCGGAGAGGGTCCGCACCAGATCGGTCCGATGACCTCGGGCATCCTGCGGGGTATCGAGGACGGCTGGTTCACCGGCCACATCGCCGAGTCCGCCTTCGTCTACCAGCAGGCGCTGGAGAAGGGCGACAAGAAGATCGTCGGGGTCAACTGCCACACCGGCACGGTCGCCAAGGACCTGGAGATCCTGCGCATCTCGCACGAGGTGGAACTGGAGCAGCGCCGGATGCTCGCCGAACGCAAGACCGCCCGCGACGAGGCCGCCGTGCAGGCCGCCGTCACGCGGATGGTCGAGGTGAGCCGGACCGAGGGGAACATGATCCCGGCGATGCTCGACGCGGTGCGCGCCGAGGCCACCCTCGGCGAGATCTGCAACGCACTGCGCGCCGAATGGGGCGTCTACCGCGAGCCCGCCCGCTTCTGAGCAGTAAGGAAGGGCCCCTTCTTAACGCTTTCGGTATAGGAAGGGGCCCCGCTCAACACTGCACCCGGTCCGGGCGCTACCCGGTCGGGTGGCCGCACCGGTCGGGTGGCCGCACCGGTCGGGCGGCCGCACCGGTCGGGCGGCCGCCGCGCCGGCCGGTCCGCTGTGTCCGGGTACCGGTCCGCCGCGCCGGCCGGTCCGCTGTGTCCGGGTACCGGTCCGCCGCGCCGGCCGGTCCGCTGTGTCCGGGTACCGGCTCCGAGCAGCCGCGAGAGTCACATTTGTGGCCGCCACGGTTGGTCTGCGTTGGGCGTCGCGCGTGCGAGACTAGACAACCATGAGCGACCCACGGATCACCCCGTCGATCTTCACCCGCGGCGCGGTAGACCTCGGCGCGCTGCGTAGCGCGGCACCGACCCCCGCCCGACCCGCCACCGGCGCTCCCGCCGGTACACCTGTCACCGGTGCGCCGGGCGGCGGCGGAGCGGCCACCGTGATCGACGTCACCGAGGCGACATTCCAGGCCGAGGTGCTCGAACGCTCGCTGACCACACCGGTCGTGGTCGACTTCTGGGCGGAGTGGTGCCAGCCCTGCAAGCAGCTCTCCCCGGTCCTGGAGCGGCTCGCCGTCGAGGGCGGCGGCGCCTGGGTCCTTGCCAAGATCGACGTGGACGCCAACCCGCGTCTCGCGCAGATGTTCCGCGTGCAGGGCATCCCGATGGTCTACGCGGTGGTCGGCGGTCAGCCGGTCGACGCCTTCTCCGGCGTGGTGCCCGAGGCGCAGCTCCGCCAGTGGCTCGACGCCGTACTCAAGGCCGGCGGGGTCGAGGTCAGCACGCCCGAGGATCCCCGGATGGCCGAGGCGGACGACGCCCTGATGGTCGGTGACCTGGACGCCGCCGAGCAGGCGTACCGGAAGATCCTCGCCGAGTCGCCGGCGGACAAGGCGGCCGAGGCCGGCCTCGCGCACGTCGGACTGGCCCGGCGGGTCAGCGGAGCCGAGCCCGGCGCCGCGCTGGCCGCCGCCGAGGCGAACCCGGACGACGTCGACGCGCAGCTGCTCGCCGCGGACATCGAGGTGCTCAGTGGGCAGGCCGAGCAGGCGTACACCCGGCTGGTCGCCGTGGTCCGACGGACCGCTGGTGACGACCGGGAGCGGACCCGGCAGCACCTCGTCTCGCTGTTCACGATCGCCGGCCCGGACGATCCGGCGGTGGCCGGTGCCCGGCGGGCACTCGCCAGCGCGCTCTTCTGAACGGCGGCGACCCTGACCCCGCCGGCGTAGTGACCTTGACCTAGACGACTGTGCGGGCCGGCCCGGCCGGCCCGCCCGGACCACGAGGACGGGAGCCCATGACGCGCCGGATCGCCGTCCTCGACGCACCGACCAACCTCGGCCTGCGGCCACCGACTCTCACCTCGGTTCCGGGCTGCGCGAAGGCACCGGGGGCCCTGCGCGACCATGACCTGCTCGCCCGGCTCGGGGCCCGGGACGCCGGGTGCCTGACTCCGCCCCGGTACGACCCGGGGGACTGGCGCCCCGGCGACGGGGTCTGCCACGCCCGGGAGATCGCCGCGTACTCGACGGCGCTGGCCGAGCGGATCGGCGGGATCATCGACCGGGGGGAGTTCCCCCTGGTGCTCGGTGGGGACTGCTCGGTGCTGCTCGGGTCGGCGCTGGCCATGCACCGGCTCGGCGAGGTGGTGGGCGGGCGGATCGGGCTGGTCTTCGTCGACGGGCACTCCGACTTCCGGCACCCGGGGAACGCGTCGTACGTGGGAGCTGCGGCGGGGGAGGACCTGGCCC
>NZ_WVUH01000197.1 GCF_017614955.1 Micromonospora echinofusca
CGCGACATCCTCCGCCACGGTCGGCAGGAAGAGCTGGTCGTCGGGATCCTGGAAGACGATGCCGACCCGACGGCGCACCTCGGCGAGGGTGGCCCGGTCCCGGCTGACCGCCAGCCCACCCACCGTCACCGAGCCCTCCTCGGCGGCCAGAATGCCGTTGAGGTGCAGCACCAGGGTGGTCTTGCCGGCCCCGTTCGGCCCGAGCAGCGCCACCCGGTCCCCGCGCGGCACCGTCAGGTCCACCCCGTGCAGGGCGACATGGCCGTCCGGGTACGCGTAGCGGACGCCACGGACGTCCAACGAGGGCGGAGTCTGCACGTACCCGATCATGTCAGGACGGCTGCGGTGGCCGCGATGCCGGCCGCCACCGCCGGAACGCTCACCCCCCGCAGCCACTGCCCGACGGTGGCCGTGCCCGACGCCTGCCAGACCGCCGGCATCCGGCCGGTGTACCCCCGGGAGAGCATCGCCAGGTAGACCCGCTCACCCCGCTCGAAGGCCCGCAGGAACAGCGCACCCACCCCGGCCGCGAAGCCCCGCAACTGCCAGAGGAAACGCGGATCGTCGCCCCGGGAGATCCGCGCCACCCGCATCCGTTTCGCCTCACCGACCAGCACGTCGAGGTAACGCAGCATGAAGGTGGCGATCTGGGTGATCACCTGCGGGCACCGCAGCCGGTCCAGGCCGAGGATCAGGTCCCGCATCGGGGTGGTCGCGGCCAGGAGCAGGGACGCGAGTACCCCGAGGGTGCCCTTGGCCAGGATGTTCCAGCCGCCGTACAGGCCGTCGACGGAGAGGGAGAGGCCGAACCAGTCGACCCGTTCCCCCCGCCCGACGAACGGCAGCACGAAGGCGAAGAGCACGAACGGCACCTCGATGAGCGACCGGGTGAGCAGCCAACGCGCCCCCACCCGGGCCAGCGCGGCGACCACCGCGACCAGCACGGCGTACCCGCCGAAGGCCCAGAACGCCTCCCGGGGGGTGGCCACCACGACGAGGGTGAACGCCACCATCGCGGTGATCTTCACCTCGGGCGGGAGGCGGTGGACCGGCGAGGTCCGGTCCTGGTAGAGCACGTGGGCGTGCCCGGCACCCATCGCCGGACGCCTAGCCCGCCGCGCCGACGCGGGTACCGGTGCGGTCACCGGCCGGCTCACCGGTGTCCGGGCCGTTGCGGCGACGGGCCAACCAGAACAGGCCACCGCCGACGGCGAACGTGAGCAGCACGCCGATCACCCCGGACAGGCCGGTGGCCAGGTACGGGTTGTCGATGCCGCGTAGTCCGTAGTCGGCGAACGGGCTGTCCGCCAGCTCGTGCTCCCGGCCCGCCTGCGCCGGACAACTGCCGCCGGTGATGTTGTCGTCGGCGTCGAAGGTGCAACCGGCTCGCAACGAGGAGTCCAGCCCGTCCGGGTGCGGCGAGGCGAAGTTGCTCACCACCCCGGCGAGCAGCAGGGCGACCAGCAGACCGCCGACGAGGAAACCCCAGGAACGCTTCTTCACCGCACACCTCCGACAGCCGGGACGGAAACGGGCCGCGTCAACCGCCGACCGCGCAGGGCGTACACCAGATCGGGCCGGACCTTCGCCACGGTCACCACCGTCGTAGCGGTGATCAAGCCCTCACCGACCCCGATCAGGAGGTGGGAGCCGGCGAGCGTGGCGGCCAGCCCACCGAGACCGTTGCCCAGGTCGGTGGTACCGCCGAGCCAGTACTGGAGGACGAAGCCCTGCGACGCGACGACGACGCTCACCACCGAAGCGACGAACGCGACCCCGGCCAGGACCGCCGGGGTACGTGGCAGGACCCGCAGCAGCAGCGCGACCAGCAGGTACGCCGCCGCGGTACCGAAGATCGCCATGTTGGTGACGTTCAGGCCGAGCATGGCGACGCCGCCGTCGCCGAAGACCAGGGCCTGCACGATCAGCACCACAGCCACGCAGAGCGCGCCGACCCACGGGCCGACCAGGATCGCGGCGAGCGCCCCACCGAGCAGGTGCCCACTGACCGCGCCCGTGAAGATCGGGAAGTTGAGCATCTGGACGGCGAAGATGAACGCGGCGACCAGGCCGGCCATCGGAGCCAGCCGGTCGTCCAGGTCGCTCCGGGCCCGCAGGACGCAGAACGCCAGCACCGCGAGGGCGAAGGCCGCGAAGACCGCCGCCACGGGACCGTCGATGATCCCGTTCGCTATGTGCATCGCCAGGGTTTCCATCCGACCTCCCGCAGCGCAGCCACCGACGGCGGACGCACGTCGACCGGCTCAGGGTATTGGGCCTACCTGGTTGTTGCCAATATTTTGCAACTAGGCGTTCCGTTGATCACTCCGGGGCGGGCTGGCGGGGCGGCGCGGTCACCGGACCGGCGGCCCGGTCGGGCGGTAGATTTCGCGCATGACCACGCCTGTCCGCCTCAACCCCGGCGACCCCGCGCCCGACTTCGCACTGCCCACCGACACCGGCGAGACCCTCGCCCTGGCCGACCTGCGCGGCCGACGGGTCATCCTGTACGCCTACCCGGCCGCGATGACCCCGGGCTGCACCAAGCAGGCCTGCGACTTCCGGGACTCGCTGGCCTCGCTCCAGGCCGCCGGGTACGAGGTGGTCGGCATCTCGCCGGACAAGCCGGAGAAGCTGGCGAAGTTCCGCGAGCGCGACGCGATCACCTTCCCGCTCGTCTCGGACGCCGACCGCAGCGTGCTCACCGCCTACGGCGCGTACGGCGAAAAGCAGTCCTACGGCCGCACGGTGACCGGGGTGATCCGGTCCACCTTCGTCATCGACCCGGACGGCAAAATCGAGCGGGCGCTGTACAACGTCAAGGCGACCGGGCACGTGGCGAAGCTGCGCCGGGACCTCGGGCTGGACTGAGCCGGAAACGACTGCGGGCCCGCCGGTCACCGGTGGGCCCGCAGTCGCGTCGACCGGTGCCGTCCGGCCCCACCGGTCGGCAGGCATCGTCACACCGCCCGGCTACCGTACGCGCATGGTCCGCTACCGGTACACACCCGATCTACTCCGGGCCGCCGTCGCGGCGTCAACGAGCATGGCGGATGTTCTCCGTTACTTCCGGCTGGCGCCGAGCGGCGGATCGCACGCTCATCTCCGGCGTCGGATCACCGAACTGGCCATCGACACCTCACACTTCGTCTCGCCGAATCGAGGTGCGGGCCCACGACGACGCCTGACTGCGGGCGAAATTCTGGTACTCGGTGCCCCACTGCGCCGTCGGGCGCGACCGGAGTTGCTCCGGCGGGCGCTCATCGAACATGGCGTGCCATATCGCTGCGCAGTCTGCAACCTCGGTCCATCGTGGAACGGGCGGCAGCTCACCCTGCATGTCGACCACATCAGCGGGGAGAACTGGGACTGCCGGCCGGGGAACCTCCGCCTGCTCTGTCCGAACTGCCACAGTCAGACGGCGACCTACGCGGGCCGCAACCGCCGCAGGTTCGGGGCCACCCCCGCCCCGCAGGACGCTACCGGAGTTGCCACAGCCGGCCCGGCAGGGCGCCGACAGACGGTACCCGAACCCGTGCTGGTCGACGTGCTACGCCGGGTCGACCGGCAGGAGTTGACCGCCGACGCCGCCGCGCGATTGGTCGGCTGCCACCCCGCACACCTGCACCGCATCCGGGCCCGGCTGACCGAGGCCGGTGTCCTCGATCCACGGCCCGACGGGCGCCGGTGGCGAGCCGCCACCCGCAGCGACACCGTGATCCGCTACGCGTTGGCGCATCCCGAACTCGGGCCCAAGAGCATCGCCCGCCGGCTACGCCAACTACCCGACGGAGGTTGCCGGGTGAGTCACGGAACAGTTTCAAATATCCTGCGCGCCGCCGGTCTGAACACGGTCGCCGCCCGACGCTCTAGACTCGTCAGGTCGGCGGGAGTGGCGTAATGGCAGCCGCGGCAGGTTTAGGTCCTGTTGTCCGGAAGGACGTAGGGGTTCGACTCCCCTCTCCCGCACCAGTTCTCCGTCACGGGCCCTACGGGCTCTGAAGCAGGTGGCCAGACAGCCCGGGTCGGATGCGTACGGCGTTCAGGTGAGGGGGCCGACGGGGTCGCCGCACCGGACGGTGCCGGTGACGTCCGGGATCAGGTGCACCCCGAAGAGGAGGTCCTGCCCGACCCGTCGACGGTCGGCGAGGACACGCAGCGGCTGCTGGCCCTTCACCCCGGTCTCCTGGTCGACGGTGGTCACCACGCACCGGACGCAGGGCTTGACCACCCGGAAGGTGACCGGCCCGACACGCAGCCGGCCGCCGAGCCAACTGTCCTCGGCCCAGGGCCCGGCGCCGTCGACCACCAGGTTCGGCCGGAACCGGGTCATCGGTACCGGCTCCTCGGCGGCCCCGGCCAGCCCGGTGTTCAGGTCGGCGAGCGAGTCGGCGTTGGCCAGCAGCAGGGGGTAGCCGTCGGCGAGGCTGACCCGGTCGTCCGGGGACCCGTACTCCTGGTTGACCTGGCGGGCGGCGGTCGGCTCGTCGAGCCAGACCAGGCGCACCGGGCGGTGGAGCAGGTCACTGAGCCAGGCGTCCGCGTCCGGCCCGGCGACGCGGACGGGTACCGGCGGCTGGTGGGTGAAGACCCGGACCGCCAGGCGGTCGCCGGTGGTGGGTTCGGGGACGTCGAGGGCGGTCCGGCCGGGCGCGCGCAGGCTGATCCCGCCGGCGGCACCCGGGCGGCTCCGGCCGGGGTACGGCGCGGGTCGGAGCAGGGCGAGGCCGGGCAGTTGGCGCTGGGTCAGCGCGACCAGGTCGGGACCGACGACCATCCAGCGTCGGTCGCCGGCCAGGCCCCACGGCTCGACCGGGGCCGCGTCGTGGTCGAGCCGGCGGCCACCCTTGACCGGGTACGTGTGGATCGAGGCGACACGCATCCGGTCAGGGTGTCACGTCATGGTGGTGTCCCTGCGGCGGACACCGGTCACCAGGCGGCGCCGATGCCGTCCCCGGGGTACCAGTGGTCGACCGGGGTCTCCCGGTAGGCGAGGAAGCGCCGGCCGGTGCGTTCGGCGTGGTTGGCGAGGACGTTGGTGGTGGTGACGTTGTCGGTGAGCAGCAGCGCGCCGGGGGCGAGTTTGCCCTCGACCGCGTCGAACTCCCGCTTCTCGTGTACCCGGCTGTGGTCGCTGTCGTGCAGGAAGAGGTCGACCGGCCGGTCGAGGGCCTTGATCGAGGCGATCGAGTCGCCGATGACCAGGTCGATCACCTCCGACCAGGGGGCCACCTTGGCGAGGTACCCGGCTTCGGGGTTGATGTCCAGGGAGGTGACCCGGCCGGGGTGGCCCTCGGCGGCGTTGCGCAGCAGGGCGGCGGCGAGTACGCAACTGCCCAGCCCCTTGTCCACCCCGGTCTCCACGATGTGCTGCGGCTTGCGGGCCCGCACGATGGCGTACCAGCCGATCCGGCGGGCGTAGCGCACCTGCCGGTCGGCGAGGCCGCGCCGGTCGGCACCGGCGATGGCCTGTTCGAGGTGCCGGCGCAGGTGCTCGTCGGATTCGATCTCGTCGAGGTAGGTGCGGACCTGGGCGATCGGCGTGTCGCAGATGAGGCTGACGAACCAGGCCAGGTGGCTGCGGCTCAGCGTGGTGAGGTCGTAGGTGTAGTTGTGATGTTCCCGGGAGGTGACCAGCCACCGGGCGGAGACCTTGAGCACCTTGGCGTTGTGCTTGCTCACCCGGAGCATCCGTTTGGGGAACGCCGCGACCGGGGCCAGCCGGGTACGACTGATGGCACGGCGAAGCTTCGTTGCGTCCACGACAGGGTTCTTACCACTTCTTCCGGCCCCCGTTGCCAATGAATGTTTTCATGCATACAGTCACGGCATGAATGACGAACTCGTCATCCCGGCTGCGCCGCCGGACCGGGTGCTGGACCTCTTCGGCGGCATCCGGCTCACCCCGACCCAGCGACGCATCGCGCACTGCCTCGTGCAACACGCTGCCTCTGCGGCGTACCTCTCCGCCGCCGAGGTCGCCGACCTGGCCCAGGTGAGCCAGCCGTCGGTGACCCGGTTCGCGATCGCCCTCGGCTACGACGGCTACCCGGCCCTGCGCCGCCGGCTCCGCGAGGTCACCCTCACCGACCCGGGTTCCCCGACGGACGGCGGCAACGAACTCCAACGGGCGGTCCGCGCCGAGAGCGCCAACCTGGACCGGCTGGCCGAGCAGCTCGCCGATCCGGGCCGGATCGCCGGGGCCGGTGCCCTGCTGGCCACGAGCCGCCCGCTGCCGGTGCTGGGGCTGCGAGCGGCCGCGCCGCTGGCCGCCTACTTCGCGTACTTCGCCGCGAAGGTGCACCCGGACGTGCGGGTGCTGGACACCGGCGGGAGCCTGCTCGCCGACCGGCTGGAGCAGGCCCGGGCGGCCGGGGCGACCGCGCTGCTGGCGATGGTGCTGCCCCGGTACCCCCGGGAGAGCCTGGACGCGCTGCGCGAGGCCCGGGACGCGGGGCTGCGGATCGTGGCGATCACCGACTCGCCGGTCAGCCCGGTCGACGAGTACGCCGAGATCGTGCTCCCCGCCTCGGTCGGCGCCCATCTCGTCTTCGACCTGCACACCGCACCGATGGCGCTGGCCATGGTGCTGCTCCAGGCGATCTGTGACGCCGCCCCGGCCGACGCGCAGCACCGGTTGGAGGCGTTCGAGGCGTCCGCCGCCCGCCGCCAGTTGTTCCTGACCTGACCCCCACCCGCACCACCCCGACCCGACCACCAGAAGGAGTGCCCGATGTACCAGCCGGTACGCGCCGCGCACGGCACCGCCCGCACCGCCCGGGGCTGGGCGCAGGAGGCCGCCCTGCGGATGCTGATGAACAACCTCGACCCGGACGTGGCCGAGCGCCCCGAGGACCTGGTGGTCTACGGCGGGACCGGTAGGGCGGCCCGGGACTGGCCGTCGTACCACGCGCTGGTGCGTACCCTGACCGACCTGGCCGACGACGAGACCCTGCTGGTGCAGTCGGGCCGCCCGGTGGGCGTGCTGCGGACCCACGAGTGGGCGCCCCGGGTGCTGCTGGCCAACTCGAACCTGGTCGGCGACTGGGCCACCTGGCCGGAGTTCCGCCGGCTGGAACAGCTCGGGCTGACCATGTACGGGCAGATGACCGCCGGTTCGTGGATCTACATCGGCACCCAGGGCATCCTCCAGGGCACCTACGAGACCTTCGCGGCGGTGGCCGCCAAGCGGTTCGGCGGCACCCTGGCCGGCACCCTGACGGTGACCGCCGGCTGCGGCGGGATGGGTGGCGCCCAGCCGCTCGCGGTGACCATGAACGACGGTGTCTGCCTGATCGTCGACGTCGACCCGACCCGACTGGAGCGCCGGGTCCGCAACCGCTACCTGGACGAGGTCGCCGGGTCGCTGGACGAGGCCGTCGAGAAGGTGCTGGCCGCGAAGCGGGACCGGCGGGCGCTCTCCGTCGGGGTGGTCGGCAACGCCGCCACCGTCCTGCCGGAGCTGCTGCGCCGGGGCGTACCGGTGGACATCGTCACCGACCAGACCAGCGCGCACGACCCGCTGTCGTACCTGCCGGAGGGGGTGGAGCTGGCCGACGCGGCCGACTACGCGGCGGCGAAGCCGGCCGAGTTCACCGAGCGGGCCCGGGCCAGCATGGCCAAGCACGTCGAGGCGATGGTCGGGTTCCTGGACGCCGGGGCGGAGGTCTTCGACTACGGCAACTCGATCCGGGGTGAGGCGCAGCTCGCCGGGTACGCCCGCGCGTTCGACTTCCCCGGCTTCGTGCCGGCGTACATCCGGCCGCTGTTCTGCGAGGGTAAGGGCCCGTTCCGCTGGGCGGCGCTCTCCGGTGACCCGGCGGACATCGCCGCCACCGACCGGGCCATCCTCGACCTGTTCCCGGAGAACGAGTCCCTCGCGCGGTGGATCAAGCTGGCCGGTGAGCGGGTCGCCTTCCAGGGGCTGCCGGCGCGGATCTGCTGGCTGGGCTACGGCGAGCGGGACCGGGCCGGGGTGCGGTTCAACGAGATGGTCGCCTCCGGTGAACTCTCCGCGCCGGTGGTGATCGGCCGGGACCACCTGGACTGCGGCAGCGTGGCCAGCCCGTACCGGGAGACCGAGGCGATGGCCGACGGTTCCGACGCGATCGCCGACTGGCCGCTGCTGAACGCGCTGGTCAACACGGCCAGTGGTGCGTCCTGGGTGTCCATCCACCACGGCGGTGGGGTGGGCATGGGCCGCAGCATCCACGCCGGTCAGGTCACCGTCGCCGACGGCTCCGCGCTGGCCGGGCAGAAGATCGAACGGGTGCTCAGCAACGACCCGGCGATGGGTGTCATCCGGCACGTCGACGCCGGTTACCCGGAGGCGCAGGCGGTCGCCGACCGCACCGGGGTCCGCATCCCGATGGCCGAGCGGTAAGGAAGGGCCCCTTGTTAACGGATTCTGTAGTAGAAGGGCCCCTTCCTCACACCTTCCGGAAGGTGTGGGACGAGCTGGCGCCGATCGGCCGGGACGGGCGGACCGGCGGTTACCTGCGCTACGCGTTCACCGAACCGGAGCAGCAGCTACGAGACTGGTTCCGGGGCCAGGCCGCCGACCGGGGCATGCCGGTCGAGTCCGACGGTAACGGCAACCTCTTCGCCTGGTGGGGTGACCCGGCCGCCGGGGACGCCGTGCTCACCGGCAGCCACTTCGACTCGGTACCGCAGGGCGGCGCCTACGACGGCCCGCTCGGCATCGTCAGCGCGTTCCTCGCCGTCGACGAGCTGCGCCGGCAGGGCGTGACCCCGTCCAGGCCGCTGGGGGTGGTCGCGTTCGCCGAGGAGGAGGGCGGCCGGTTCGGCGTACCGTGTCTGGGGTCCCGCCTGCTCACCGGCGCGCTCGACCCGGCGCGGGCGGCGGCGCTGACCGACCGGGACGGGGTGCGCCTGGCCGACGCGTTCGGCGGGGTGCCCGCCGGCGCCCGGCCGGACCTGGTGGCCCGGTTCGGCGCGTTCGTCGAGCTGCACGTGGAGCAGGGCCGGGCCCTGGTCGAGCAGGACTCGGCGGTCGCGGTGGCGAGCGTGATCTGGCCGCACGGCCGGTGGCGGCTGGACTTCACCGGCGAGGGCAACCACGCCGGTACCACCCGGATGGCCGACCGCCGCGACCCGATGCTCACCTTCGCGCACACCGTGCTGGCCGCGAACCGGCAGGCCCGGCGGCACGGGGCGCACGCCACGGTCGGCCGGGTCCGGGTCGAGCCGAACGCCACCAACGCGATCCCGTCGCAGGTGACCGGCTGGCTGGACGCCCGCGCCGCGGAACCGGAGACGCTGGACCGGCTGGTCGCCGCGGTCCACGCCGAGGCCGTCGAACGGGCCCAGGCGGACGGTACCGGGCTGACCGTGACCGAGGAGTCGGCGACCCCGCTGGTCGGTTTCGACGCCGGGCTGACCGGCCGGCTGCGGGATCTGCTGGACGTGCCGGTACTGCCGACCGGAGCCGGGCACGACGCCGGGGTGCTCGCCGGCCTGGTGCCGACCGCGATGCTCTTCGTCCGCAACCCGACCGGGGTGTCGCACTCCCCCGCCGAGTCGGCCAGCGACGCGGACTGCGCCGCCGGGGTGGTCGCCCTGGCCCGGGTACTGGAGGAGCTGACATGCCGCTAGCACAGTCGGAGCAGCTCGACAGGGGGCGGCCGTGAGCCGCCGCTGGTTCGCCGAGTACGCCTGGCTGGCCGACGCCGACTCGGACGGCGCCACCGGAGCCACCGCAGCCGCACCCGTCGGTGACGTGCTCGTCGAGGTCGACGCCGGGCGGATCAGCTCGGTCACCGTCGGGGCGACCGCACCACCGGACGCCGTCCGGCTACCCGGACTGACCGTGCCGGGGCTGGCCAACGCCCACTC
This sequence comes from Micromonospora echinofusca, assembly GCF_017614955.1. GTDB lineage: Bacteria > Actinomycetota > Actinomycetes > Mycobacteriales > Micromonosporaceae > Micromonospora > Micromonospora echinofusca_A. Next base: position 9,856 of record NZ_WVUH01000197.1, read on the forward strand.
GCACGCGTTCCACCGGGCGTTGCGCGGGCGTACCCACGGCGGTCGGGGTGACTTCTGGAGCTGGCGGGACCGGATGTACGAGGTGGCCGGGCGGCTCGACCCGGACACGTACCTGGCACTGGCCCGGGCCACCTACGCGGAGATGGCGCTGACCGGCGTCACCTGCGTCGGCGAGTTCCACTACCTGCACCACGGGCCGGACGGGGTGCCGTACGCCGATCCGAACGCGATGGGCGTGGCGCTCGTCGAAGCCGCCGCGCAGGCCGGTGTCCGGCTCACCCTGCTGGACACCCTCTACCTGACCGCCGGGGTGGACGGCACCCCGCTCACCGGCACCCAGCGACGGTTCGGTGACGGCGACGTGGACGGCTGGTCGACCCGGCACGACGCGCTACGCGCCCGACCACACGCCCGGATCGGCGCGGCCCTGCACTCGGTCCGGGCCGTACCGGCGGAGTTCCTGGCCACCTTCGCCGCCCGCAACGAGGGCGTGCCGCTGCACCTGCACCTCTCCGAGCAGCGCGCGGAGAACGTGGCCTGCCTGCAACGGCACGGGCGCACCCCGACCCAGTTGCTGGCCGGTTCCGGGGTACTCGGTCCGTCGACGACCGCCGTGCACGCCACCCATCTCACCGACGCGGACGTCGCCCTGCTCGGCCGGACCGGCACCGGGGTCTGCCTCTGCCCGACCACGGAACGGGACCTGGCCGACGGGATCGGGCCGGCCCGGGCGCTGGCCGACGCGGGCAGCCCGCTCAGCCTGGGTAGTGACAGCCACGCGGTGATCGACCTGTTCGAGGAGGCCCGCGCGGTGGAGCTGGACGAACGGCTGCGCACCGAACGGCGTGGCCACTTCACCGCCGCCGAACTGCTGCACGCGGCCACCGCCGCCGGGCACGCCGCGCTGGGCTGGCCGGACGCCGGCCGGATCGCCGTCGGCGCCCGCGCCGACCTGGTCACTGTCGCCCTGGACGGGGTACGCACCGCCGGGGTACCCCCGGTCGGGGCGCTCTTCGCGGCGGGCGGCGCCGACGTCACCCACGTGGTGGTCGACGGCCGGCCGGTGGTGCGGGACGGCCGGCACGTGTCGGTGGACGTACCCGCCGCGCTGCGGGATGCGATCGGGGCGGTGACCGGATGCTGAGCAGCCTGCTGGTCGACAACATCGGCGAACTGGTCACCAACGTGGCCGGTACCGGTGAGGGGGGCCGGCTCGGGATCCGGCGCGGCGCGGCGATCCTGGTGGAGGAGGGTCGGATCGCCTGGCTCGGTCCGGCCCGGTACGCCCCGGCCGCCGACCGTCGGCTCGACGCCGAGGGGGCCGCCGTGCTGCCCGGTTTCGTGGACAGCCACGCGCACCTGGTCTTCGCCGGGGACCGGGCCGCCGAGTTCGCCGCCCGGATGGCCGGGCAGCCCTACACCGGGGGTGGCATCCGGACCACGGTCGCCGCGACCCGGGCCGCCTCCGACGACGTACTCCGGGCCACCGTGCGCCGGCTGCGTACCGAGGCGATGCGGCAGGGCACCACCACCATCGAGATCAAGAGCGGGTACGGCCTGAACGTCACCGACGAGGCCCGGTCGCTGCGGATCGCCACCGAGGTGACCGAGGAGACCACGTTCCTCGGTGCGCACGTGGTGCCGACCGAGTACGCCGACCGTCCGGACGACTACGTGGGGCTGGTCTGCGGGCCGATGCTGACCGCCGCCGCCCCGTACGCCCGCTGGATCGACGTGTTCTGTGAGCGGGGCGCGTTCGACGCCGACCACGCGCGGGCCATCCTCACCGTCGGGCAGGCCGCCGGACTGGGGCTGCGGCTGCACGCCAACCAGCTCGGTCCGGGGCCGGGTGTGCAGTTGGCGGTGGAGCTGGGGGCCGCCAGCGCGGACCACTGCACGCACCTGTCCGGCGCCGACGTCGAGGCGCTCGCCGGTTCGTCGACGGTGGCCACCCTGCTGCCCGGCGCCGAGTTCTCCACCCGGTCGCCGTACCCGGACGCCCGCCGGCTGCTCGACGCCCGGGTGACCGTGGCGCTGGCGACCGACTGCAACCCCGGTTCGTCGTACACCTCGTCGATGCCGTTCTGCGTGGCGCTCGCCGTACGCGAGATGGGGATGACCCCGGCGGAGGCGGTGTGGGCGGCGACCGCCGGTGGGGCGCGGGCGTTGCGCCGCACCGACGTCGGCGTGCTCCGGCCGGGCGCCCGGGCCGACCTGATGATCCTCGACGCCCCGTCCCACCTGCACCTGGCCTACCGGCCAGGGGTGCCACTGATCCGCCAGGTTCTGCACAACGGAGTCCCGCAATGTCGACCGTGACCGTCCTGCCCACCGGAATCTCCCCCGCCGACGTGCTCGCCGTGGCACGCGGCCATGCCAAGGTCGTCCTGGACACGTCCACCCTGGAGGCCCTGGCCACCAGCCGGGCCATCGTGGACGGGATCGAGCGCGCCGGCCGGCCCGTCTACGGTGTGTCGACCGGGTTCGGGGCGCTGGCCAACACCTTCGTCGCGCCGGAACGCCGGGCCGAGCTGCAACACGCGCTGATCCGCTCGCACGCGGCCGGGGTGGGTGCCCCGATGCCCCGCGAGGTGGTCCGGGCGATGATGCTGCTGCGGGTACGCTCCCTCGCCCTCGGGCACTCCGGGGTCCGGCCGCTGGTGGCCCAGGCGCTGGTCGACCTGCTCAACGCGGACATCACCCCGTGGGTACCGGAGCACGGCTCACTCGGCGCCTCCGGTGACCTGGCCCCGCTGGCGCACTGCGCGCTGGTGCTGCTCGGCGAGGGCTGGGTGCTCGGCCCGGCCGGGGAGCGCCTCGACGCCGGTCCGGTGCTGCGGGCGGCCGGGCTCGCCCCGATCGAGCTGGCCGCCAAGGAGGGGCTGGCGTTGATCAACGGCACCGACGGCATGCTCGGCATGCTGCTGCTCGCGATCGACGACGCCGCGCACCTGTTCACCATGGCCGACGTCACCGCCGCCCTGGCGATCGAGGCGATGCTCGGTTCGGACCGGCCGTTCCTGCCGGAGCTGCACGCGATCCGGCCGCACCCCGGGCAGGCGGTGTCCGCGGCGAACATCCACCGGCTGCTCCAGTCCTCGGAGATCATGGACTCGCACCGGGACGACGTGGCGCACGCCGTGCAGGACGCGTACTCGATGCGCTGCGCGCCCCAGGTGGCCGGCGCCGCCCGGGACACCCTGGCCTTCGTCGACACGGTCGCCGGGCGGGAACTACGGTCGGTGGTGGACAACCCGGTGGTCCTGCCCGACGGGCGGGTCGAGTCCACCGGCAACTTCCACGGCGCCCCGCTCGGGTTCGCCGCCGACTTCCTGGCCATCGCCGCCGCCGAGGTCGGGGCCATCGCCGAACGCCGGGTGGACCGGCTGCTCGACGTGTGCCGGTCGCGGGACCTGCCCGCCTTCCTCACCCCGGACCCGGGGGTCAACTCGGGCCTGATGATCGCCCAGTACACCGCCGCCGGGATCGTCGCGGAGAACCGGCGACTGGCCGCGCCCGCCTCGGTGGACTCGCTGCCCACCAGCGGCATGCAGGAGGACCACGTCTCGATGGGCTGGGCGGCGGCGAAGAAGCTGCGTACCGTCCTGGACAACCTCACCAGCCTGCTCGCGGTCGAGCTGCTGGCCGGCGTACGCGGCATCCAGCTCCGCGCCCCGTTGACCCCGTCACCGGCCGGCCGGGCGGCAGTGGCGGCGCTGGCGGGGGTGGCCGGTGAGCCGGGCCCGGACATCTTCCTCGCCCCGGTGATGGAGGCCGCCCGGGACACGGTCCGCAGCCGGGCCCTGCGGGCCACCATCGAGCAGGAGATCGGCCCCCTCGCCTGACC
>NZ_WVUH01000198.1 GCF_017614955.1 Micromonospora echinofusca
TCCTCGCACCGGTCCAGGTCACGCGGGACCCCGTGCCCCCGCTCGACCGCGTACCGGGAGCCGCCGCGCAGCACCGCGTCGAGTTCGGCGCGGTCGGCCACCTGCCACACCGCCCCTCTGCTCATCCCCCTGGGGATGGCGACGTCGAGACCGTCCATCAGCGCGGTGAGTACCGGCGCCAGCGCGGCCCGGTCCAGGTCGGCGGTGAGCAGGCGGACCCCGCAGGAGATGTCGAAGCCCACGCCCCCGGGGGAGACGACGCCGTCCGCGGCGACGTCGGTGGCCGCCACCCCACCGATCGGGAAGCCGTACCCCCAGTGCACGTCCGGCATCGCGTACGACGCGCCGACGATGCCGGGCAGGGTGGCCACGTTGGCGACCTGGTCGAGCGCCCGGTCCCCGGCCACGTCCGGCAGCAGCCCCCGGGACGCGAAGACCACCCCCGGTACCCGCATCGGATCATGCCGGTCGATCCGGAACCGGTACGGCGACTCCTCGACCAGCTCCATGCCGCCCGGCTACCCGGTTCCGCCCGGACTAATCCCCGATCAGCTTTTCGTGTAGGGCAGCCCGGCTGCACCGGCACCGCGACGGTCATGTTCGTGCAGGTGGCGGTCACCTTTGGCCGGTCCCCGGGACGCTGACGGTGCGGACTCGGTCGGTAGGAAAGGCAGAAAGACGACCATGGCGTAGACGTCGCACCCTTGCTCCGACATGGTGTGCTCAGCTCTGTGCCCACGGTCGGTCGACCCGCGTCACCGGTCGACCGCCGTACCCCCCGTACACGCATCCGGAGTTGCCGATGGCCCCGTTCCCGACAACCGGTCGCCGATTCCTGGCGGTCCTCAGCGTCACCGCCCTGACCGTCGCCGGTCTGGTCGGCGCCGGACCCGTCATGGCCGACCCGAACCACACGGTGGTGGTGGGCGACGTCCCGTCCAGCCGCACCCCGGACATCACCGACGGCACGGTCTTCGCCATCCACGACGCCGGGACGAAGGTGATCGCCGCCGGTTCGTTCACCACCGTCGAGAACCGGGGCTCGGACGTCAGCATCCCGCGCCCCTACGTGCTCGCCTTCGACAAGGCGACCGGCACGGTGGACACCGCGTTCGCGCCGGCCGTCGACGGCGAGGTCCGGGCGGTCGTCGCCGGCCCGACCGCCGGGACGGTCTACCTCGCCGGCAAGTTCAACACCGTCAACGGGGTCACCCGGCGCAAGCTGGCGCTGCTCAACGTCGCCGACGGCAGCCTCACCCCCGGCTTCGCCGGACCGGCCTTCAACGGCCTGGTCAACGACCTGGCGCTGGCCGGCAACCGGCTTTTCGTCGGGGGCATCTTCACCACCGCCGGCAACGCCAACCCGCGCGGCGGGCTCGCCTCGCTCAACGCCACCACCGGCGCGCTGGACAGCTACCTGACCACCACCCTCACCGAGAACCACAACTGGGACGGGGTCAGCGGGGCCAAGGCCGGCGTCGGCGCGGAGAAGCTGGCGCTGGCCCCGGACGGCGGCAGCCTGGTGGTGATCGGCAACTTCAAGAAGGCCGACGGGGTACTGCACGACCAGATCGTCAAGCTCGACCTGGGCGGGACCTCGGCCACCATCGCCGACTGGAACACCAGCCGGTACACGCCGCGCTGCGCGTACAACGCGTTCGACTCGTACGTCCGGGACGTGGCGTACGCGCCGGACGGCAGCTACTTCGTGGTGGTCACCACCGGCGCCGCGTACACCGGCACGCTCTGTGACACCGCCGCCCGGTGGGACGAGGCCGCGACCGGCAGTGAACTCCAGCCGACCTGGATCGCCCACTCCGGCGGGGACACCTTCCTCTCGGTGGGCATCAGCGAGCAGGCCGTCTACGTCGGCGGGCACCTGCGCTGGATCAACAACAGCCTCGGCAAGGACAAGGCCCAGCCCGGTGCGGTCGGCCGGGCCAGCATCGCCGCACTCGACCCGCTCAACGGCCTGCCGCTGGCCTGGAACCCGGGCCGGCACCCGCGTGGCTACGGCGTCGCCGAGATGCTGGTCACGCCGGAGGGGCTCTGGCTCGGCAGCGACCAGTCGTGGATCGGCAACTTCCAGTACCGGCGGGAGCGCATCGCGTTCTTCTCGCTGAACAGCGGCACCGCGCCGCACTCCACCGCCACCGCAGGGCTGCCCGGCAACGTCTACCTCGCCGGTCCGCCGGCGGAGACCAACGTGCTGTACCGGGTGAACGTCGGTGGACCGCAGCTGCCGGCCGTCGACGCCGGACCGGACTGGGCGGCGGACACCTCGGCGGCCCCCAGCCCGTACCACAACACGGGTAGCAGTGTGACGTCGTCCGGCGCGGTGGGCAGCGTCGACGCGACGGTACCCGCCACCACCCCCACGGCCGTCTTCACCGAGCAGCGGTACGACCCGGCGCCGGCGCCGGAGATGCAGTGGGACTTCCCGGTCCCCGCCGGTACCGAGGTCGAGATGCGCGTGTACCTGGCCAACCGGTACTCGGGGACCTCGACCGTCGGCAGTCGCGTCTTCGACGTCGTCCTGGAGGGGACGACGGTGCTGGACAACTTCGACGTGGTGGCCGCGACCGGACACAACCGGGGCACCATGCGGTCGTTCACCGTCACCAGCGACGGCAACGTCGACCTGGACTTCGGGCACGTGGTGGAGAACCCGCTGGTCGACGCGATCGAGATCGTCAAGACCGGACCGCCGCCGCCGGCCGGTACCGGCGACCGGGTGCTGGTGCGCTCCTACGACGGGGTGAGCACGGTCGGCGCCCCGGCCGAGGTGACCAACCCGGACGCGACCGCCTGGTCGACCGCCCGGGGTGGGTTCTGGGTCGGTGGCACGCTCTTCTACGGCATGGGCTCCACGCTGTACCGCCGGACCTTCGACGGCACCACGTTCGGCCCGGCCACCGTCGTCGACCCGTACCACGACGCGTACTGGGACACCGTGGTGACCGACTCGGGTCCGGACGGCCAGACGTACGCCGGGATGACGGTCAACTTCTACGCCGAGATCCCCAACGTGACCGGCATGTTCTACACCGCCGGCCGGCTGTACTACACGCTCTCCGGGCAGACCGGGCTGTACTGGCGCTGGTTCAACCCGGACAGCGGCACCGTCGGCGCGGACAAGTTCACCGTCGCCGGGGCCACCGGGTTCAACGACATCTCCGGCATCTTCGCCGTCGGGAACACCCTCTACACGGTGGCCCGCAGCACCGGCAACCTCGCCGGCCGGGACTGGACCAACCTGGCCCCGTCCGGTACCCCGACCGTACTCAGCGGTCCGGGGGTGGACGGCGTCGACTGGCGGGCCAAGGCCGTCTTCGTCGGTCCGTGACGCTGTCCTGATACCGGAACCGGTTGGCCCGGCCCTCCCTGGGGAGGGCCGGGCCAACCGCTGTCCCGCCCGCCCGGCACCGGGCATCGACCGAACGGCTCAGATGGTGGGACTACTTGTCATCGAGCGATTATCCGATGTCATGGTCCTCCGGTCCCCCCACCCCGGACGTCCAGAGGGGTCATCGGGACCGGAAAGACGGTTTGCCGTTCCCGCATCCCGCACGTACGTTGCCTCCATGACCGCGCGCCACCGCCGAGGGCGACGGGACGGAGACAGCCGGCATGTATCACATACTAGGACAGCTCGCGATCACCGACGGTCGGCGACGCCTGCCGTTGCCCGGCGGCAACCTGCTCACCGTACTGGCCCTGCTGCTCCTCAACGCGAACAAACCGGTGTCCACCCCGGAGCTGCTGCGCCGGGTCTGGGGTAGCACCGAGGTGGACGAGACCCAGTTGTACAAGTGCGTCTCCCACCTGCGGAACCTTCTCGACGGGGTCGACCGGCGGGGCTCGCTGGTCACCCGGGCCCGGTACGGCTACGAACTCCAGGTCGGCGAGGACGAGCTCGACAAGCTCCGGTTCGAACGACTGGTCCGGGACGCGGAGGCCACCGGGGTGCGGGGGGACCGCACCGGGGAGGCCGCGCTGCTGCGCCAGGCGTTGGCCCAGTGGCACGGGGACCAACCACTCGGCGGGCTGCTCGACGAGTCCGCCGACCGGACGATCGCCGGGCTCGTCCAACGCCGTAAGCGGGCGATCGTCCGGCTCGCGGACCTCGAACTGCACGGCGGCCGGCACGCCGAGGTACTCGACCTCCTCCAGGAGGCTGCCGGGTACTTCCCCACCGACCAGCGGATCTGCGGTCAACTGCTGGTGGCCCTCTACCGCAGCGGGCACCCGACGGAGGCGTTGGCCGGCTACGACCGGTATGCGGCGGCGCTACGGGAGGACACCGGGGCGGCACCCGACAGCCAGCTGCGCGCCCTGCGGTACGCGATCGCCGGCAACAACAGGGAAGCCGTCGACGGGTACGGCCCCGGCGGGTCGGTACGCCCCGTCGCCCCCGCGCCGGTGGCCGTCGTCCCCCGGCAGTTACCGATGGATCTGCCCGACTTCGTCGGCCGGGCCGAGCTGCTCGACCGCGCACGGGTCCTGCTGCCCGGGGAACCGTCGGCTGCCCCACCGGTGGTCGTGCTGACCGGACCGGGCGGGATCGGCAAGTCGATCCTGGCGGTGCGGATCGCCCACCTGGTCCGCGAGCAGTACCCGGACGGCCAGCTGTTCCTGGACCTCGGCGGCACGAGCCAGGTGCCGATGGCGGTGGACGAGGCACTGGCCCAGATCCACCGGGCGTTCGGTGTCCGCACCGTACCGGAGACACACCAGGAGCGGAGCGCGCTGTTCCGCAGTCTCCTGGCCGACCGCCGGGTACTGCTCGTCCTCGACGACGCCCAGGACGAGACGCAGGTCCGAGACCTGATCCCCGGTAGCCACCGGTGCGCGGTCCTGATCACCAGCCGGCGCCGGCTGCCCGACCTGGCCGGGGCGCACCACCTGGCCACCCTCGCCCCGTTCGACCCCGCCGAGGCGGTCGAGCTCTTCGACCGTATCGTCCGCCGCTCCGGTGTCGACCCGGCGCCGGAGCCCGAGGCGGTGGGCCAGGTGGTCGCGCTCTGCGCCGGGCTCCCGCTGGCCATCTCGGTGGCCGCCGCCCTACGCGCCCGGGACGAGGGCGGCACGACCGGGGACCTGGCCTCGCGTCTGGCCGGGCAGCGACTGGCGGTACTGGTCTACGGCGACCGCAGCGTCGCCCGCAGCATCGGCGCCGGACTGGACGGGCTCGACGACGCGGCCCGGCTGCTCTTCCTGGGCCTGGGTCTGCTGGCACTGCCGGAGTTCGGGGTGTGGACGGCAGCGGCCGTACTGGACGCCCCGGTTGCGCAGGCGTCGGCGACGCTCGGCCAGCTGGCTGCCCGTAACCTGCTCTCCGCGACCGGGCCGGGGCGGTACCGGCTGCACGACCTGACCCGGGACTACGCCCGGCTGCGGGCTGTCGAGCGGTTCGCCACCACCCGGGACCGCACCGACCTGTTCACCCGGGTGTACGGGGCACTGCTGACCCTGACCCGGCACGCCCACACCAGTCTCTGCGGCGGTGACTTCGAGGTGTTGCACAGCGCCGATCCGCCACAGCCCGTCGCCGCCGCGTTCCGGACGGAGGTGGACCGGGACCCGCTGGCCTGGTTCGAGACGGAGCGGCTGAACATCCGGGCGGCGGTACGGCACGCCGCCGAACTGGACCTGACCACGCTCTGCTGGGATCTGGCGGTCTCCGCGCACGAGTTCTACAACGTCCGGGGGTACCTGGACGACTGGCACACCACCCACCTGCTGGCGTTGGACACCTGCCGGCGGCGGGCGGACGCACGGGGGGCCGCCGCCCTGGTGACCATCCTCGGGCAACCGGCGATGATGGCCAGCCGCCGCCCGGGTCTGCCCGGTCATGCCGACCTCACCTCTGCGGTGTCCTACTTGGACGGTGCGGGCGACCGGCAGGGTACGGCGATCGCGCTGCGCACGCTCGCCAGCCAGCTGCGCCGCGAGGGACGTTTCGACGAGGCGCGCACCGCCTACGAGGAGGCCCTGGCGCGGTACACGGCCTGCGGCGACCTGGTGGGTCGGTGGCAGTCACTGCGCTACCTCGGGCAGACCTGGCTCGACCTCGGTGAGCCGGGCCGTGCCCTCGGCATGCTACGGGAGGCCGAGCAGGTGGCCCGGGACAGTGGACTGCCCCGGCTGCGGGCGCAGACCGCGTACTGGCTGGGCCGGGCCTACCTGGCCGGCGGGGAGCTGGACCGGTCACAGGGGCAGTTCCGCTACGTGCTGGACACCGTGGGCCGGACCGACCCGGTCGGGGCTGCCTACGCCTACCACGGTCTGGGCGACGTGGCGCGGCTGGCCGACGACGACGCCCGGGCCGGCCGGTATCTGCGTACGGCGGTCCGCCTGGCCCGCCGGGCGGGCGACGCCGTGCTGGAGGGCCGCGCTTTCCAGTCCCTGGCCGAGCTGCACCAGATCCGGCGCCGGCCCACCGAGCAGGCCGCCGCGCTGAGCAGCGCGGTGGCCTGCTTCGGCAGTGGCAACGCCAGCTATCTGAAGGACCGGGCGCTGGCTGCCCTCACCGAGCTGGACTGACTGCACCGACGGGTTCGCCGCCCTGATCGGCGCCCCGCAGCATGGGCGGGTAGAGGGTCGTCGCCGGTCCTCGCCGGTAGAGGGTGGCGGGACGGCCGGTCTCCTGGACCCGCTGTTCACCGGACGGAATCACGAACCCCTCGGTCTTCTTCACCTTCCGGCTGAAGTTCCGCGGATCCAGTGGCACGCCCCAGACCACCTCGTAGATCTCCCGCAGCTCGCCCATCGTGAAGGTCTCGCCGCAGAAGACCGTGGCCAGGGTGGTGTACTCCAGTTCCCGGCGGGCCCGGTCGACGGCGGTACGGAGGATGTCGCCGTGATCGAACGCCAGCCGGTCGGGATCGGCCAGGCTGGCCTCGACCGGCTCCCACCGGGCGCCGCTGGCGTCCGAACCGGGCACCGGTACCGGCAGGTGGGGGGCGATGGCCAGGTAGGCGATGGTGACCACCCGCCCCCGAGGGTCCCGCCCGGGCGCACCGAAGGCACCGAGTTGCGCCAGGTGGAGCGCGGATCCGTCGAGGCCGGTCTCCTCCCGCAGTTCGCGGCGTGCTGCCGCGTCGAGGTCCTCACCGTCGCGGAGGAAGCCACCGGGCAGGGCCGCACGACCCCGGAACGGCTCGTTGCCCCGTTCGATCAGCAGAACCTGGAGACGCCCTTCGCGCACCGTGAGGATGGCCAGGTCGACGGTCACCTTGACGGCTGCGTGGGCACGACGTGCGCTGCTCATGAGGGACAGGGTACATAAATGTCTTCTTGACATGAAGGGGTGGGGGAACTTACTGTCATTCTGACAAGAGGGAACTCTCCCGCAGCACCGGCCAGACCTCCCTCCACCCGTCACCCCCAAGGAGGCACCACCGTGCGCCACCACCTGCGGACCTGCCTGCTCGCCGCCGTCGTCGCACTGCTCCCGACCGGCGCGGCACTTCCCGCCGACCACGCGACCACGACCCACCGCACCGCCAGCCCCTGCACCAACGGCACGAACTGGGACGGCTCCTGCCGATGAAACGTTGCCGGTAGACCGGCGGCATGGAACCGGTAGGAATCTCGACGAGACTGACCGGGTGGCCGTGCACAGCGGCACGGCCACCCCTGTCGACGGCATTCCGCACCCGCACCGTCACTGTTGGCGACAACGGATGCCGGCAAGCCACGGCAACGGTCGGGGAAAGCCGACACCCGGCCGGGAGAGACACACCATTGCAAAGCGCTGACGATACCGGCGGACGACACATTCCAGCCGTTCGGCCACCGCACTTACGACAGGCGTGAACCGTACGGATGAAAATTGCTTTGCGGACCAGAAGCCGGCAGTGCCGGCAGTAAGGTGGCAGTCACGTCGACAGACGGTCGCCACACCCCTCCCGAACCCCGAAAGCCTCCGAGGTGAACGAGGCATTGTCTTTCTCCATTCAGGTGCCGCAATCGGGCACCAACCCCGAGCACCAATATCCGGTCGTCGGATTCACGTCACTGGACCCGGTACGGCGACGTTTCCTGCGCCCACGTCGGCGCTTCGCCGAGGAGTTTCCGGAGCAGAGGCCGGGTAGCGTCCTGGTCTTCCAGGCCAACGGCACGTACGCACTCGCGCCGCCCGGGCCGGACATGCTGCGCTCGCACACCGTGGTGGACGCGCTCGCGGTGGCCGTGGTCTCCGTCCGCCAGGAACTGGTCGTCGCCCACGTTCCGCTCCCCACCTCGGCCACCGGTCGCGTGCTGCTCAGCGTCACGTTCCACTGCCGGGTCGTCGACCCGATCCTGGTGCTGGAGGCCGGCGCCTGGGACATCCGCCCCAGCCTCACCGCGCACCTGCTCAACGACGACATCCTGCAGATGCTCGGTACCCGGGACGACGTCATGAGCAACCCCGACGTGCCGCGTCGCATCCTGAGCCGGATCTACGCGCGCAAGGACCTGGAGCCCTCCGACGTACCGGGAATGACGATGGACCTGGTCAGCGTGCAGGTCGGTATCCAGGCCGGTCGCGTCGACCACGGATATGCGGGGGACACCACGTTCGACACGGACCCGAATGATCCACAAGGGCGGTACGACGACGACTACGGTTCACCAGGCGGATTCCACGCCGGGTGAGGCGGCCACCTGCATTACCCGCTGCCAATTGCCACCTGAATGGAGAGCCGACCCCCGGCGGCCCTTGTCACACCGCCCCGGAAAACCCGGCCTCCAACCATTCTGCCCATGTCGAGCCGCTGCCCGGCGGTTATTCCGGACCCCGAGGTACGGCCAGGAAACAACCGCAGTCAGGAGACATGCGATGGATGAGAAGGTCGACATTCCCCGGTGGGGGCCGGCCCGGGCCCTGCGCCTGTGCACGGGAGCAGACGAGAAGATCCTCGCCCAGGTGCCCAGCGAGCGCCCCCGGTACACGGCGATGGGTGGGGTGGTCTTCGGTACGGCCCTGCTCGCCATGTTCTCCATGGCGTACGCGCTGTACTGCGTGTTCGGCGGCTTCCGGTTCTTCGTCGTCGGCGTGGTGCTGGTCTGGGGACTGTTCATCCTCAGCCTCGACCGGTGGTTGATGGCCGGGGCACCGATCAGCTCGGGCAGTGCACGTAACCGGTTCCTGCCCCGGCTGCTGCTCTCGGTGGCGCTCGGCATGGTGGTCGCCGAGCCGCTCCTGCTCGGCGTCTTCGACAGCGCCATCCAGGAGCGGGTCGCCCGGGACCGGGCGACCGAACTCGCCGACCGGGAGAGCCTGCTGCGGCTCTGCAACCCGGTGCCGGGTACTCCGGAGGCGGCCAGGCCGGAGGCGAACGACGCGACGTGCCTGGACAACCGGTTGAAGATCGACGGCGACTCGCCGGAGCGGTTGCAGACCGAACTGGACGAGACCAAGCGGCAGGCCGACGCGTTGCGCAAGACCGTCGACGCGGACTCCGCCGCGCACGCGAAGCTGGAGGAGAAGGCCCGGCGCGAGTGCAACGGCACCCCGGGCAGCGAGTTCTCCGGCCGGCCCGGGGTGGGGCCCAACTGCCGGCGGCTCCGTGGTGAGGCGGACCGCTACTACGCCGACCACAAGATCAAGGAGAACTCCACCCGGCTGGTGCAGCTGGACAGCAAGGCCAATTCCCTCACCGAGCAGGTCAGCACCGCCCGCCAGCGGTACGGGGAGCTGATCAACAAGAAGATCGACGAGGAACTCGACACGATCCGCGACCGCCACCGCAACATCGGTCTCCTGGAACGGTTCCGTGCCCTGGACGACCTGGTGGAGGAGAACGGCTACGTGCACGCCACCCAGTGGGGGCTACGGATCTTCCTGATCATCATCGACGCGCTGCCGGCCCTGCTGAAGGTCCTCAACGGCGAGACCGTGTACGACCGCCTCAACGCCCGCCGGCTACGCGACCAGGACCGCCAGGACGCCGGGCAACGCGACGCCGACCGGGAACGACACGCGACCGACCTGCGCTTCCAGCGCTACCGCACCCAGCAGCAGCACGAGGTACGGCGGAAGCGGTTCGCGCACGACGTGCGGGTGGAGAACGCCAACATCGATGTCGCGCGGGAAGAGTTGATCAGCGCACGGGAGCGCAGTCTGCTGGGCGTGGCGACCGGCCCGGCCATCGACGGATGGGACCTCGACGCCACCCAGGAGTTCGTCATCGACCAGCCGGTGAGCCCCTCGACCGACCCCGCCAGCGGACCCGACGCACCGGCGACCGGAGCAGCGTCGTGACCCTCCACGGCCGGTACGCCCCGGACTCCCCAGCCGCCGTCCGACGCTACTACCTGGTCTACCTGGTCCTCGACGCGTCCCCTTCGATGCGGGTCGACCTGGGTACCGGCGAGGTGGAGCGCTCCGGCGACCTGGGCAACACCTACCTCGGCCAGTTCACCCGGTTGATCTCACGGATGCTGCGGGAACTGTCGGACAACCCGGTGGTCAACAGCCTGACCTCGGTCGGTGTACTGGCCTTCCACCAGCGACCACAGATCCTGCGTCCCATGTCCGACCTGGCTCGACCACAGGTCATCGGCATGCCGGACCGGGGGCCGTACACCGACTACGCCTCGGTCCTGCGCTTCCTGGTGGCGCAGTACCCCCGCGACGTCCGGGCGGTGCTGACCGAGCGGCACCGCCCGGACGAGGAGATCACCACCGCCCGGCCGTGGGTCTTCTTCATCACCGACGGTCGCCCCTACGCGCAGGGCCGGCCGCAACGCGACGACGAGTGGCTGCCGCACCGCAACGCACTGGTGGACGGGGACATCGGGGCCCGGATCGTCGCCATCGGCCTGCCCAACGCCAACGAGCAGGCCCTCTGGAAGGTCGCCTCGGGGCCCCCCGGGCGACCCCGCAACGCGCTGATCGCCGACGGCGCGGACTCGTCGTCACTCGCGGCGAGCATCGTGGCCGCCATCAAGCGGAGCATCACCGCCTCGGTCACCTCCGCCGCCAGCGGCAACCTGCTGATCGACGTGCCCCGGGGGATGCGCCGCGCGACCGGGAACTCCCATGAGTAGGCCGGTTGCGGTGGCCCTGCTCCTCCTGGTGCTGGCCACCGTCGGCACCGCGTTGCTGCTGGCCCGGTCGTGGTGGGTGGGACCGGTGCCGGTGCCCGCCACGCGGCGCCGGGTGGTCCGGGCCGCGGCCCGGTTGGCCGACGTGCTTCCCGGCCGGGTGCGGTCGCGCCACCCGGGTCCGGCCACCGAGACGCCACCCCCACCGCTGACCCGGGCGCTCGTCCTCACCCCCCGCCAGGTACCGGTCGGCGAGCCACCCCTGGCCACCGCCGTGATCGGTTGCCGGTCCGGCAGCGCGACCTTCCACGGCGGATGCGGTTCCGGTCCGAACCGGCTGACCGTCCGGGCCGCCACCCTGCGGGGTCTGGCCCACGCCCTGGACGGTGGTGACGGGCAGGACGCGGTGGGCGCCCGCTGGGACCGGCGGGCCGGCGCGCTGCATCTTGCGGTCGCCGACGGGCTCGGCTCGCTGCCCGGGTCGGCCACCGCGGCGATGGTGGCGGTCCAGGAGGCCCTGCGGTCCATGCGGGACTCGGGCGGCCAGTCGTCCGGCCCACCCTTCTCGTCGCTGTTCACCCGGGCCGGTCAGGCTGTCGCCGCCCAGGCGACAACCGCACGGGGCGAACTGCACGGGGCGACGACCCTGGTGGTCGCCGAGGTACGCCCGGCAGAGCGGGGAGCGGTGGTCCGCTGCGGCGGCATCGGCGACTCGGAGGCCTGGGTGCTCGACGAGCACGGCTGGTGGGCCGCCCACCACGAGCGGGACAGCGCCACGGAGAACGCCACCCGGCAACTGCCCCGACACGCGCAGCCCCGGCTCGCCGAGGTGGCGGTACGACCGGGCAGCGTGCTGCTGCTGGCCACCGACGGGTTCGCCGCCGCACTCGGTGGCCGCAGGTCACGCCTCGGCGAGACGCTCGCCGCCCGGTGGCGCAGACCTCCGTCGCCGCTGGAGTTCCTCGCCCAGGTCGACTTCGTCGACGACTACCACACCGACGACCGGACGGTCGTCGCGGTCTGGATCGGGTGAGACGGATGAGCACCGGAAACGGACCACTCAGCGGGGTGGACGTGGTCGACATCGGACAGATCACCCGGTCGTCCGGGGACGGTCACGTGGGAGGTGGCTCCACCCTGCACCGGTGCACCTACCGGGGAGGCCGGTACCTGTTCAAGCGGTACCGGCCCGAACACCTGCGGGAAGTGGACAGCGCGGCCCTGGGGCGCCAGGTGGCGTGGCGGCACGGCCTGCCGGAGGCCGACCGGGCCCGGCTCGACGCGGTCGCGTCCTGGCCGCTCCGGCGGGTCCGGGACCGCGCCGGTGGACTGGGCGGGATCCTGATCCCGGAGGCCAACGCCGCCTTCAGCCATCGCGGCCGGTGGGGTGAGCGCCGGCCCCACACCCTCGCCGATCTGATCCGGCTGACCGCCGGGGGGACGGTGCGGGCCGGCGCACCGGTCGACGTCAAGCAGGTGGCGCTGGGCCGGGTCGCGCGGACCATCCTCTGGCTGCACTCCTGCGGGGTCGTCGTCAACGACGTGCAGGCGGAGAACATCCTCTGCCGGCGCGACGGATCGGCCGTCTACCTGGTCGACTGCGACGCGATGCTCGGGCCCTGGGGCCAGGTGTGTCCGCCGCAGGCGCCGGACTACATGCGGATCGTGGTGCCTGGCGCCGACCGGCCCGACCAGGTCACCGATCTGGCCCGGCTGGCCTGGGTGGCGGTGTGGCTGCTGCTCGACGACTTCTCGGTGGTCGGGCTGCGCCAGGAGCGGCTGGCCGGCCTGATCGGCGCCGACGCCGCAGAAACACTGATGGCCGCGGCCACGGCCGGGAGGGGTGGTCCGCCGGCCGGTTCGTGGCACCGGCTGGCGGCGCAGTGGGCGCCGGAGCACCTGCCCGCGAGATCCGGGCCGGTCAGCGGGGTCGTGGTGGGTCGCGCGCCCCGGCCGGCGTCGCCGGTGCCGACCCGCCGGCCGGTCAACTGGGTGCCGCCCCGGTACCGCCGTCCGCTGGTCCGGCACTGGGACACCGACCCCGTTCCCGTGCCGGAGCCGGACGTTCCGCCGCGTCGGCGCCGGTCCCGTCTCGTTCTCTCCGCCGCCGCGCTGCTCGGCGGGCTGGCGCTGCTGGACCTGCTCTGGGAGGTGATCCGCTGATGGGTGAGCTGCGTGTCCGCATCGACGGTACGGAGCACCGCCTGGGCGACACGGAGGTCCACTACCTGTGGCAGACCGACGGCCGGTTGGAGATCGGAACCAGGCTGCCCCGGGCGGTCCCCCGTTTCGGCTATCTGGTCTCCGAATTCGGCACCTGGTGGTTGCACACCAACCCGCAACGGCGACCGGCTGACCTCCAGATCGACGGCGGCGAGGTCGGGGACGCCAGCGTCCCGTTGGGCACGACCACGGTCGAGCTGGGTCTGCTGCGGCGTGCCGCTCCCCGACCGCCGGTCGACCCGGCACCCGCCACGGTCGCGTCCCGACCCCGGTCGGCCCGCTGGTGGGCACGCCGGTCCGACGGCAGCCCGGTTTCCACGGTCGGTACCGCCGGACCTCGCCGACCGGGTGGCGGCCGGGCCGGCGGTAGCGGGACGGGGGGTGGAGGGA
>NZ_WVUH01000199.1 GCF_017614955.1 Micromonospora echinofusca
GTAGTGCGTTCCGGCCCTGCCCACCACGGTCAGATCGGTGAGGGCACTGTTCGCGCTGCGGTGGACCCGGGGTGTTAGGAAGGGCCCCTTCCTATACCGGAAACGATAGGAAGGGGCCCTTCCCAACCGGTCAGCCTTCGGCGCCGAGGCGCGTCAGGATCAGCTCGCGGACGGTCTTGGCGTCGGCCTGGCCCCGGGTGGTCTTCATGACCGCGCCGACCAGTGCACCGGCCGCCGCGACCTTGCCGCTGCGGATCTTCTCGGCGATGTCCGGGTTCGCGGCGATCGCCTCGTCCACGGCGGCGGTCAACGCACCAGTGTCCGAGACCACCTCCAGCCCCCGGTTGCTCATGATCTCGGTGGGCGTGCCCTCGCCCGCGATCACGCCCTCCAGCACGGTACGGGCCAGCTTGTCGTTGAGCTTGCCCGCGTCGACCAGGCCCTGGAGCTCGGCGACCTGGTGCGGGGTGGCACCGATGTCGGACAGCTCGACCCCGGTCTCGTTGGCCCGCCGGGACAGCTCGCCCAGCCACCACTTCCGGGCCGCCGCCGGACTGGCGCCCGCCGCCACGGTCTGCTCGATCAACTCGACCGCACCGGCGTTGAGCACGGACTGCATGTCCTGGTCGGACAGGCCCCACTCCTGCTGGAGCCGGCGGCGGTGCAGCCGGGGCAGCTCGGGCAGGGCCGCCTTCAGCTCGGCGACCCACGTCGGGTCCGGGGCCAGCGGCACCAGGTCCGGCTCCGGGAAGTACCGGTAGTCGGTGGCGGTCTCCTTGGACCGGCCCGAGGTGGTCTCCCCGGTGTCCTCGTGGAAGTGCCGGGTCTCCTGGGTGATCCGGCCACCGGCGTCGAGTACCGCCGCCTGCCGGAGCATCTCCGAGCGGACCGCCCGTTCCACCGAGCGCAGCGAGTTGACGTTCTTGGTCTCGGTGCGGGTACCCCACTCGGCGGTGCCGGCCGGGTGCAGCGACGTGTTCACGTCGCAGCGCAGCGAGCCCTCCTCCATCCGGACGTCGGAGACGCCGAGCGAGCGGATCACGTCCCGCAGCTCGGTGACGTACGCGCGGGCCACCTCGGGGGCGAGCGCACCGGTACCGGGGACCGGCTTGGTGACGATCTCCACCAGCGGGATGCCGGCCCGGTTGTAGTCGACCAGCGACTCGGTGGCCCCGTGGATCCGGCCGGTGGCGCCGCCGACGTGCAGCGTCTTGCCGGTGTCCTCCTCCAGGTGCACCCGCTCGATGCCGATCCGGACCAGCTCGCCGTTGACCTCGACGTCCAGGTACCCGTCCACGCAGAGCGGCTCGTCGTACTGGCTGATCTGGAAGTTCTTCGGCATGTCCGGGTAGAAGTAGTTCTTCCGGGCGAACCGGCACCACTCGGCGATGGAGCAGTTCAGCGCCAGGCCGATCCGGATGGTCGCCTCGATGGCCGCCTTGTTCGCCACCGGCAGCGAGCCGGGCAGGCCGAGGCAGACCGGGCAGACCCGGGTGTTCGGCTCGCCGCCGAAGTCGGTCGGGCAGCCGCAGAACATCTTGGTGTTCGTACCCAGCTCGACGTGGGTCTCCAGGCCGATCACCGGCTCGTAGCGCGCGACCACCTCGTCGTACGCGGGCAGTGTCGTGGTCATCGGTAGCTCCTACCTCACAGGGCCGGCGGGGTGAGGGTGCCGACGGCGCTCTCCAGCGCGGCGGCGACCCGGTACATCCGGTCGTCCGCCATCGTCGGCGCCATGATCTGCAGACCGACCGGCAGCCCCTCGGAGAGCCCACAGGGGACCGAGATGCCCGGGCCGCCGTACAGGTTGGTCGGGATGGTGTAGAGGTCGGCCAGGTACATCTGGTACGGGTCGGAGGTACGCGAGCCGATCGGGAACGCCACGAACGGGGTGGTCGGCGAGATCAACGCGTCGACCTGCTCGAACGCCGAGGTGAAGTCCCGGGTGATCAGGGTGCGCACCTTCTGCGCCTGCCCGTAGTAGGCGTCGTAGTAGCCCGACGAGAGGGCGTACGTGCCGATCATGATGCGCCGTTTGACCTCGGGGCCGAAGCCGGCCTCCCGGGTCAGCGACATGACCTCCTCCAGCGACCGGTTGCCGTCGTCGCCGACCCGCAGGCCGAACCGCACCCCGTCGAACCGGGCCAGGTTGGAGGAGCACTCGCTCGGCGCGATCAGGTAGTAGGCGGGCAGCGCGTACCGGAAGTGCGGGCAGGAGACCTCGACGATCTCGGCCCCCATCTTGGTGAGCGTCTCCACCGCCTCCCGGAAGGCGGCCTGCACGCCCGGCTCCCCGCCGTCACCGGAGAACTCGGTGACCACGCCGAGCTTCACCCCGGTCAGGTCACCGCTGGCGCCGAGCTTCGCGGCGGCCACCACGTCCGGCACCGGGGCCGGGATGGAGGTCGAGTCGCGCGGGTCGTGCCCGCCGATCACCGCGTGCAGCAGCGCCGCGTCGAGCACGGTACGCGCGCACGGGCCGGGGGTGTCCAGCGACGAGGAGAACGCCACCAGGCCGTACCGGGAGGTACCGCCGTAGGTCGGCTTCGCGCCGACCGTGCCGGTGACCGCGGCGGGCTGGCGGATCGAGCCGCCGGTGTCCGAGCCGATGGCGAGCGGAGCCTCGTACGCGGCGAGCGCGGCGGAGCTGCCGCCACCCGAGCCGCCCGGGATCCGGTCCAGGTCCCACGGGTTGTGGGTGGCGCCGTACGCCGAATACTCGGTGGAGGAGCCCATGGCGAACTCGTCCATGTTGGTCTTGCCGAGCATCACCGTGCCGGCCGCGCGCAGCCGCTGCACGATCGTCGAGTCGTACGGCGGGCGCCAGCCTTCCAGGATCTTCGACCCGACGGTGGTCGGTACGCCCTTCGTGGTGAGCACGTCCTTGACCGCGACCGGCACGCCGGCCAGCGGGCCCAGTTCCTCGCCGGCCGCCCGACGGGCATCCACCGCGCCGGCCGCCGCGAGCGCGCCTTCGGTGTCGACGTGCAGGAACGCGTTGACCCGGTCGTCGACGGCGGCGATCCGGGCCAGGTGGGCGCGGGTCACCTCGACGGCGGAGGTCTCGCCGCTCGCCACGAGCCCCGCGATCTCGGTCGCGGTGAGCCTGGTCAGGTCAGTCATGAAGCCACATCCTCGTCCAGGATCCGCGGGACGCGGAACCGCTGCTCCTCGGCGTCGGGCGCACCCGACAGCGCCTCCTGCGGGGTCAACCCGGGCACCACCACGTCCTCTCGGAGGACGTTGGTCAGCGGCACCGAGTGGGAGGTCGGCGGGATGTCCGCCGCGGCGACCTCACCGACCTGGGCGACCGACTGGAGGATCACGTCGAGCTGGCCGGCGAAGGTGTCCAGCTCCTCCTCCGTCACGGCGAGCCGCGACAGTCGCGCCAGGTGCGCGACCTCCTCGCGGGAGATGGCGGCCATGACGACCCCTTCCTGGCTATCTGCTGCTTGCCGACCTGCGCCGGATGCGCAGAGGGTGACGCGCCGAGTTTATGTGTCGACCCGTCCGGCGATGCGTTCGGCTCCCGACCAACGGCCCGGATACGTCCAGGCCCACACAGCAGTGTCGGGCGGGCACCGCCGGCTTCCTCCGCCGTGGTGCCCGCCCGACACTGGGGCGTCGATCGGCCCGCCTACAGCGGAAGTTTCGCCCGGGCCTGCTCGGCCGCGTCCTCGATGGCTTGCCATTCGCCATCGATGGTGGCCAACTGCGCCTCGTTGGTCTCGACGAACGCCGGCAGGAGCTGATCAAGTCGGGTCATGGCGGCACGCCAGGCGGGAACCCGACAACTCTTGTCCGCCGCTACAGCGGATTGCTGATAGGTGACGGCCGACGGCCATGCCGTAGACCGGGGACCGATCGGCTGACCGTCCGGGCCGATGAAGCGCTGGCGTACCGAGGACTGCAACTCGTTCAGGTCCTGCACCGGCACACCCTGCTTCGCCATACAGGCGGGGTACGACTCCATGGCGGCGGCGACCTTCTCGCCGCGGCCGACGTCTTCCAGCATGTCGTGGAACCTGCCACTGACGGCACCGGCGGCAGCAGGCTTGAACCGGTCCACGTACGTGTCGGTCGGCGGCTCACAGGACTCGACCTTGGCCAGGTAGAGCTGCCGCTGGTCCTCGGGCAGCGTCTCGAACCCGGGATTGCGGTGCTCCGGGACCGCCGCAGCGGCCTCCAGGGAGTTGACCAGTTGAGCCAGCACCGACTCCGCCCCTGGTTCCACGATCGCCGACACGCCCGTGGGCAGTGTGACGCGCGCCACTCCACGGTAGGACTCGTAGAACAGCGGCGGACTGTACGAGTAACCCGCCGCCGACATGCACTTCTTGATTGGCTCCTGATAGGCGACATAGGTCAGCACCTCGGAGGCGCCGCGCTGCCGTACGTTTCCGTTGATCTGCTCGTAGACATCGATCAGATCGGCGCCCACGGCCGCGGCCACGCCGTCGTCCACATTGGTGGTCGACGCACAGCCGATCGTGGCGAACGTCAGGGCAAGCCCGGATGCGACCAGGGCAGCGAGACCGCGACGGCGGCCCGGCAAGCGAACGAGAACGCCGAAGAACCCGGTCGAGGCGGAACGAGAATGATCCATACTGCTCTACTCAACTGGGCACTTCTCGGGTCGCCACCATCGTGGTAACGATTGGTGCCGTTGTCATCACGCACCCAGTATCGGGTGACGGTGTTGTTGTAGCCAATGCTGAAGTTCGCATCCTGAGTACCGACCGCGCAGGTTGCTCCCGAGTACTGGCCGTGTCGGTTGACGTCACTGCCTTCTGCGAGGCAGATCGGTAGCAGAGACGGGCGGCTCGTGCGTCAAAATGCCCGGACGAGACCGCCCAATCGAACCAGGTAGTCAGGCAGTAGCCGCTTCCCATCCCCCAGGCGTTGGCCGGCAGGGTGAAGGTCTTGCTGCTGGAAGACCAAGAGGCATAGCCATTACTATCCCCAAAATCGGCCGGACTCGGACCCACGTAGACACGTCCGGACCCAGACGAGGACCCCGTGCGGCAGTCCGCCCAAGCAGCGGTGGAACTATCCAACACAAGGACTGTCGCCAATATGGCGACTACGTAACTTTTCCGCCTCGCCTAACCTCCCGATCGATGAGACAGAATCCTACAAGGATGAGATCCTCGATGATGCTCTTGGCGACCTATCAGCCAAAAGTGGACTTTGGCCAGAATTTTGAGCTGGGCTCAGTACACCGACCGACCGGTCATCGCGTGGCGGGGCGCAGCGGCCGGTACCGGGCTAGCCAGGCGGTCAGCTCCCCGGCCGGCATCGGCCGGGCGTAGAACCAGCCCTGGGCCACCTCGCAGCCGGCCGCGTGCAGCAGCCGCCAGGTGCGCTCGTCCTCCACCCCCTCGGCGACCACCCGCAGTCCCAGGGCGCCGGCCAGCTCGATCATCGACCGGACGATGGCGGCGTCGTCGGGGTCCTCCGCCATGCCGAGTACGAACGACCGGTCGATCTTCACCTCGGAGAGTGGCAGCCGGCGCAGGTGCTGCATCGAGGAGTACCCGGTGCCGAAGTCGTCGAGGGCGATCGCCACCCCGATCTGGTGCAGTCGGGAGATGGTGGCCAGTACCCGCCGGGGGTCGGCCATCAGGGCGCCCTCGGTGATCTCCAGTTGCAGCCGGTCGGGCGGCAGGCCGTACCGCTGGAGCAGCTCGGCGATCCGGTCGGCGATCTCGCCGGTGTGCAGGTCCCGGACGCTGACGTTGAGGGCCGCCCGGACGGTGATGCCGGCGGCGTCCCAGCGGGCCAACTGCGCCAGCACGTCGTCGACGACCCGCCGGGTGAGCAGCCGCATCACCGCGCTCTGCTCGGCCACCCGGATCAGCTCCCCCGGGTCGACCATGCCCCGGACGGGGTGCCGCCAGCGCAGCAGCGCCTCCACCCCGACCACCTCGCCGGTCGCCACGGCGACCTGCGGCTGGTAGTACATGGTGATCTCGCCGACGTCCCCGGCCGGGCCGGGCTCGGCGTGCACGGGCCGCCCGGGACGGGACGGTGCTGCCCGATCCGGCGCCGCCTCCCGGCCCGGGGGTCCGTCCGGTGCCCCCTGCCGGCCGGTGGGTCCGTCGGATGATGCCTCCCGGGCCGGCGGCACGGTCGTCCCGCCCACCGTGGTCAACCGTCGGTGCGCCGCGCCCCGGCCGGTCGGGTCGGCACCGGCGATGATCCGGCTGATCAACTCGTCGGGCGGTACGCCCGGCCCGGTCGCCGGCCGACGCCAGCCGGACCAGTACCGCCGGTTCCCGCTACGTCCGCCGGGCCCGCCCCGTTGCCCGCCGCGCCCGCCGGATCCGCCCCGCTGCCCGCCGCCGGCCGGCACCGGGGCGGTACCGGTCAGCGTCACCACGTCGACCGCCGGCTGCCCCTGCTCCAGGACCCGGCGCAGGTCGGCCAGGAGGCTCAGCCGCTCCGGGGAGTTGTGGTCGGATTCGGCCGCGTACACGGCCACCGTGTCCCCCCGGTGCTTCGCCTCGTACATCGCCACGTCGGCGTGGCGCATCAGGGTCTCGAAGTCCTCGCCGTGCCGGGGGTAGAGGGCCACGCCGATCGAGCCGCCCACGTCGAGCGGCAGGCCGTCCAGCGCGACCGGCTCGGCCAGCCCGGCGACCACCTCGTCGGCGAGGCACCGGGCGTCCCCGGTGCCGCCCAACCGGGGCGCGACGATGGCGAACTCGTCGCCACCGAGCCGGGCGACCAGGTCACCGGGGCGTACCACGCTGGTCAGCCGTCCGGAGACCTCGATCAGCAGCCGGTCGCCGACGGCGTGCCCGAGCGCGTCGTTGACGTTCTTGAAGCGATCCAGGTCGATCAGCAGCAGGGCCAGGTGGGCGTCGGGTGCGCCCTTCGCCGCCAGGGCGGCATGCCGGCGTACCTGCTCGGCGACCTCCCGCAGCAGCGCCTTGCGGTTCGGTAGGCCGGTGAGCGGGTCCAGCGCCGCCAGTTGGGTCTGCTCGGTGGAGAGCCGCATCATCCGGTGCACCGCGACCAGGGGGATCAGCATCAGCGGGATGAGCGCGGCACTGACCTGGGCCGCCGCGACCAGTACCGGACCGAGCAGCAGCAGTGACCCGGTGGAGAAGAGTTCGAACGGCAGCCCCTGGCGGAACTCCGGCCACCATGGACCGCCGTGACGCAGCCGTTCCGCAGCGCTGGCCGTGCCGTACCGGACCACGAACCAGGTGATCGCGGCGCCGGTCATCACCGCCACGTCCTGCCAGCCGGGGCGGCCGTCGACCAGGAACGGACCACCGGGGGCGAGCCGGAGCACCAGGTCGGCGGCGGCGAACGCGCAGGCGTACTGGGCCACGGTGAAGCCGATCCGTCCCGGACTGTGCCGCAGGCGCCACCCCGAGACGGCGACGGTGAGCACCTGCACGGCAATGGCCGGGCCGGGGCCCCAGGCCAGCATGATCGCGAAGGTGAAGCAGATCGACGGGAACACCGGCGCGCTCTGCCGCCTGCCGGACCCGGCGAAGGGCCGGATGTCGCAGATGGCGGCCAGGGCGGCCATCGTCCAGAACGCCGCCGGCAGGTCGGGCAGCCGGTCGGGCAACGCGGCGAGCGGCCCGACGACGGAGATGGCGGCCACCGCGGCCACCGCGCTGACGAAGCCGAAGAACGCCATGACCCGACTCCGGGGTACGACGTTCCGCACGGCCGCCGGCTCCATCCGACCTCCCGACGCAGCGGTCCGGGGCGCGACGGTTGCCGCGCCGTGTGCCCCCATCAAACGCTGCGAACGGTGTTCTGCGTGGTACGACAGCCGCGAATAGGACGTAGTCGTAATTAACTTGGTATACGCGGCGACTTCCCGACAAGATCGATATTTACCCGGCGTTGCTTTCCGCGTCAGCCTGATCACGCTGCGCAACGGCACGGGCCGCCTCGGGACCTTCGCCCAGCAGGATCCGGAACCCCGCCTCGTCCAGCACCGGCAGTTTCAGGCTGACCGCCTTGTCCGCCTTGGACCCCGGGTTCTCCCCCACCACCACGAACGAGGTCTTCTTGGAGACCGAGCCGCTGACCTTGCCACCCCGCGACTGCACCGCCTCGGCCGCCTGGTCCCGTGAGAAGCCGGCAAGGGTACCGGTGACCACCACGGTCACCCCCTCCAACGGCCGGGGCCCCTCGTCGGCCCGTTCCTCGGCCATCCGTACCCCGGCCCTGGCCCACTTCTCCACCACGTCGCGGTGCCAGTCGACGGCGAACCACTCCTTCAGGCTCGCCGCGATCGTCGGGCCGACCCCCTCCACCGAGGAGAGTTCCTCCTCGGTGGCCGCCTCCATCGCCGGGATCGAGGCGAAGTGCCGGGCCAGTGCCTGCGCGGCGGTCGGGCCGACGTGCCGGATCGACAGGGCGACCAGCACCCGCCACAGCGGACGCTGCCGGGCCTCGGCGAGACTGTCCAGGAAGCGGCCGGCGTTGCTGCCCAGGGTGCCGTCCTTGTTGACGAAGAACGGCACCTTGGTGAGCCGCTCGGCGTCGAGGAAGAACAGGTCACCCTCGTCGGTGATCACCTGGGAGTCGAGCAGCGCGGCGGACGCCTTCTCCCCCATCACCTCGATGTCCAGCGCACCCCGACCGGCCAGGTGACTCAACCGTTCCCGCAGCTGCGCCGGGCAGGTCCGCGAGTTGGGGCAGCGGATGTCGACGTCGCCCTCCTTCGCCGGCGCAAGCGGCGAACCGCAGTCCGGGCAGGTGGTCGGCATGACGAAGGGGTGGGCGTCGTCCGGCCGCAGGTCGATGACCGGACCGAGCACCTCGGGGATCACGTCACCGGCCTTGCGCAGGACCACCGTGTCGCCGATCCACACCCCCTTGCGCTCCACCTCGCGGGCGTTGTGCAGGGTGGCCAACGCGACGGTGGACCCGGCCACCCGGACCGGTTCCAGCACCGCGAACGGGGTCACCCGGCCGGTCCGCCCGACGTTGACCTGGATGTCGAGCAGCTTGGTGGTGACCTCCTCCGGCGGGTACTTGAAGGCGATCGCCCAGCGCGGCGCGCGGCTGGTGGAGCCGAGCCGGCCCTGGATGGCCACCGGGTCGACCTTGACCACCACCCCGTCGATCTCGTGCTCGACGTCGTGCCGGTGCTCGGCGTAGTAGGCGATGTACTCCCGGACCCCGGCCAGGTCGGGGACCACCTGCCAGCGCTCGCTGGTCGGCAGGCCCCACGCCGTCAGCGCCGCGTACGCCTCGGACTGCGCCACCGGACGGAACCCGTCCCGGGCGCCGATGCCGTGCACCACCATCCGCAGCGGACGGGAGGCGGTCACCCGAGGGTCCTTCTGCCGGAGGCTGCCGGCGGCGGCGTTACGCGGGTTGGCGAACGGCGGCTTGCCCTGCTCGACCAGGGACGCGTTCAGGTCGGCGAACGCCTCGACCGGGAAGTAGACCTCGCCGCGTACCTCCAGCAGGTCGGGCAGCGTACCGAACCCGTCCGCCGGGGTCAGCTCGTGCGGCACCTCGCGGATGGTGCGGACGTTGCCGGTGACGTCCTCACCGGTACGGCCGTCGCCCCGGGTCGCCGCCCGGACCAGCCGCCCACGCTCGTAGGTGAGGTTGATCGCCAGGCCGTCGACCTTGGGCTCGCAGAGGTACGACACCGGACCGCCCGCCTCGCGCTCCACCCGCTCGGCCCAACCGGCCAGCTCCTCGTCGTCGAAGGCGTTGTCCAGCGACATCATCCGCTCGGCGTGGGTGACCGGGGTGAAGAGCGTGGAGAACGTCCCGCCGACCCGCTGGGTGGGCGAGTCGGGGGTACGCAGTGCCGGGAACTCCTCCTCCAGCGCCTCCAGCTCGCGCAGCATCGTGTCGAACTCGGCGTCGGAGACGACCGGGGCGTCCAGCACGTAGTAGCGGTACTGGTGGTCGGTCAGCTCCTGGCTGAGGGTGGCGTGCCGCTCCCGGGCCTCGACCGTCGGCTCGGCCCCGGCGGCAGCCTCCTGCTCCGGGCTGACCTGCTGCGGAATGGCTTCTTCGGACACCGGCGACCTCCGTCTCGCTACCCCCGCACGGTAGCCGGCCGGTCCGACACTGTTGCGCCCTGCCTGTTAACAAGGGGCCCTTCCTCTACCGAAAGCGATAAGAGGGGGCCCTTCCTTACCGGTCCCAGGTGTGGCCGAGGGTGGTGAGCTGGTCGGCGTACTCGATCCGGGTGGCCCACCCGGCCGGCCAGGCGGCCGTCCCGTGGGCCGCGCCGAGGAACGCCCCGGCCAGCGCCGCGATCGAGTCGGAGTCGCCGGCCGTGGTCGCCGCCCGGGCCAGCGCGGTCACCGGGTCGTCGGGGTGCCGCAGCGCGCAGAGCAGGGCGGTGGCCAGGGCCTCCTCGGCGATCCAGCCCTCCCCGGTGAGCAGGCACGGGTCGGTACCGTCGGCCGGCCGGGCCAGCGCGGCGTCGAGCCGGTCCAGCGCGGTCAGGCACTCGTCCCAGCCCCGGGCGATGAAGTCCGCCGGCGAGTCCACCCCCGGCTGCTGCCACAGGTCGCCGAGCCAGTCGGCCCGGTAGACCCGGTGCTGCTGCCGGGCCCGGTCGCGGAGCAGGCCGGGCAGGTCGGCCAGACCCGCGCCGTCGCAGAGCACCCGGACGGCGTACCCGGTCAGCTCGCTGGCGGCCAGCCCGGTCGGGTGCCCGTGGGTGAGACCGGCCTGCAACTGGGCCACCCCGGCGAGGGTGTCCAGGTCGTACCCGGTCACCAGCCCGACCGGGGTGACCCGCATGTTCGCCCCGCAGCCCTTGGAACCGGCCACGGTGGCCTGCTGCCAGCGGGTCCCCCGGGCCAGTTCGGCGCAGGCCCGCAGGCAGGTCATGCCGGGTGCCCGGTTGTTCTCCGGGCTCACGGACCAGGCCACGAACCGGTCCCGGAGCCGGGGTTCCAGGTCGGCCGGGGTCGCGGTCGGGGCGTCGTACAGCGCCCAACCGACCGCGAGGGCCATCTGGGTGTCGTCGGTGACCAGCGCGGGGTCACCGGTCAGCTCCCGGGGACCGGCCGGGCCGTACCGCCGCTCGATCTCGGCGACGGTGAGGAACTCGGTCGGCCTGCCCAGCGCGTCACCGTAGGCGAGGCCGAGGAGGGAGCCGGTGGCCCGCCGGGACGGTGCCCGGAACGGCGTGTCGATCATGGTCGCCATGATGCCCGGCTGCCGCAAGCACCGCCAGCCGGCGGATCCGGCCACCGGTACCCGGCACCACCGCACCGCCGGCCACCGGTGTCCGGTGTCCGGTGTCCGGTGGACTACTCCTCGGCGAGCCGGCGGCCGGCGTCCCGGCACGCGGCCAGCACCGCCCGCACGTGTTCCGGGGTCGCGCCGGCCAGCCCGCAGGCCGGGGTGACCACCACCTGCCGGGCGAGTCGGGTACGCGGGAACCCGAGCCGGTCCCAGAGCTGTCGTACCCGGTCGGCGACCCGGGCCGAGGTGGGTGCCGGGCCACCCGGCGTCGGCAGGGCCGGGGCGGCCCCGGCCAGCAGCCCGAGCCCGGCGTCGATCGCCTCGCCCAGCGGGTCGAGCTTCGTCACCAGATCCAGGTCGAGGGCCACGGCTACCGCCCCGGCGGACCGGATCAGCTCCAGCGGCACGTCGGCCGCGCAGCAGTGCACCACCACCGGCACCCCGACGGCCTCGACGACGGTACGCAGCAGGTCCCTGGCGGTGCTCTCCTCCACCGACCGGTACACCCCGAGCCCGCTCTCGGTGGGTACCCGTCCGGCGAGTACCGCCGGCAGCGACGGCTCGTCGAGTTGCAGTAGCACCTGGGCGTGCGGCAGGCGCCGCCGCAGGTCGGCGACGTGTCCCCGCAATCCCTCGGCCAGGGAGCCGGTCAGGTCGCGGACCGCCCCCGGGTCCCGCAGCATCCGCCCGCCGAGCGGCCGTTCCAGCCCGGCGGCGAGGGTGAGCGGGCCGGCCGCCTGCACCTTGACCGGCCCGGCGTACTCCTCGGCCTGGACGGTGAGCTGGTCGAGGTCCCGTTCCATCAGGTCCCGGGCCCGCCGCAGGTCCCGGCCCGGACGCAGCGCGATCCGCCACCGGGCCGCGTACAGCTCGACGGGCAGCTCCACCAGGAGCCCACCGGTCCGGCCGATCAGGTCGGCGCCCGGTCCCCGGGCGGGCAGTTCCGGTAGGTGCGGCAGGGCCGGCAGTTCACCGAGTACCACCCGCTGGGCCTCGGCGATGTCGGTGCCGGGCAGCGAACCGATGCCGGTCGCCGCGCCCGCCGGCCAGGGCCACGCAAGATCTGTCACGGCCGAAGGTTAACCCGTCGGACGGCCCCGGCGGTCGTTCCGCACCCCCGGGCCGCCCGGAAGATCCGGGTCGGACGGCTCCGGCGAGCGTCCGCGTCGACGCCGGCCGCTCAGGCGATCGTGGCGGAGCCGAGCACGATGTCGCCGGCCGGGTCCGGCCGGTACGCCACGATGGCCTGACCGGCGGCGACGCCACGGACCGGTCGACGCAGCTCGGCGTGCAGGCCGGACGGGTCGACCCGGACGGTGGCCGGTACCACGTCGCCGTGGGCCCGCAGCTGCACCTCGCACTCCACGGGCCCGTCCGGGCGGGGGCCACCGGTCCAGACCGGCCGCTCGGCGTGCACCGTGCCGACCTCCAGCGCCTCGGCGGGACCGACCGTCACCGTGTTGGTCTTCGGGGTGATGGAGAGCACGTACCGGGGCCGACCGTCCGGGGCGGGCCGGTCCAGGTGCAGCCCGCGCCGCTGACCGACGGTGTAGGCGTACGCCCCGTTGTGGGCGCCGACCACCTGCCCGGTGAGCGCGTCGACCACCTCACCCGGCGCCTCGCCCAGCCGGTCGGCGAGGAAGCGCCGGGTGTCGCCGTCGGCGATGAAGCAGATGTCGTGCGAGTCGGGCTTGTCGGCCACCGCCAGCCCGCGCCGGGCCGCCTCCGCGCGGACCTCGGCCTTGGTCGAGTCGCCCAGCGGGAACATCGACCGGTCGAGCTGCTCGCGGGTGAGCACGGCCAGCACGTACGACTGGTCCTTCGGCAGGTCGACGCTGCGCCGCAACAGGCCGTCCGGGCCGAGCCGGGCGTGGTGGCCGGTGACCACGGCGTCGAACCCGAGCGCGACCGCCCGGTCCAGCACCGCCGCAAACTTGATCTTCTCGTTGCAGCGCAGGCAGGGATTGGGGGTACGCCCGGCGGCGTACTCGGCGACGAAGTCGTCGACCACGTCGGCGTGGAACCGGTCGGCCATGTCCCAGACGTAGAACGGGATGCCGATCACGTCGGCGGCACGCCGGGCGTCCCGGGAGTCCTCCAGCGTGCAGCAGCCGCGCGCCCCGGTGCGGTAGGTCTGCGGGTTACGGGCCAGCGCCAGGTGCACCCCGGTCACGTCGTGCCCGGCCTCCACCGCACGCGCGGCGGCGACCGCCGAGTCCACCCCGCCGGACATCGCTGCCAACACCCTCACCGGGACACCCCTTTCAACCCGTCCACGGTACGCGCC
>NZ_WVUH01000019.1 GCF_017614955.1 Micromonospora echinofusca
GACCGGATCCCATGAGACTCCCCCGCCCCCACCGAACCCGATTCGCCGCCCTCGGCCTGCTCGTGGCCTCGGCGACGGTCGCCGCCACGACCGGCGGTCCGGCCGCCGCAGCCCCACCGACGGGTGAGATCCTGCGGGCCGGCGGTGCCACCGCCGTCGCCGGCAGCTACCTCGTCGTCGTCAAGGACCGCACCGTCGGCGGTCCGGCCGGCACCCGGAGCACCGCCGTGAGCGCCCTGGCCGACACCCTCGCCGACCGGTACGGCGCCCGCGTCGGACACCGGTACGGCCACGCGCTCAACGGATTCGAGGCGCGGCTGTCCGAGCGGGCGGCCCGACGCCTCGCCGCCGACCCGGCGGTCGCCTACGTCGAGCAGAACCACACCGTACGGGCATACACCACCCAGACCGGCGCCCCGTGGAACCTGGACCGCATCGACCAGCGGACCCTGCCCCTGAGCGGCACCTACAGCTTCGTCAGCACCGGTGCCGGACCCACCACGTACATCATCGACACCGGCATCCGCACCACCCACACCGAGTTCGCCGGGCGGGCGGTGGGCGGATACGACGCGGTCGACGGCGCCCTGCCCGCCGACGACTGCAACGGGCACGGCACCCACGTCGCCGGCATCGCCGGCGGCACCCGGTTCGGGGTGGCGAAGCAGGCCCGGTTGGTCGCCGTACGGGTCCTCGACTGCCTCGGCAGCGGTACCATCGCCGGGGTCGTCGCCGGGGTCAACTGGGTGACCGCCCAGCACCAGTTCGGTCAGCCGGCCGTGGCGAACATGAGCCTCGGCGGTGCGCTCAACACCTCGCTGAACACGGCGGTGGCGAACTCGATCCTGGACGGGGTGACCTACGTGGTCGCCGCCGGCAGCAGCGGCACGGACGCCTGCAACACCTCACCCCAGGCGGTCGGTACCGCGATCCGGGTGGGCGCCACCACGAGCAGCGACACCCGCGCCCCCTTCTCCAACTGGGGTTCCTGCGTGGACATGTACGCCCCGGGCCTGAGCATCCCGTCGGCGTGGTACAGCGGTGACGCCGCCACCAACACCCTCAGCGGTACGTCGATGGCCGCGCCGCACGTGGCCGGGGCTGCCGCCCGGGTCCTGCAGAACAATCCCACCTGGCCCCCGGCACAGGTCAAGGCGTACCTGCTGGCTCAGGCCACCGTCGTCAACGGCCTGCGGCTGCTGTACATGGACCCGCTGACCTGATCCTGAGGTGCCCCGCCGGCCCGGTGGCGTCGGCGGGGCACCGCCCGCCCTCGGGAAACCCGATCCCTGATCTGCTCCACGGCCGAGGGGCAGCGTCGCGCGCCCACGACGCGGGTGATCGAGGTGCCGCACCGGCGCAGCGAGGCGTCCGTCGACGCCCGCCGCGATCCACTCGGCGTGCAGCGCGTCGGCGTCCGAGACGTACAGGTACACCATCGCGTCCGTACGGGTCGGGTCGTGGTCGACCCACTCGGAGAGATGCTGCGACACCCGCGTCACCCGTCGCTGGTGATGGAGCGTGGGCCCCGGCGGCACGGTAGCACCGGCTGCTACGCCGACGGCGGTACCGGCGGGGGCAGCCGCAGGAACGCGTACAGCCCGGCCGCGTTGTTCACGGTGCTGACGCTGACCAGTTCCCAGCCGAAGTAGTGGGCGAGACAGTCGACCGCCGTCATCAACTCGGTGACCCCGCTGCCGGTCAGCCCCCGGTGGGCCAGCACGGCGAGATGCCGGTACGGGTACTGCCGGAGGTCGATCTCGTTGCGGAGCACCGCCTCGGCGGAGATGATCCGGGTCTGGGCGAGCCGCTCGGGCGTCAGTCGGGCCATACGCGCACAGTAGACAGCCGACGCACCGACGGGTCCCGGCCGGCTAGTATTCGGCCGCCGCCAGGGGCGTGGCTTCGGTCAGTGCCATGCGTACCGCGTCGGGTAGCGGCCGGTCCGGGTGGTCGATCCAGTGCTGGACGGCGACCCGGACGACGGCCAGGAAGGTCGCCGCCAGGACACGGGACCGCAGGGCGACGTCGGGGCCGGTGAGCCGGTGGGCGAGTTCGGCGACCAGCTCCCGCTCGACGGCGGTGTACGCGGCGGCCTGGTGCGCGACCACGCTGGGGTGTCCGCGTAGCTGCTGGCGTCGGGCGAGCCAGGACGGGTCGACGTCGCCGTACATCTCGGCGGTGAGCTGCTCGGCGGCCCGGGTCAGTACCGTCCAGGGCGCCGCGTCGGCCGGCTGTTCGCGGATGAGGTGCAGTGTCCGGCGCAGCCGCACGGCGTCGCCGTGGAAGAGCGCCTCCTCCTTGCTGGAGAAGTAGTTCGAGAACGTCCGTCGGGAGACGTTCGCCGCGTCGGCGATCGCCTCGACGGTGACCCGGTCCCAGCCCCGTTCGACGGCGAGTCGCAGGGCCGCCTCGTGCAGGGCGAGACGGGTGGCCGCCTTCTTGCGCTCCCGCAACCCCGTGCTGTCGTCCACGGCTACAGGGTACGGGCAGGTGATTCAGTTCTCACTGAGAAAACTTGCGCACTGGGCAAGATTGCGGGAATCCTTGCATGCGGCATCCATCGGCAGCGGAGGAGGCGACGGTGCAGGCCAGCGTCAACGAACTCGGCATCCGGCTGCACGCCCTGGTCAGAGGCATCCGACTGATCAAGCAGCACCGGGTGCACGAGCGGCCCGGGATCCCGGCCGGCATGGTCGGCATGCTGCTGGAACTGGACAAACTACGCGAGGGGTGCCATGCCCGCGATCTCACCGACCGCACCGGCCTGGACCAGTCCACCATCAGTCGCGCGGTGACCTGGCTGGTCGCGCACGGCCTGGTGGAGCGGCGCACCGACCCCACCGACCGCCGCGCCGCCATCCTGGCGGTGACCCCGGCCGGCCGGGCCGCCCTGGTCGAGACCTACGACTGGTACGGCGAGGTGCTCGGCCGGGCCCTGGCCGACTGGACCCCCGACGAGGTCGGCGCGCTCGCCCACGCCCTCGACCGGTTCACCCGCGACATCGAGGGCACTCTCCGACACCACGACGACCTGGAGGCGGCGCGATGAGCGCACCCACCACCACCGCGCCCCCCGGTGCGCAGGCGATGACCCACCGGCAGACCTTGGAGGCGCTCAGCGGGCTGCTGCTGGTGCTCTTCGTCGCGATGCTCAGCGGCACGGTCGTCTCGATCGCCCTGCCGAACATCATCGGTGCGCTCGACGGCTCCCAGACGCAGTACACCTGGGTCGTCACCGCGACCCTGCTGACGGCCACCGCGACCACCCCGATCTGGGGCAAACTGGCCGACCTGTTCCACAAGAAGACCCTGGTACAGATCGCCAT
Source organism: Micromonospora echinofusca (assembly GCF_017614955.1). GTDB lineage: Bacteria > Actinomycetota > Actinomycetes > Mycobacteriales > Micromonosporaceae > Micromonospora > Micromonospora echinofusca_A. The sequence goes on from NZ_WVUH01000019.1 coordinate 3,330, forward strand.
CGTCGTCTTCCTGGTGGGCTCGGTGGTCGCCGGCCTGTCGCAGACCGCCGGTCAGCTCATCGCCGCCCGCGCCTTCCAGGGCATCGGGGTCGGCGGCCTCCAGGCCCTCGTCCAGGTCGCCATCGCCGCGATGATCCCGCCCCGCGAGCGCGGCCGGTACAACGGGTACCTCGGTGCCGTCATGGCCGTCGCCACCGTCGGCGGCCCGCTGCTCGGCGGCCTCATCGTCGACACCTCCTGGCTCGGCTGGCGGTGGTGCTTCTTCGTCGGGGTACCGGTCGCCGCCATCGCACTGGTCATCCTCCAGGCCACCCTGCACCTGCCCACCACCCGCCGCGACAACGTGCAGATCGACTACCTGGGCGCCCTGCTCATCGCCGCCGGGGTGAGCGTGCTGCTCGTCTGGATCTCCTTCGTCGACAGCTCGTTCGCCTGGCTGTCCTGGCAGACCGCCGCCATGGTCGGCGGGTCGGTGCTCCTGCTCGCCCTGGCCGTCGTCGTCGAGGCACGGGCCGCCGAACCGGTGGTGCCGCTGGGCATCGTCCGCCAGCACACCACCGCCCTGGCGATCCTCGGCAGTCTCGCCGTCGGCATGGCCATGTTCGGCGGGGCTGTCTTCCTCGGCCAGTACTTCCAGATCGGCCGGGGCTACAGCCCCACCGAGGCCGGTCTGCTCACCATCCCGATGATGGCCGGTGTCCTCGGCTCCTCGATCGTCTCCGGGCGCATGATCACCCGGAGTGGCCGGGTCAAGCCGTACATCGTCGTCGGCGCCGTGGTCCTGGTCGTCGGCTTCGCCGTCCTCGGCACCATCGACCACGAGACCCCGCTGTGGTTCGTGGGTACGGCGATGTTCCTGGTCGGCACCGGCGTCGGCATGACCATGCAGAACCTCGTCCTCGCCGTGCAGAACACCGTGCCCCTGCGGGACATCGGCGCCGCCAGTTCCACGGTCGCGTTCTTCCGGTCCCTCGGCGGCACCATCGGCGTCTCCGTACTCGGCGCCGTCCTCGCCCGCCGGGTCTCCGACCAGATCACCCGCGACCTCGCCGCCGCCGGCGTACCCGCCTCCGGCAGCGGCGGGGCGGGCAGCAGCCTCAACCTCGACGCGCTGCCCGGCCCGGTGCAGGAGATCGTCCGGGCCGCGTACGGCGACGCCACCGGTCACATCTTCTTCATCTCCGCCGCCATCGCGCTGGTCGGCGTGATCGCTGCACTGCTGCTGCGCCCGGTCACCCTGCGCTCCAGCCTCGACCTGCCCGCGACGGCCGGGCCGGCCGTCGACGGCCCGGAGCCGCGCAACGGCGACCCCGTCGCGGACGCGGCGGACGTCGGGACCGGTCGGGCCGGCACGGCGACCCGGCACTGAGCGCGCCCGGCAACCGGGCGGTCGCTCTGCCCCGGTGTCGGGCGCGCGGTCACCGGTCGCCCCGACGTGTTCGGGCCTGGCAGACTGAGCGCGACTGACCCCTCCACCGGGAGCCGGATTGCCCATCACGCCCGACGGGTGGCGCACCACGCGAAGCGGCCTGCTCGTCCCACCGTCCGCGTCGAGTGGCACGCCGGACAGGGGCACCGCCGACGACGTCCGGCCCGGGCAACGCCGAGGGGCAGGGCTCGCCGGGGCGGTGCGCACCTGGATGGCGCGGCCCAGCGCGGCGGAGTGGTTGCAGGCCTTCGGCGCCGTCGCGTCCCTGCTGATCTCGGTGGTCGCGGTGGTCGTGGCGCTCAGCGGCCAGCACGCCCAGAACCAACGCGAGAAGAGCCGCTACGCCACCCGGGTCTCCGCGTGGTTCGACGACGTGGCGGCCGAGGGGCCGAGCCTGACGATCGTCATGCAGAACCGCTCGCCCGTCCCGGTTCACCTGCTGGCGCTGTACGTGGACTACCTGGACGGCGGCGACCGGGACGACATCGCCCGGTACTCCTGGGACGCCTGGCACGAACTGCCGCCGTGTTCGACAGTGCGGATCGATGCGCCCTTCGACGGGCCACGGCCCCATTCCTACCTGCGGTTCGTGTTCCGGGAGAACGCCACCACCTGGCTGAACGACAACCTGGGGGTGCACGAGGTCGACGGTCTGCGTCTCGTCCCCGACCTGCCGTTCGACGGCCGCGAGCGTACGCAGCCGTCGCGGGTCGTGGACGTCCGGGAGGCGAGCGACTGCGGCGTGGACGGCTGACCCCGGAACCATCCGAGCGCGACACGGCTGTTGCCGTCCCGGTGCCCTGGGACACCGTGCTGGCACGGACGGAGCAGCTCGACAGGCAGCGGTTCCGGGGTCTGCCGCAGCTACCGCAGCGGTTTGACGAAGGCGTCCTGCCCGACCAGCCGGCAGCCCCGGGAGCGTTTCGCCCGGTCCGCCCCCGTGGAGTAGTAGATCGTGCGGACCCCGAGCGAGTGGGCGTGGTCGATCAGCCAGTAGAACAGCAGCCCGAAGTAGACCGGCAGGTCACCCTTGACCGGGTAGTCGAACCCGGCGGTCCGGGCGTACAGCTCGTCCCGCCAGTGGAAGAACAGCAGCGACCCGCAGCGCCGCCCGGACAGGTCCGCGAAGGCCACCCGGGCCGTGCCGGGCAGGTGCGTGGCGATGGTCTCCCGGAGTCGGCGGGTGGCCTGCGGGTCGAACGCGCCGCCGTACCGGTCGGTCAGGGCCGTCTCGAACCGGGCCAGGTCGTCCTGGACCTCGGCGGTGACCGGGTGCACGGTCACGCCCAGTCCGGCGTCGGCGAGCCGGCTGATCTCCCGCTTGACCATGATCCGGGTCTTGGAGCGCAGTCCGTCGAGGTACCCGGCCAGCCCGGTGTCGGGTACGGCCAGCAGGGCGGCGGTGGCGTGGCACCGGATGCGGTACCCGCGCCCGGTGAGCACCTGCCGGGTCACCGCGTCGTCGGCGTCGACGTAGAGCATGCCCACCGACCGCATTCCCCGGTCGACGGCGAGCCGCTCGGCCCGGGCCAGCAGGGCGTCGGTGAGCCGGGCCCGGGTGGCGGGATCCGTTCCGGCCGCGTTGATCCGGGTGTGCGCCGGATGGCGTCCGCCGCAGAACAGGCTCGGCATCGGCTCGTCGGGCGACCCGGTGACGACGTCGGCACGGCACAGCGGGAACGGTGAGGTCGTCGCCACCGGATAGCAGGCCAGGGTGGCGGTCGCCGGCCCGGGAACGCCGGTCGCCTCGGCCACCAGGTGGACGGGTGCCAGGTCGGCGGTGGCCTCGGCGACGGTCAACCAGGGTACGGCGCCGTAGAAACCGCCGGGCTCCACTGTGGCGTCCCACCGCGCCGGGTCGAGGTCGGCCACCCGGCTGGTCTGTGTCACGGTCACGGTCACGGTCACGGTCGTCCCCCTGCTGCCGGGCTGGCGCTGTCCCGCCCGGCCCGCTTTACTCGGCTGGTGCGTCCACTGGGATCGGTTGTCGAGCGGGTGGTGGGTGACGAGATCCCCGGCCCGCTGCGCCCCATTCTCACGTCGATCCTGGTGAACTTCACCGCGCTGGGTCTGTTCGGCATCTTCTTCGGTCCGTGGTTGACCACCGAGTTGCACGCCCCGGCCGGTACGGCCGCGCTGGCGTACGTGGTGGCCGGGATCGGCGGGATCGTCGGCGGCTACCTCGGCGGCCGGGCCAGTGACCGGTACGGGCCCCGCCCGGTGATCGCCGTGGGCGCCGCCGTGCAGACCGCCGCCTGCCTGGCGCTGCTCATCCCGGGGCTGGGCGTCCCGGCCGCCGCCGTCCTGCTGGTCGTGGTCACCTCCACCCAGCCGGTACGCGGCGTGGCGCAGCGGACCGCGCTGGTCCGGGCCGCCGCCGCCGACCGGCGGGAGGCGGCGTTCGCCGGGTACCGCCTGGTGGTCAACCTCGGTGCGCTGGCCGGTCCGCTGGCCGGCGCGGCGCTGCTCCAGGCGGACTGGTGGGCACTGCACCTGGGGCTGGCGGTGCTGTTCGGGTGCTCGCTGCTGCTGGGTCTGCGGGTCGCCCCGGGGCGGCCGGAAGCCGGTGCGACGACCGACCGGCCCGGTGCCGGTGCGGCCCTGCGGGACCCCCGACTGTGGGTGGTCCTGTTCGCCACCACCGCCGCGTGGACGGTGATGTACACCTACGAGCTGGTCCTGCCGATCGTGCTGACCCAGTCGTACGGCATCTCCCCCGCCACCTGGGGACTGCTCTACGGGCTGGGTCCGGCCATGGTGGTGCTGCTCCAACTGCGGGTCACCCGCTGGTTGGCGCCGGTACCGTCGGTGTTCCGGCTGGTCGCGGGGGTGGCCCTGATGGGGGGCGCGTTCCTGGTGCTGCTCGGCACGGTGGACCTCCCCGTGCTGCTGGTGCTGATCGTGCTGTTCATGCTGGGTGACCTCGTGTGGGGACCGGTGAGCGACGATCTGGCGGTGGCGATCGCTCCGCCCGGGCGGCAGGGCACCTACCTGGGGGTGGTCACGGCCAGCATCTGGCTCGGCGGGGCACTGGCCCCCGGGATCGGGCTGCCGGTGCGGGAACGGTACGGCGAGAGTGTGCTGTGGATCGGGGTGGCCGTGCTGGCCACCGTCGCCGGGGTGAGCTACGCGACGATCGGGCGGCGTACCCGGGCGTCGCAGAGTTCCTCGTAGATCCGCACCGCCCGGTCGTAGGCCGGACGGAGCCCGGCCGGTACGGGTACCGGTGGGCGGGTGGCCGGCGGCAGGATACGGGTGCTGCTCTCCAGGGTCGCGTGCCACTTGGCCTGCGACTCCTGCTCGTCGGGTGACCAGGGCCGGATCCGCCCGTCGTCCCAGTGCAGCATGCGCGGGTCGAACGCCAGGCCCACCCGGTCGCAGTAGGCGGCCAGGACAGCCGCCGGTCGGCTGCGGAACGTGTCGCCCTCCACGACGACCGGGGACTGGCCGAGCGCGTGCACCCGCCGCCACAGCCGCCCGAGGGCGAGGAACCCGAACTCGTCCTCGGTGAAGTCCGGTTTGAGTGGCCGCAACGAGGCCAGCACCGTGGCCGGGTGCCGGAGGATGAAGGTGTTGGTGATGCCGGCCAGGTAGTCGTCGGACAGGTAGGGCTCGGCCTGGAAGGCCAGGTCCTTGACGAACACCACCGGACCTTGGCTACCGTCGATCTGCGCCGTCGCCCACCGGCCGTCCCGGTCAACCTTGTGTGCCTGCTCCCCGTACCGGTCCGAGCGGCGGTCCCGGCCGAAGTAGTAGCAGTCGGTGAAGGGCTCGTGCACGGCGGTGGTGTCCGCCCGGTTGGCGAAGGTCCGCTCGAAGGCGGTGGAGACCGACCGGGGCGCGGCCCAGACCGCGATGGTACGGCGTGGCGCTACGGACGGCGGCATCAGACGGGTTCCTGGGTGTGGACGGCGGGCGTCACGGCGAACCGGAAGATGTCCTCGTACCGCTCGCCCCGCCAGCAGAGCGTGCCCTGCCCGCCGGAGACCGACACCACGGGCACCCGGGGACGGTTGAAACTGGTCGCCCGGGTCACGCTGTACGCCCCGGCGTCGTGGACCACCACCACGTCCCCGGTACGCACGTCACCGGGGAGCGGGACGTCGAGGGAGAACACGTCGCCCTCGTAGCACAGTGGTCCGCCGAGCATCACCGGTTCGTCCGGCGCGCCGTCGCGCAGCAGTTCGAACCGGTGCCGTTCGGCCACCCCGGCGGTGGGCAGCAGGTTCAGCCCGCCGTCGAGGAGGACCCAGGTGCCCTGCCCGGTCCGTTTCACGCCCACCACCCGGGTCACCAGGACCATCGCGTCGGAGACCAGCGCCCGGCCGGGCTCGCACTCCACCCGCAGGCCGGTCAGGTCGTACGTCCGCAGCAGCTCGGTCAGGCCGGCGCCGAACGCGGTGACGGAGAACGGCTCCGGGGCGGGCTCGGCGCGGGCGGCGGTGACCTCGCTGAGCCCGGCGACGGCGCCCTTGATGCGCTGGATGCCGGGCACCCCGAACCCACCGCCGATGTTGATCCGGTCGATCGGGGCCCGGGGCCGGGTCCGGGCCACCCAGGCCAGCAACGAGTCCATCGCGGCCAGCAGCGCGTCGGCGCGGGTGATCTGCGAGCCGAGGTGGCAGTGCACCCCGGTCAGTCGCAGCTCGGGCCGGGCCAGGATCGCGTCGACCATCCGGTCGGCGTCACCGGTGGCGATCGGCCAACCGAACTTCGACGGGTTGCGGCGCAGCGGTCGGGCCCCGGCCGGCGGGTAGGCGGCGCCGGGCGGGTACCGGTCGGCGGGCGGGTAGACGTCCTCGGGCGGGAAGACCCGCAGCCCGACCGGTACCGTCACGCCCCGCTCGGCGGCGAGCTGGCCCAGGATCGCGATCTCGTCCTCACCGTCGATGTTGACGAAGACCCCGTGGTCCACCGCGTCGCGCAGCTCCGTGGCGGTCTTCACCGGCCCGTTGAACACGATCCGGTCCGCCGGGAAACCGGCGTCGAGGGCGGCCCGCAGCTCGTACCCGGACACCACGTCCACGCCGGTACCGGCGGCGCGCAGCGTCGCGGTGACCGCCGGCAGGTAGTTGGTCTTCAGCGAGAAGAGGACCCGGGCCGGGGCCAGGGCTGCGGCCAGCCGCTCGACGTTGGCCCGCAACCGGTCCGGGGAGAACACGTAGACGGGGGTGCCCCAGGTCTCGGACACCTGCCGCAGCGACGCCCGGCTGAACGCGTCCTGCCCGGCCGTCATCACGACACGCCCTGTGGTACGGCCGCCGCGCCGTCGCCGGCCAGCGCGGCCCGCTCGAACTCCTCGCCGTACTTGCGGTTGGCCCACTCGTTGAAGGCGACGATCCACAGGTCACGGTGGCCCCGGGTGCCGTCGGCGGCGACGATGTCGGTGGCGTTGTGCCACATCGCACCGTCGGCGTAGACCAGGGCCTGGTTGGGTTGCAGGGTCACCCGGAAGAACGGTTCCCCGCCACCGACCGGCATCAGCTCGTTCTCGCCGCCGGTGATGTTGTGCCGGTCGAAGACGGCGAGCATGCCGTACTGGTGGCCGTCGCGGTGCGGCCCCTCCGGCACCGAGACACCGGCGATCTCCGGGCTGGTCACCACCCGGCACTGGTGCACGTTGATCTGCCAGTCGCGGTCGCGGTCCAGGTCGAGCGCCTGCGCACCCGCGATGATCTGCGGGCCCGGGTCGATCCGCAGGGGCTCGAAGTGCCGCTGCACGCCGCCGACGAGACCGTTGACCCGGCGGGGTTGCAGGAACGGGCGGTGCGGCAGCAACACCATCCGCCAGGTGTCCGCCGCGTGGTCGAACGACAACCGGTACTGCGAGAAGCGCCGGTACCGCTGCCGGCCCCCGGTGTACGGGTCGAACGGCAACTGCGCGAACTCGGCGAGGACCTCCGGGGCCGGTGCGGGGATGTCGATGACCCGGTACGTGCCTTCCCTGGGTTGTGCCATCGGAACAGCTCTCCGTTCGTCGATCGTCAGTGCGCGTTCTCCACCTGGAGGGAGATCTGGTTGGCGGCGGTGTCCGCCCGGCGGGCCGCCTCGGCGGGGGTCTGCGCGGTCGCCACCACGTGGCCGTAGAGCTGGTGGTTGCTGGTGGGCGCGCCCACCACGGCACCGGGTGCGAGCCGTACCTCGACGTCGGTGACGCCCGGTATCCGCCCGGCGAGCGCGACGCCGTGCACGGCGGTGACCCGGCCGGCGGCGGGCGGCATGAGGTAGCGGGTCGCCGCGCCCCGGCGGCGGGTCGGGGTGAGCTGCGGCTGCTCCCCGAGGTGCATCCGGACCACCTCGCGGAGCACCGGCACGCCGAGGGCCGCCTCGATCTCGGTGGCGATCTCGGCGCCACCGAGCCGGGCGTTGACCTCGATGACCCGGGGACCGTCGGCGGTCATCTTGACCTCGGTGTGCGCGGCACCGAAGTCGTGGCCGACGGCGCGCAGTGCGGCGGTGGCGGTCTCCGCCAGCGCGGCGACGACCGGCTCCGGCAGCAGGGAGGGGAAGGTGTCGCCCAGCTCGGCGAAGTACGGGTGCGGGCCGAGCAGCTTGTCGGTCACCCCGAGCACGGTGACCGCCCCGTCGACCGTCACCGTCTCGACACTGACCTCGTACCCGAGGCAGTACTCCTCGACCAGCGCACCGGGTGGGCGCCGTTGGCCGCGTGCGTCGTACCGCACGGCGGAGATCGTCCCGTGGTGCGCCAGCACGTCCTCGACGGTGTGACACAGTCGCACGCCGGTACTCGCCGACTCGGTCATCGGTTTGACCACGCAGGGCAGCCCGAGGTCGGCGACGGCGGCCCGGGCGTCGGCGGCGGTGACCGCGTGCACGAAGCGCGGGCAGGGCACCCCGGCGGCGGCGAACACCTGCCGGCTGACCAGCTTGTCGCGGGCCCGCAGGGCGGCGTCCGGGTCGAGCCCGGGCAGGCCCAGTTTCCGGGCCGCTGCGGCGACGACCGGTAGGTTGTAGTCGCAGTTCGTGTAGATCCCGCGCAGCCGGCGGCCCCGGGTCACCGACCCGACGGTGGCGAGCAGGCCCTCGGTGTCCCCGGTGGCGCCGACGGCCACCTCCACCCCGGCAGCGGCCGTGACGGCGGCGAAGGTGGGCAGGTCGACGTACCGGTCCGGGGTGTCGGTCAGGAAGACCACGTCGTGACCGAGATCCGCGGCGACGGTGACCGGGCGGAGCCCCGAAGTGGAGTGTTGGGCCTCCACGACCACGACGACGTCGGCGATGGTCACATCGTCCCCCCGGATGCGATGTCGGTACGCCCCGGACCGTCCGGCCCGGCACCCGGCCCACCGTAGCATCAACGGATGTCAGTGTGGTGTCGGCGTCGTGACGGGCTGCGGCCCTGATACCCGTCGACCACGGTGCGGGGGCTGCCGACGGCACGTCCGCAGTCGTCGCGGCTACCCGGCCGGGGTCGCCGACCGCTGTCCGACGTGGAGCGCCGGCTGCCGACGTGGCAGGGTGGCCAGCGCGAGCCCGAGAAGCGCGGCGGCGCAGCCGACGACGAAGAGCAGCGAACCTGCGGGCTGACCGAGCCACTCCCACAGTGGATGCGGGGTGGGGTGCGCCTCCGTCCGGTGGTGCCGGAGGAGCCCCGGCACGGTCAGCAGGACGGGCAGCCACCACAGCACCAGCGCGAGCCCGAACAGCATGGTGACCGTGACCCGGACGACCGATCGGCCCTCGGTCCGCCGGCTGGCCCAGCCGAAGACCAGCCAGGCGATCGCGGCGCCGAGCAGGCCGCCGGCCATGGCCGCCGGATGGACCGCCAGGGGTGCCGCCCTGGTCAGCGCGACCCACAGGTACGTATCCTGCACGGTCGTTCGGGACGACACCTCCACGGTGAGGATGGTGTCGCCGCGCTGCGCGACGAGTGTGGTCAGGTTGGTCGGGTCGCAGCGGCCGTCGGGGCAGTCGACCGCGTTGCGGACGAGCGGGTCCGCGACCTGCCAACCGCCGTCGCGCAGCCGCTGCCGGGTACGGGCCACGATCTCGTCTGGATCGATCGGCGGATGGCCGGTGACACCGGTGCCGACGGCGGCCGGACCGTACTCGCCACCGTCGAAGAACAGCAGGCTGGGCAGGGCCTCCCAGCTCAACGGCTGCCCGTAGATCAGGAAGAGCGCCGGTGCCGGCTCGATGACACCGATCTCGTGCTCCGGGAACACCCCGCTGAGGACCGCCCTGGCCGCGACCGGGTCGGGCAGGGGACGCGCGGTCTCCCAGGCGACCCGGGTGGCCGCCGCCGCACCGAACAGACCCCAGACGACGGCGGTGAGGACGGCCCACACGACGACCGTCCGGCTGGCGGGCCGGCCGAGCCGGCAGCGCAGTCCGTGCCCGATCAGGTTGACCGCCTCCCGCACGGTCGGTCTGGTCCGACCGGGCCGCGCGGCGTCCCGCAACGTGTCGAGCAGTTCGTCGCCCCGCTCCCGACGGTACGCCCGGGGGTAGGTCAGCAGCAGCCGGCGGTACCGGCGGATGAGCGGAGCACCGTCGTTCGGCATGGGTGGCCTTTCCTGGCTGTCAGGCGGGGCGCGGACGGGTGGCCCGCAGCCGGGTCTCCGCTGCGGTGGCGAGCTGGCGCAGCCGGGCGGCCTGGGCGCTCAGCGCGGTCAGCCCGGCCGGCGTGAGCCGGTAGTAGCGGCGTCGCCGCCCGTCGACCGTCTCGTCGTGGTCGTGGGCGACGAGGCCCTCGGCGGTCAGCCGGTCCAGCGCGGTGTAGAGCGTGCCGGTCAGCAGGTTGACCCGCTGCTCGGACAGGGTGGCCACCTCCTGCACGATGCCGTACCCGTGGCGCGGCCCGTCAGCGAGCGCGGTGAGGATGAGGAATGTCGGCTCTCGCATCGCGGTCACCCCATGACGATAGATAAGTGATCAATGCATAGTCAACGGCCCCGCGCCCTACGGCACAATGGAGTGGTGACGGGGGAGCAACGTCTGGCCGGCGGCAACACCGGCGGAGCAGTGCGGGTCGGTGACACCGTCCGCCGGGTCCCGGGCCCGTGGACACCGTCGGTGCACGCGCTGCTCCGGCACCTGGCAGCCGCCGGTTTCCGGGACGCGCCCCGGGCCCTCGGCTTCGACGGGCAGGGGCGGGAGGTGCTGTCGTACCTGCCGGGCGAGGTGGTCGGGACCACCCGGCCGTGGCCCGCCTGGGTGCACAGTGACGAGGCGCTGGGCCAGGTCGCCCGCTGGCTGCGCGACCTGCACGCCGCCACGACGGACTTCGTACCCCCGCCGGACGCGGTCTGGCGGGAGGGCGGGACCTGGCGACCCGGCATGGTGGTCGGCCACAACGACGCGGCCCCCTACAACGCGGCCTGGTCGGACGGGCGTCTCGTCGGCTTCTTCGACTGGGACTTCGCCGCGCCGGTCACCCCGGAGTGGGATCTGGCCTTCACCGCTTTCGCCTGGGTGCCGCTGCACGCCCGGCACGTCGTGGCGGCGGAGGGCTTCACCGCGTTCGCCGACCGGCCCCGACGGCTCCGGCTGTTCCTGGACGCCTACGGCTGGACCGGTCCGACCGGGCCGTTCGTCGAGGTCGTCCGGCAACGGGTCACCGCGTCCGCCGACGGCATCCGCCGGGTGGCGGCGGCCGGCGATCCCGCCTACCGCAGCATGGTCGCGCACGGCGTCGACACGACGCTGGACACCGCCGTGGCCGAGCTCGCCGACTTCCCCACCGGGGCCGGGTGACGCCGGGTCAGGTCAGGGCGGCGGCGACCGCGTCCATCGCCTGCTGTACCGCCTGCCGGGACTCGGCGGTGGGGTCGAGCATGTCGAACCCGTGCCGGCCGTTCGGCACGTCGACGACCGTCAGCGGTGACCGGGCGGACCGGGCGGCGGCGACGAACGCCTCGACCGTACCGGCGATGTGCTCGTTCTCCAGCCCGACCCGGGTCAACACGATCGGCAGGTCACCCGCACCGGCGACCGCCTCGACGGGGGTGAACCCCGGGTCGACCGTCGGGTCCAACGGGGCGAGCATCGGATAGGTCGCCGCGACGCAGCGCAGCCAGTCCGGCGGGGTACGCAGCCAGTGGGCCAGCAGCAGGCCGCCACCGGAGAAGAACCAGAGGGCGATCCGGTCGGCCGTCACCCGGGGATCCGCCCGGACCGTCCGCACCGCCGCCTCGACGTCGGCGACGGCCGTCGGGAAACCGGCGGTGTCGTGCAGCCGGTGGTCGACGGTGACACCGACCAGGCCACGGCCGGCCACCAGGGAGCCGTAGCCCTGGAACACCGGCCAGTCCCGGGGCGTGGGACGCAGGTCGGCCGGCAGCGGACCACCGTGCACGAAGACGACCGCCGGCCGGGGCCCGGCTGCGGCCGGCAGGTACAGGTCCACCGGGCCGTGCCGCTCCGGGGTGACCGGGTCGACCGGCAGCACGAACGGGTTCAGGTACACGGGTCCGGCCATGCCGGCAGCCTACGTAACCCAGCGGAACCAGGCGACCCCGCCGGGTGGCCGACACCCGCGACCGGTAGGTGGCGGAGAATTCGGTCGACACGGCGTACGACCGTCACGAAGGTGGACGGCATGCAGCAGGAGATCTGGGACGCCGACACCGCCCAGCGCTACGACACGCCCGGTACCGGCATGTTCGCGCCCGACGTCGTCGGGCCGACCGTGGACCGTCTCGTCGGGCTGGCTGACGGAGGCCGGGCGCTGGAGTTCGCGATCGGCACCGGCCGGATCGCCGTGCCGCTCGCCGAGCGCGGGGTACCGGTCACCGGCATCGAACTGTCCCCCGCGATGATCGGCAAACTACGGACGAAGGCCGACGACGCGACCATCCCGGTGGTCGTCGGCGACATGGCGACCGCCCTCGCCCCGGGCGAGTACACGCTCGTGTACCTCGTCTACAACACGATCTCGAATCTGCTCACCCAGGCCGAGCAGGTGGCGTGCTTCCGCAACGCCGCGCGGCACCTCGCCCCCGGCGGGCGGTTCGTCGTCGAGCTCTGGGTACCCGAGCTGCGCAAACTCCCTCCGGGTCAGCAGGCCACCGTCTGGCACTGCGAGCCCGGCTACATCGGCCTGGACACCTACGACGTGCTGCACCAGCATGTGGTGTCACACCACTTCCACTTCGACGACAGCCGGCAGGCCCGGCTGTTCCGCTCCCCGCACCGGTACATCTGGCCCGCCGAGCTCGATCTGATGGCCCAGCTCGCCGGTTTCACGCTGGAGAGCCGGCACGCGGACTGGACCGGCGCGGAGTTCACCGCCGGGTCGCGGTCCCACGTGTCGGTCTACCGCCTCCCGGCCGTCCGGTAGCCCCGTCACGGGGTCCCGGAGCCATCGCAGCTGATCTACAGTGGACCCCCGGCTCGGCGCCCGGTCGCGGTACCGCCGGCTGCGGATCGCACACGAGGAGGGCGCACATGCACCGTCGGGAGTTTCTGGGCAGGGCCGGCGCCATCGGGACCGGTGCCGCGGTCGCCGCGACGGCGCTGACCACCGCTGCACCCGCCCACGCCGCAGCCGCACCGCGCACCGCGGAGAACCCGCTGCGGGTGCAGATCGTCATGTTCGACGGGGTGGAGGAGCAGGACTTCGCCGGGCCGTACGAGGTCTTCTCCCTCGCCGGTCGGCTCAGCTCCGGTGCGGTACGCGCCAGCTACGTCACCGCCGACCGGCCCCGATCGATCGTCGCCGCGTTCGGCACCACCGTACGGGTCACGAACGGCTGGGACCCGTACGCGGCCGACCTGATCGTGGTACCCGGTGGCGGGTTCGGTCGGCGGGACAGCCCGGGGATCTGGCCGGAGATCGAGAAGGGCACCCTGCCCCGGGCCCTCGCCGCAGCCGCCCGCCCGGGCCTGACCATCTCGTCGCTGTGCACCGGCGCGATCCTGCTCGCCGCAGCCGGGCTGACCACCGGCCGCCCGTGCACCACGCACAGTGGCGCCAAGGCCGAGCTGACCGCCCGGGGCGGGGTGGTCAAGAACGCCCGGGTCGTCGACGACGGTGACCTGGTCACCTCGGCCGGCATCACCTCCGGTCTCGATCTCGCACTGCACCTGGTCAAGCGGGAGATCGGGTCCGACGTCGCGGTGCGGGTCGAGGAGGTGCTCGAGTACCAGGCCCGGGGCACCGTCTGGACGCGCTGACCCGTTCGGTGCCACCGGACGGTGGTGCCCGTCGGCGTCAGCGGCCCAGGAAGTCCACCACGGTCCGCACGAACCGCTGCGGATCGTCGAGCCACGGGCTGTGCCCGCCACCGGGCTGCACCGCCAGCTCGGCCCGGTGGAACAGGCCGGCGTACCCGGCGGCGCACGTGGGTGGCAGCGCGACGTCGTACTCGCCGGCCACGAGCAGCACCCGGGCCGCGAGGTCGGCCAGTGCGGCCCGGGTGGCCGCCGGGTCCAACGCGCCGGTCGCGTAGTAGACGGCCGCCGCGTCCACGTTCTGCAGTCGGTACTCCTCGGCGACGTGGGCTTCCCGGGCGGCGTCCCACCGGCCGTGGGTGAACGGGGTGATCGCCGCCCAGTCGGCGGGCGTCGCGGCACCTGACCAGATCCGCTCGAACGCGGCGAAGGCGTCCGGGTACCAGGCTTCCGCCCGGCGCAGTTCGACCACCGCGCGACGGTCGGCGTCGGTGATCTCCAGGCCGACCACACGGGGACTGGGGCAGACCAGCACGAGACTCCCGACGCGGTCCGGGTACCGGGCGGCGTACGACACCGCGAGCGCCCCACCGGCGGAGTGTCCACACAGGTCGACCCGGGCCAGCCCGAGGTGCGCCCGCAGGGCCTCGACATCGTCGACGAGCCGGTCACAACGGTAGCTCGTCGGGTCCGCCGGTACCGCCGACTGCCCGGTGCCGCGCAGGTCGAGTCGGACCAGGGTGCGGTGGGCGGACAGTCCACCCAGGTCCCCGAGGTAGGCGGAGGCATGCAGGGGGCCGCCGGGAAGGCAGATCAGCGGATCGCCCTGGCCGGTCTCGTGGTACGCGAGCCGGGTGCCGTCGGTGCCGTGGAAGTCCGTCACCCCCGGATCACAGGGACGATCACAGCGTCTTCTCGAACCAGTGGTGGGCGTAACGTTCGTCGTTGAACGGCGGGATCTCCCGGTAGCCGGCCGAGCGGTACAGGGCGATCGCCTCGGTGAGGTTGCGGTTGGTGTCCAGCCGGACGGCGGTCCACCCCCGTTCGGCGGCGTACCGCTCCAACTCGTGGAGGATGCGCCGGCCGAGGCCGAGGCCGCGTACCGTGTCCGACACCCAGACCCGTTTGATCTCGGCGGGCGCGTCCGGGTGAAGCTTGACCGCACCGCAGCCGACCGGCTCGCTGTCGAGGGTGGCCAGCAGGAACACCCCGGCCGGTGGGACGAGGTCGTCGTCGCGGACCGGCCGGCTCAACGCCGGGTCGTACCCGTCGTCGAAGCGCCGGGCGATGTCCCGGGCGTAGGCCCGCACGCAGGCCCGCGCCCGGGGATCGGCCGGCGGGCACGGCCCGACGACCACCATCGAGGCCATGAGCAGCCGCTCGACCTCCGCCATCGCCGTGACCAGACGGCCCCGGTGGGACGCGGTCAGCGGCGCGAGGATCGACCAGGCGAACTCGTCGGAGCGCGTGTCGAGTTCCGTCCACTCGGCCCGGCCGGCGGCGGTGAGCGTGGCGGTCCGGACCCGCCCGTCCCCTGCGGCCCGGTCGGCCGGTCCGACGGTGACGAGTCCGTCGCTCTCCAGGGTGCGCAGCAGCCGGCTGAGGTACCCCGAGTCCAGTCCGAGCCGTGTCCGCAGCGCCGCCACCTCGGCGCCGTCGGGCCCGATCTCCCACAGCAGGCGGGCCTGCGCGAGGGGCCGTCCACGGGCCATGTACCCGTCGTCGAGCGCCCCCACCCGCTGGGTGACCGTCCGGTTGAACCGCCGCACCGCGGCAATCAGCTCCACGTCCATATACCTGACTTTAGTCAGGCATGTGAACCGGCAGCGGGCCGGGGTCGAGGGCCCCACCCACCCGCACCACCCGGCGGGACACGGGCCGATGTTCCGGCAGGTCGACCTCCTCCGTCCGGTGGAAGGTCGACGGCGGCCACCGGTGGGATCAATTCCCCGAGCCGGGGCGCAACCGCCACGATCCGGACGGCACATCAGCGACAGAGCATGACGAAAGCCGCGCGGCCGTCGGGACGTCCACTGACGGCTGTTTCACATCCGGGTATTGCCCGCACCCCGCTGACCTGGTACGAATGCTCAACTTAGAACTGAGGTTCATGTATATGAACCACCCGGTCGCATCGGAGGATCACATGGATCAGCAGAACCCGAGGCCGGGAGTGGGCCTGACCGGCGCGTCGCTCTCCCGTAGGGGCATGCTGCGTGGTGCGCTCGCAGCGGGTCTCGCCGTTCCCTCCGTACCCCTGCTCGCCGCCTGTGGCGGCAGCTCCCAACCGAAGACCAACGACACTCCCGGCACGCTGTCGATGACCGCCTGGGAGGCGTACCCCGAACAGATCAGGGCACTTCTCGCCAAGTTCAAGGACCAGTCCGCCGTGCCGGTGGACCTCTCCCTCATCCCGAACGTCGGCTACGGACCCGCGTTGCAGACCCGGCTCCAGGGTGGCCAGGCGATCGACGTCTTCTACAACTTCGCCTACGCCTCGACCAAGTACGTCGACGCGGGCTGGGCCGCCACCCTCAACAAGCTGCCCGGCGTCGAGGAACTGATCGACGACATGTTCCCGGCGTCGGCCGCCCGGCACCGCCTGGCCGACGGCCGCATCATCAGCGTCCCGTACTTCTCGGCCGTGCACTCGCTGATGTACAACGAGAACCAGCTCCGCAAGAACGGCATCGCAGCCCCTCCGGCCACCAAGGAGGAGGTGTACGCGCAGAGCAAGAAACTCAAGGCCGCCGGGGTGCCCAGCCCGTACGCCGCGTACTGGACCAAGCAGTTCCTGGAGGAGTACTTCCTCGTCTACCTGCTGGCCGACGGGATCACCCCGTTCGACGGCAAGGGCGCACCGGCCTTCGCCGACGACCCCCGCACGCTGGAGGTCATGGAGTGGTGGAAGTCCATGTACCAGGAGGGCCTGACCTCCAAGGAGGTCCTCACCGCCGACCCCGGGGCGCACGTCACCGCGATGGCGCAGGGCAACTCCAGCTTCTTCGAACTGCACCACTACTTCCTCCAGATCGTCCGCACCACCGACGGCCCGGAGTCGAAGAACGTCACGATGCTGTACCGCAGTCCGGGTACCAGCGGTAAGACCCTCCAGATCGGCGAGGTCATCCAGCTCGGCGCGAAGGCCGGCGGCCAGCGTGCCCAGGACGCCTGGAAGCTGCTGAAGTTCTACGGCTGGAAGGACGACTCCGGGGCGTACTCGACGTTCAGCTCCTGGGCGAAGGCGGCGGCCCTGCTCGGGCCGTACCCGGGACTGTTCAAGGACAAGGACTTCCTCGCGGCCTTCCCGTCGTACTTCGACATGGCCAAACTGGAGGACGCGTTCGCCAACCAGAGCGACGTGGTGCCCGCCCGGGTCACCCCGTGGTACGCCTCGTTCCAGGTCAAGGTCGGCGACCGCATCCAGGCGATGCTGCTCGGCCAGGCCGGGGTCAAGGAGACCGTCGACTCCCTCGCGTCGGATGCGAAGAACCTTGCCGCCGCAGGTCAGTGACGTGTCGGCACCGACCATCGGGCAGGCACCGCCCGCAGCGCCCCGGACCGGCCGGCCGGCGACCCGCCGCCGGTCGGTCCAGGGCCGGGCCGACGCCCGGTTCGGGCTGCTGCTGGCCACCCCCGCACTCCTGCTCGTCCTGGGGCTGGTGGCCTGGCCGGCCCTGCGGACCACCCTGTACTCCCTGCAACGGGTCAACCTCGCCGGCGAGGAGAGCTGGGCGGGGCTGGCGAACTTCCGGACCCTCCTCACCGACGAGCAGTTCCTCGGGTCGCTGACCACGACCGTACTCTACGCGGTCGGCTTCCTGCTCGTGTCCACCCTGCTCGGGCTGGCCTTCGCCCTGCTGCTCAACGAGACCTTCCACGGGCAGTGGCTGGCCCGGAGCCTGCTCATCGTCCCGTGGGCCTGCCCGTGGGTGATGTGCGGGATCATCTGGAAATGGTTCGTCGACGGTGAGGTGGGCGCCCTCAACGGCGCGCTCTACCAGCTCGGGGTGATCGACAGCTACGCGGCACCGCTGTCGGACAACACCGGCGCGCTGGTCGTCGCGGTCCTCGCCGGGGCCTGGCGGCAGGCGTCGTTCACCGGGCTGCTGATCCTGGCCGGCCTCCAGACGATCCCCCGGGAGCTGCCGGAGGCGGCAATGGTCGACGGGGCGAACATCTGGCAGCGGTTCCGGCACCTGACCCTGCCGTGGCTACGGCCGGTGATCGTGGTGGTGGTCATCATCAACACGATCTTCGGGTTCATGCAGTTCGACACCGTCTGGGCGCTCACCCAGGGCGGCCCGGGGGACGCCACGTCGGTGCTGTCGATCTACCTCTACCAGCAGCTCTTCGTCTACACCAACACCGGACTGGGCTCGGCCACCGCCGTCGTGCTCGGGGTGATCGCCCTCGTGCTGGGCTTCGTGTTCGTCAAGCTGCTGTACCGGTCGACCGCCATCGCGGAGGGCGTGGAATGAGGACGTCACTGTTGCGCCGCACGCTGGTGTACGGCGGGTTCGCCCTGTTCCTGGTCTGGATCCTGTTCCCGCTGTACTTCACCGCGTTGAGCAGCTTCATGACCCCGTCGGAGATCGGGTCGGTGCCGTTCCACTGGCTGCCGGAGGACCCGACCCTGGCCAACTACGTCGCCATCTTCACCGGCGACAGCGCCCCGTTCTCCTCGGGGCAGGACGGCGGGATCGTCTCCAGCACCGACGCGGTCGCCCGGCTGATGCCGGCGATCGGGCGCAGCCTGCTGGTCGGGTTCGCGGTCGTGGCCAGCAACCTGATCATCGGCGGAGCGGCCGGGTACGCCTTCTCCCGGTACGAGTTCCGCGGTTCCACCCTGGCGTACCTGCTGCTGCTCGCCTCCCGGGTGGTCCCGGCGATCGCCATCGTGCTGCCGTTCTTCATCGTGTTCCGGCAGGCCGGGTTGCTGAACACCTCACTGGCCCTGGTGATCAGCTACAACGCGTTCACCCTGCCGCTGGCGGTGTGGCTGCTCAAGACCTACTTCGACAGCGTGCCCAAGGAGCTGGAGGAGGCCGCCAAGATCGACGGGGCGTCCCGGCTGCGCTGCCTGCTGATCATCGTCGTGCCGATCGCCCGTCCCGGGCTGATCGCGGCCGGGTTGCTGGTGTTCCTGGAGGCGTGGAGCGAGTTCTTCTACTCGCTGGTGCTGACCAACGGGCTCACCGTCCCGCCGGTCGTCGCCGGACTCCAGAACCTCCAGCAGTTCTCCTGGACGACGTTGGCCGCCGCGACGATGTTCACCGTCGTCCCGCCGGTGCTGATCGCACTGGCCTTCCAGCGCTACATCGTGACCGGGCTGGCCGCAGGGAGCGTCAAGTGACCGTGCCGCACACAGTGGAGGGAACCGTACCGATGGCAACGTGGACCGGCCGGGTGATGACCGTACGGGGGCCGATCGACCCCGGCGAGATGGGCAACACCCTCACCCACGACCACCTGCTCTGCGACGGATGGGGGCTACGGCAACTGTACGAGGCGATCCTCGACGACGAGGAGATCGCCGTCGAGGAGGCCCGACGGTTCGCCGCAGCCGGCGGCGGCACGATCTGCGACCCGACGAACATCGGACTGAAGCGGGACCCGCAGGCACTGCACCGGATCAGCGTCGCCTCCGGGGTGCACGTGGTGATGGGCGCCGGCTGGTACCGGGAGGTCGTCTACCCGGACTACATCGAGACCGACAGCACCGAGGCGCTGGCCGCACGACTGGTCGCGGAGATCGTCGACGGGGTCGACGGCACCGGCATCCGGCCCGGGTTCATCGGCGAGATCGGCACCGAACGGGGCTTCATCAGCCCGCCGGTGGAACGGGTCTTCCGGGCCGCCGGGCGGGCCCACCGCCGCACCGGCTGCCCGATCATGACCCACACCACCCACTGGGGCGAACTGGCCCTGGAACAGCTCGACCTGCTCGCCGAGGAACAGGTCGACCCGGCACACGTGATCGTGTCGCACCTCGGTGACCGGCGCGGGGTCCGCTGGTGGCTGCCGATCGCCGAGCGGGGCGCCTGGCTCAACATCGACAACCTGGCGTTCGTGCAGGGGTACGCACCGCTGGAGTTCCGCGCCGACAACGTCGCCGAGCTGTGCGCGCTCGGCCTGGCCGGACAGGTGATGCTCTCCAACGACATCTGCGAGCTGGGCCAGCTGGCCGCGTACGGCGGGGTGGGCTACGCCAACGTGATCGAGAACTTCCTGCCCATGCTGCGCCAGCGGGGGGTGTCCGAGGAGGACATCCACCGGATGACGGTCGCGAACCCCGCGCGGGCGTTCGCGTACGCCGCACCGTCGTGACCGGCTCACCCCACCGGCCGGCGCCCGCCGGTCGGTGGGGGTACCGGCAGGCCCGCGAAACCGTGAAGGAACGTGGAGACAGAGCATGAACTCAACCGCAGTCGTCGTCGGCGCGGGTCGGGGCATCGGACAGGCGATCGGCGAGGACCTCGCCCGCAGCTACCCGCAGGACCGGCTGATCCTCGCCGACGTCAACCTCACGCTGGTCGAACAGGTCGCCGCGTCGCTCCGGGACCGGGGCGTGGACGCCGTCGCCCACTTCGTCGACCTGGCCGACCCGGAGTCCGTACGCCAACTGGTCGACCGGACCCCCGGCGCGGACCGGGTCGCGATCGCCGCCGGCATCTTCGACAGCTCCCCCACCCTCGACGTCGACGTCGCCGACTTCGAACGGATCATCCGGGTCAACACCATCGGCTGCTTCGACGTCGCCCGCCGCTACGCCGCCGACATGGCCACCCGGGGTTCCGGCTCCATCGTCGCGATCGCCTCCATCGCCGCCCGGATGCCCCGGATGCGCCAGGCGGCGTACGCGGCCTCGAAGGCCGGGCTACGGCAGGCGCTGCGGGTGCTGGCGATGGAGGTCGCCGGCGACGGCGTCCGGGTCAACACCGTGTCGCCCGGCGCCACGGACACCGAGATGATGCGGCAACTGGCCAGCGACCACGCCACCATCGACGACCTGGCCGAGGGCAGCCTGATCGCGTTCCGGCCCCGGATCCCGGCCGGCCGGGTCGCCCGGGGCGCGGACATCGCCTCCGTCGTGCGGTTCCTGCTCTCCCCCGACAGCTCGCACATCCTCCTCGGCGACGTCGTCGTCGACGGCGGCGAACTGCTGGGGATGTAGGGGGAGACATGCTCAGGCTCGGGATCATCGGCGCCGGCATCATGGGCGCCCGGGTGGCGGACACGGCCGGCGGTCTGCCCGGGGTGGCGGTGACCGCGGTCGCCGACCCACGGCGCGAACAGGCGGCCCGGGTGGCGGCCGGGTGCGGGGCCGCCGCGTTCGACGACTACCCCGACCTGCTGCGGTCCGGGCTGGTCGACGCCGTCTACGTCGGCCTGCCGCACCGGTGGCACACGGCGGCCTGCGTGGCGGCGGCGGCGCACGGGGTGCACGTCCTGATCGACAAGCCGCTGTGCACCACCGTTCCCGAGGCCGAGCAGATCGTCACGGCCCGGGACCGGTCGGGTGTCACGCTGATGGTCGGCTTCAGCTACCGCTTCCGGGCCGAGTGGATCCGGGCCCGGCAGGCGGTGGCCGACGGCCTGATCGGCACCCCGGAGTACGTCTCCGACGTGATCGCCGAGGCGGACCCGGACACGCCGGCGTGGTACTGGGCCGCCGACGAGGGCGGGGGCATCGTCCAGTTGCAGGCCCACCACTGCTTCGACCGCCTCGCCTGGCTGGTCGGCAGCCCGCTGACCGAGATCACCTGCCGCACGGTCGGCCCGGCGGGTGGGGCGCCGACGGCGGCGACGCTCAGCGGGGTCCTCGCCTCGGGCGCGGTCGTCGGTATCGGGCTCTCCTTCGGCCGTACCCACCGGGCGGACGCCCGTACCCTCTGCCTGGTCCAGGGCAGCGCCGGACAGCTGCACCTGGACCAGACCCGGACGCTGACCGTCCGGACGGCGGAGGCGGAACGCGTCGAGTCGTACGCCGACGACGACTGGCTCACCCGGCAGCTCGCCGCGTTCGTCGACGCCTGCGCCGGCTCCGGCGGGCCGGTCCCCACCGCCGAGGACGGCCACTACGCCGTACGGTGTGCCGTCGCCGCCGAGGAGTCGGCCCGGACCGGACGGGCGGTGCGGCTGTGACCGCCGGGTTCACCCTCCGGGGCGGACTGGTCTGCGACCCGGAGGCCGGCACGCTCCGCCCCGCCGACGTGGTGGTCCGCGACGGCCGGATCGCGGCGGTCGTGGACCGCACCGCCGGGTCGGACGGCGACGGCCGCCCGGCTGGGGAACACCGGACGACTCCGGACCCGGTGATCGACGTGCCGGGGCTGGTCGTCACCCCCGGCCTGGTCGACCTGCACACGCACGTCTTCGTCGGTCAGGACCTCGGGGTCGACCCGGACGTCGTCGGCCCGCCGTCCGGGGTGACCACGATGATCGACACCGGTAGTGCGGGTGGGCACCTGTTCGGTGCGTTCCTGCGCAGCACCGTGGACGTGGTCGGTCCCCGGGTCCGCGCGTTCGTCAACATCTCCAGCATCGGCACCACCAGCATCCTGCTCTCCGGCGAGCTGACCAACCTCGACTACGTCGACGTACGGGTCTGCCGGGAGGCGGTCGAGGCGTACCCGGACCAGATCGTCGGGGTGAAGATCCGCGCCTCGCACAACGTGGCGGCCGACAACGGCACGGTCGCCCTGGACCGGGCCCGGCAGGTCGCCGACGCGACCGGACTGCCGCTCATGGTCCACCTGGGACCGCAACCCCCGTCCCTGCCGCAGATCCTGGACCGGCTCGGCCCCGGTGACATCCTCACCCACTGCTTCACCGCGCTGTCCGGGTACCCGCTCACCGCGCAGGGCCGGGCGGTGGACGTGGTCGCCCGCGCCCAGCAGCGCGGAGTCGTCTTCGACGTCGGACACGGCATGTCCGGCTTCGACCGCGACCAGGCGCGCGCCGCCGTCGACGCCGGTTTCCTGCCCGACACGATCAGCTCCGACCTGCACCGGTACTCCCGGGACATCGTCGTCGACCTGCCGCACGTCATGGCCACGTTCCTCGCCATGGGCGTCAGCCTCACCGAGGTGGTCCGACGGACCACGGTCGTCCCCGCCACGGTGGTGGGACTGGACCGGCTCGGCGTGGGCACCCTGCGCCCCGGCGCCCCGGCCGACCTGGCGGTCCTGCGGGTCACCGGCACCGGCGGGCCGGAAACCGCCGGCCACCCCACCGGCGTGCCGACCGTCACCGCCGTGCTGACCGTCCAGCAGGGCCGCATCGTCCACCGCACCCTCCCCGGCCACCCCACCTCGTACCCCGAAGGGCACTCCACGCGATGACCGACATCTACGCGGATCTGGGCATCCGTACCCTGATCAACGCCGTCGGCCCGGCCACCCGGCTCGGCGGTCTCCCGCTCTCCGACGAGGTCGTCGAGGCGATGCGAGCGGCCGGGCAGCGCAACGTCCGGATGGACGAACTCCAGGAGGCGGCCGGCGCCGAGATCGCCGCGCTCGTCGGCGCCCCGGCCGCCTACGTCACCAGCGGGGCGGCTGCCGCACTGAGCCTGGCCACGGCCGTCTGCCTGGCCGGGGACCGGCCCGCCGCCGTGGACGCCCTGCCGGCCGTGGCCGGCCCGCGCCGCCGGGTCGTCGTGCAGCGGGCGCACCGGGACCCGTACGACCACGCGATGACCGCGGTCGGCGCGGAACTGGTGGAGATCGGCTACCCCGGCTCCACCCGCCCGGACGAACTGGCCCGGGAACTCGACGACCGTACGGCGATGGTGCTGTGGCGGCCCGGCCGGGGCGGTGACCACCTGGACATCACCGAGGTGTCCGCCCTGGCCCGGGCCGCCGGGGTGCCGGTACTGGTCGACGCCGCGATGGACGTCCCGCCGCTGAGCCGGCTCGCCGCCCTGTTCGACGGCGGCGCCGACCTGGTGGCGATCAGTGGCGGCAAGGCGTTCCGGGGCCCGCACACCGCCGGCATCCTCTGTGGACGTGCCGACCTGGTCGCCGCGGTGGCCCTGCACCACCAGGACATGGACATCCGGCCCCGCACCTGGCGGCGCTCCGAGGTCACCGGGGCCGACCCGGTACGCGGCCGGCACGGCATCGGCCGGGGCATGAAGGTGGGTCGGGAACAGATCGTCGGCCTGCTGGTCGCGGTCCGGGCCTTCGTCCGGGACCCCGACGCCCACCACCGGCGCGGCCGGCAGGAACTCGCCGACCTCCGGGCCCTGCTCGACGCGGACAACCGCTGCGTGGTCCGGGACGACCACGAACACCACCTGGACGTACCGGTGGTCGAGATCGACCTGTCCCCGTCCGGCCGGCAGGCCGACGAGATCGTCCGGGAACTGGACCGGGGCAACCCCCGGATCCACGTCGGCGAGGACCTGGCCTGGCGGGACGTGCTCACCGTCAACCCGATGGGACTGCACCCCGGCGACGGGACCGCCCTGGCCCGTCGGCTGATCGAGATCCTCGACGCCGGCCCCGGGCACGGTGCGGCGGACGCCCAGGAGGTCGGGCGGTGAAGCTGATGCGGATCGGCGCGCCCGGCGCCGAACAACCGGTGGTCCGCGTCGCCGACGACGACCACCGGGACCTGCGCCCGGTCACCCGGGACATCGACGCGGCCTTCCTGGCCGGCGGCGGACTGGACCGGGTCCGCCAGGCGGTCGAGACCGGGACCCTGCCCCGGCTGGACGTCACCGGGGCGCGGATCGGCGCACCGGTCGCCCGGCCCGGCGCGGTGCTGTGCATCGGGATGAACTACGCGGCGCACGCCGCCGAGTCCGGTGCGGCGCCGCCGGAACAGCCGGTGCTGTTCTACAAGTCACCGAACACCGTGGTCGGTCCGCAGGACACCGTGCTCATCCCGCGCGGCTCGCAGCGCACCGACTGGGAGGTCGAACTCGCCGTCGTGCTGGCCCACCGGGCCCGGTACCTCGACTCGCCGGACGAGGCGGCGGCGCTCGTCGCCGGGTACGCCATCTCCAACGACCTCTCCGAGCGTTCGTTCCAGCTCGACGTCTCCGGTGGACAGTGGTCCAAGGGGAAGAGCTGCGAGACGTTCAATCCGATGGGTCCGTGGCTGGTCACCCCGGACGAGGTCGGCGACCCGCAGGCGTTGCGCCTGCGGAGCTGGGTCAACGGCGAGGCCCGCCAGGACTCCAGCACCGCCGACATGATCTTCGGGGTGCACTTCCTGATCTACCACCTCAGCCAGTACCTCGTGCTCGAACCGGGCGACGTGGTGAACACCGGCACCCCGCAGGGGGTGGCGCTCTCCGGCCGCTTCCCCTACCTGCGCCCCGGTGACGTGGTGGAGACGGCGATCGACGGTCTCGGCCAGCAGCGCAGCACCTGCGCGGCGGTGGCGTCGTGAGCCCGGCGACGGGCGCGGCGGACGTCGGGGGCACCGGAGCCGGCGGCGGGTTCACCCTGACGGCGGTGCCGGTGGCCCGGCTGCCCATCCCCGGCTGGGAGGCGTTCTTCGGCGAGAACGACACCACCTTCCACGACCTGTACTTCTACGTGTGGCTGGTCAGCGACGGCACCCGAACCGGGCTGATCGACCTGGGCCTGCCCCTGCACGCCGACGACCGGTCCGCGCTGGACCGGGCCTGCCAGGGCGTCGACCCGCGCAGCCGGTTCCACGACGTGCGGCTGCTGCCGCAGGTCCTCGACGACCTCGGGGTACGCGGCGAGGACATCGACTTCGTGCTGCTGACCCAGACCATCACGTACCACACCGGAGGGCTGGACCCGGCGCTGCTGCCCCGGGCCACCGTGTACGTCCCGCACGCCGGCGTCCGGGAGATGCTGTGCGCGCCACCCGGCCATCCGCCCACCGCGTTCTACTTCACCGCGCCCGGCTGGGCGGCGCTGCGGGAGCTGGCCGTGGCGGGACGGCTGGTGGTGACCGACGGGCCGGTGACGGTCGCCCCGGGCCTGGTGTTCGAAACCACCGGCGGTCACCACCCCGGGTCGGCCGGGGTGCGGGTCCACACCGGACACGGCCTGGTCGGACTGCTGGAGACCGCGTTCTTCGCCCGCAACGTCGCCGAGGAACTGCCGATCGGGATCGCCGAGGACGCCGCGACATGCCGCCGAATCATCAAGGAGTATCGACGGACCTGTGATGAGGTGGTGGCGCTGCACGACCCGGGCAACGCCGACCGGTTCCGGCCCGGGGCCGCGGCGCCACCCCCGACCACCCGGCAGCGAGGAGTCCCGGACCATGACCTCCGCCCGTAACAGCACACCGGACAGCCCCTCGGCGGCCGGCGTCAAGTCGGCCGAACGGGCGCTGGACCTGATGGAGTACCTGGCGACCCGCCGGTCCGGGGCCACCTTCCCGCAGATCAGCCAGGATCTCGGCCTGCCCAAGAGCAGCCTGCACGGCCTGCTGACCACCCTGGTCAACCGGGGGTGGCTCTACCTGGACGAGGAGAGCCGCCGCTACCGGATCGGCATGCGGGTCTGGGAGACCGCGCAGAGCTTCGTCTACCTGGACAGCCTCGCCCACCACGCCGACCGGCACCTCACCGCCGCCCGCGACGACCTGGACGAGACCGTGCAACTGGCGGTCCTCGACGGGATCGACAACGTCTACGTCGCCAAGGTCGAGGCCGACCACCCGCTGCGGCTGGTCTCCCGGGTGGGCATGCGGCTGCCCGCGTACGCCACCGGGCTGGGCAAGGTGCTGCTGGCCCATCTCGAACCGGCCGACCTGCGGGCCCGGCTGCGGGGCGTGACCATGCGCCGGTTCACCGAACACACCATCACCACCCCCGAACTGCTCCAGGAGCGGATCCGGGAGATCCGGGAACGCGGTTTCGGGGAGGACGACGGCGAGTACACCCCCGGGGTGTTCTGCGTCGCCGTGCCGGTACGCGACGCCAGTGGCCGGGTGGTGGCCGCGATGAGCTGCTCGATCCCCCGCGCCCGGCTCACCGAGGGCCAGGCGCACCGCGACCGGCTGGTGGACTCGCTCAGCCGGCACGCCGAAGGACTGTCCCGGGAACTCGGCTGGACCGGCGTCGACCGGTACGCCGGCGCCCCGTCCTGACCATCGACACCGACAGGAGACCGTGATGGTGCACCAGGTACAGACCGACCAGGCGCCGGCACCGGCCGGCGCGTACTCCCAGGCGCTGGTCGTCGGCGGGATGATCTACACCGCCGGGATGGGACCGGCCGATCCCGCCACCGGGGAACTCGTCGGCGACGACATCGACACGCAGACCACCCAGGTGCTGCGCAACCTGGACGCGGTACTGCGGGCCGGCGGCAGTTCCCTGGACCGGGTCGTGAAGGTCACCGTGCACCTGGCGGACCTGGCCGACTTCGCCGGGTTCGACCGGGCGTACCGGCGGCTGATGTCCGAGCCGTACCCGGTGCGTACCACCGTCGGATCGGCGCTGGCCGGGATCCTCGTCGAGATCGACTGCGTGGCGACGGTCGACGCCGTCCCGCACGTGGGCTGAGATGCGGATCGCGCTCTTCGTCACCTGCGTCAACGACCTCGTCTTCCCGGGTACCGGCCGGGCGGTGGTGCGGCTGCTCGAACGCCTCGGGCACCGGGTGGACTTCCCGCCGGAGCAGACGTGCTGCGGCCAGATGCACGCCAACAGCGGGTACCGGGCGGAGGCGCTGCCGCTGGTGCGGGGCTTCGTCGCCGCGTTCGACCGGTACGACGTGGTGGTGGCCCCCTCCGGTTCGTGTGTGGCCATGGTGCGCGACGGGTACCCCCGGCTGGCCGAGGGCGATCCGGCGCTGCACGCCGCCGTGACCGCCCTCGCCCCACGCACCCTGGAGCTGTCCGAGCTGCTGGTGGACGTGCTGGGTGCCACGGACGTCGGCGCGACCTTCCCGCACCGGGTGGCCTACCACCCGACCTGTCACGGGCTGCGGATGCTCCGGCTGGGCGACCGGCCCCGGCGGCTGCTCGCCTCGGTGCGGGGTCTCGACCTGGTCGAGCTGGCCGAACCGGAGCAGTGCTGCGGGTTCGGCGGTACCTTCGCCCTGAAGAACAGCGCGGTGTCCGGGGCGATGCTGGCCGACAAGTGCGCCGACGCCGTGGCCAGCGGCGCGGAGTACCTCGCGGCGGCGGACAACTCCTGCCTGGCGCACATCGGCGGTGGGCTGGCCCGGCGCCCGGGAGCGCCCCGCCCGATCCACTACGCCGAGATCCTGGCCGGACCGGAGGAGGACCGGTGACCGGTACCGGACGCATCACCGCCGCCCTGCCGTTCCCCGTCGCGGCCCGCCGGCAGCTCGCCGACGGGCAGTTGCGGGACAACCTGCGGCGGGCCACCCGCACCATCCGCGACCGACGGGCCCGCACGGTGGCGCAGGTGCCGGACTGGGAGGCACTGCGGGCGGCGGGTACGGCGATCAAGGACGACGTGCTCGGCCGGCTACCGGAGCTGCTCGAACAGTTCGAGGCGGCGGCCGGTGCCGCCGGTGCGCAGGTGCACTGGGCCCGGGACGCGGCCGAGGCGTGCGCGGTGGTCACCGACCTGGTGCGGGCCACCGGGGCCGACGAGGTGGTCAAGGTCAAGTCGATGGCCACCCAGGAGATCGGGTTGAACGAGGCGCTCGCCGCCGCCGGGATCAGCGCCGTGGAGACGGACCTGGCCGAGCTGATCGTGCAGCTCGCCGGCGACACCCCGTCGCACATCCTGGTACCGGCGATCCACTACAACCGTCGACAGATCCGGGACATCCTCGCCGCCGGGCTGCCGGCGGCCGACGCGGCCCGGCTGACCGACGACCCGGCGGTCCTCGCCGAGGTGGCCCGGTACCGGCTCCGGCAGCGGTTCCTCACCGCCCGGGTGGCGGTCTGCGGGGCGAACTTCGCCGTCGCGGAGACCGGCTCCCTGGTGGTGGTGGAGTCCGAGGGCAACGGTCGGATGTGCCTGACCCTGCCGGAGACGCTGATCTGTGTCGTCGGGGTGGAGAAGGTGGTGCCGACCTTCACCGATCTGGAGGTCTTCCTCCAGCTCCTGCCGGCCTCGGCCACCGGGGAGCGGATGAACCCGTACACGTCGGTGTGGACCGGGGTACGCCCCGGCGACGGTCCCCGGTCGGTGCACGTCGTCCTGCTGGACAACGGGCGCAGCGACACCCTCGCCGACCGGGTGGGCCGGCAGGCGCTGCGGTGCATCCGCTGCTCCGCCTGCCTCAACGTCTGTCCGGTGTACGAGCAGGTCGGCGGGCACGCGTACGGCTCGACCTACCCCGGCCCGATCGGGGCGATCCTGTCCCCGCAGCTCACCGGCCCCGACGGGGGCGCCAACCGGACCCTGCCGTACGCCTCCACGCTCTGCGGCGCCTGCTACGACGTGTGCCCGGTCCGGATCAACATCCCCGAGGTGCTGGTGCACCTGCGCCAGGTGGGCGTCGACGCGCGCCGCGACCGGCCGTCCCCGGAACGCGCCGCCCTGCGGGCGATGTCCTGGGTGATGCGGGACCGGCGGCGGTACCGGGCGGCGCTGCGGGCCGCCCGACGGGGTGCGGCGCCGCTGCGCCGGGTGGGTGGCCGACGGGGCGGCGTACGGCGGCTGCCCTGGCCGCTGTCCGCCTGGACGACCGCGCGGGACGCGCCACTGCCGCCCGGGCAGACCTTCGGTGAGTGGTGGGCCGGTCGGAACCCGGAGGCCCACCGGTGACCGCCCGTGCCGACATCCTGGCCCGGCTGCGGGCCGCCCGCGCGACGGCACCGGGCGTCGTGCCCCGCGACTACGACCGCGCCCCGGTGGTGGCCGACCTGATCGGGGTGTTCGTCGACCGGCTGGCCGACTACCGGGCCGGGGTGCACCGGACCGGATCGGACCGGCTGCCGGAGGTCCTGGCCGGGTTGCTGCCCGACAATGGCGTGCTCGTGGTGCCCCCGGGGCTGCCGGCGGACTGGTTGGCCGGGCGCGCAGGGCCGGTCCGGCGCGACGGCACACCCGGCCCGCTGTCGGTGACCGACCTGGCGGCCGACGGGGTCTCGGTACTCACCGGCTGCGCGGTCGGCGTGGCCCGGACCGGCACGATCGTCCTGGACTGCGCGCCGGACCAGGGTCGCCGCCTGCTCACCCTGGTACCGGACCATCACGTCTGCGTCGTCCGGGCCACGCAGGTGACGGCCGGGCTGCCCGGCGCGCTGGCCCGGTTGGCCGATCCCACCCGCCCGCTGACGTTCGTCTCGGGCCCGTCGGCCACCAGTGACATCGAGCTGACCCGGGTCGAGGGGGTGCACGGGCCACGTCGGCTGGACGTGGTGGTCGTCGACGACCGGTAGGGCACCGGCCGCCGGTACCCGGTACGGCTCCGGCGGCCGGCGGAGCTTCCACGGCCGGTACGGCTCCGGCGGCCGGTGGAGCTTCGACGCCGTATCGCGGTGGACGTGACGAGCGTCACCGGTCGGGCCGGCGTGCCCCGCGACCGTCGTGCGTCGGATCCGACGGGTCCGGCGCAGCCGCCCTGACCGGGGTCGGGACGACGGCGCCCGCCGTCGTGACGCGGATCGATCAGCCGACGGCAACCGGGCTCACGCACCGTGTCCATGATCCTCCGGAGGGTGTCGCGCGCTCCTCCCAGCAGGTGTGATGCCCGATAACCCGCGCGCCGGGCGTCGGTCCCGCTGGATAGTCTGCCTGCCGACGTCGCCTCACATTCAGTACCTCCGGCCCGGCAGGCGCGGTGCTCTCCACCGTCGGTGGGCCGAGACCGACCTTCAGGAGAATCTTGGTGACCCCGCAACCCGTCGCGACAACGGACAAGTTAGACGCCACAGTCCTCAAGGTGGCCGGCGTCGTCGTCCTCGGCGCCATCATGTCGATCCTCGACGTGACCGTGGTCAGCGTCGCGATCCCGACCTTCCAGAGCGAGTTCGACGCGTCCTACGCCCGGGTCGCGTGGACGATGACCGGTTACACCCTGGCACTGGCCACCGTGATCCCGATCTCCGGATGGGCCGCCGACCGGTTCGGCACCAAGCGTCTCTACATGGCCGCGCTGGCGCTGTTCACGATCGGCTCCGGGCTGTGCGCCACCGCCGACACGATCGGACAGTTGATCGCCTGGCGGGTCGTGCAGGGGCTCGGCGGCGGCATGCTGATGCCGCTGGGCATGACGATCATGACCCGGGCGGCCGGCCCGCACCGGATCGGCCGGTTGATGGCGGTCCTGGGCATCCCGATGCTGCTCGGGCCGATCGGTGGGCCGATCCTCGGTGGCTGGCTGATCGACACGGCGAGCTGGCAGTGGATCTTCCTGATCAACCTGCCGATCGGTGCCGTCGCACTGGTCTACGCGCAGCTCGCGCTACCGAAGGACAACCCGGAGCCGTCGGAGTCGTTCGACTTCGTCGGCATGCTGATGCTCTCCCCCGGTCTGGCCCTGTTCCTCTACGGGGTCTCCTCCCTGCCCGAGGCGGGCACGTTCGCCGACGCCGAGGTGTGGCTGCCGATGGTGGTCGGCGCCGCGCTGGTGGTGGCGTTCGTGCTGTACTCGTTCAAGCCCCGGCACCCACTGCTCGACCTGCGACTATTCGCCAACCGGAACCTGACCATCGCCTCAGTGACCCTGTTCGTGTTCATCATCGCGTTCATGGGCGCGGGGCTGCTGTTCCCCAGTTACTTCCTCCAGGTCCGGGGGGAGACCACACTCACCGCCGGCCTGTTGATGGCGCCGCAGGGCATCGGTGCGATGCTCACCATGCCGATCGCCGGCATGCTGGCCGACAAGGTCCCGGTGGGGCGCACGGTGCCGTTCGCGCTGGTCCTCATCGCGGCGGGCTTCTTCACCTTCACCCAGCTCGACGCGGACACCTCCTACGTGCTGCTCTGCGGCTCGCTGTTCGTCATGGGCCTGGGCATGGGTGGCACGATGATGCCGATCATGACCTCGGCGCTGCGTACCCTGCACGCCAACGAGGTGGCCCGGGGTTCCACGCTGGTCAACATCCTCCAGCAGATCGGCGGCTCGGTCGGCGCCGCAGTGATGTCGGTGATCCTGACCAACGAGCTGAACGGTTCCCAGCCGATCCCCGGTGCGACCACCCCGGACGGCGAGCCGGTCACCGAGGCGGGTCTGGCCATCGCCGCCCAGCAGCAGCCGGGGCTGCTCCAGCAGTTCCCGGTGGACCCGGCGCTCATCCAGCGCGGTCTGGACTTCGCGGCGGACTCCTTCGCGACGACGTTCTGGGTGGGGTTCGTGCTGGTGCTGGTCACGTTCGTTCCGGCGGCCCTGCTGCCGCGACGGCGCGAACCGTCGCACCTGGCCGACGGCCAGGAGGCGGCGCAGGCCCCGACGCCGGTGGTCATGCACTGAGTTGCGGTTCGACGGGCCGTCCGGGGCAACCCGGGCGGCCCGTCGCCGTTTCCGGGCCGGGCCGTCGATGTCCACGGTCCGGGCCGGGCCGGGCCGGGCCGCCGGCTGTCACCGCCGCCGGCCGCCCGGGTCATGATTTATAGAAAAGAACCTTTACTGTTAACAAGCTTTAATTTATCTTCATGGCATCTCCCCCACCGAAGGAGTCGTCATGCGCCGAAGAATCGCCGTCCCCCTGCTCGCAGCGGGCACCGTAGCTTCCACCCTGGCCGTCGCCGCCCCCGCCCAGGCCCACGGGTACGTCTCGTC